>NZ_RAWG01000127.1 GCF_003611735.1 Corallococcus sicarius | reverse complement strand
CACCTGCCCCGCCCCGGCCTCCACGTCCCCCGCGAGCGCCGTCGCGATCAACACCCCGAAGCAGCTGTCGAGCAGCGCCGGGTGCGCCGGGTAGCGGCCCAGGTCCGCGCGCAGGGACGCGGGAAGCTCCAGCTCCGCGAGCGCTTCATCAGCACTGCGCCACAGCCGCGTGACGAGCCGGAAGCCCGGCCCATGGTCGCCTCCGGCCTTCAGCAGGCGCGCATAGAACGTCTCACCCGCGAGCACCTCCTCCGCGCGGGAGCGCAGCGCCTCCAGCGAAGGCGCCGCCGGGGGCGCCTGGATGGGGGGCGCCGTCAGGGGCGCGGGCCGGCTCCTCGGGGGCGCCGCGCACAGCTCGCGCAGGCGCAGCAGGGAGTGGAGGCCTTCGAGCACCTCGCCCGGCTCGTCGACGAAGTCCACCAGACAGGCAATCTCGCCGACGCCCAACGCCGTCAGGCTCCGCACCAGCGGGACGCACTTCTCCGGAGTGCCGAGCAGGGCGTGTCCCGAAAACAACCGCTCGAACTGGTGGTCGACGAGCGCCTCGATGTCGCTCTCCGTGAGCAGGGACAGGTCCATCGCCCTGCCCCGGCTGTGGGCGCTCGCCTGGAGCAGGGGCGCGTTCGCCAGCAGGTAGCGACGGAACGCCGGACGGGCCTGGGCGCGCACCCGCGCTTCGTCATCCCCGAGGAACGTGTGCAGCATCACCGTGACGGTGCCGCCGTCCTCGGGAAGCCCCACCCGCTGACGGCCCCGGCGGTAGGCGGCGATCCTCCCCGCCAGCACCTCCAGGTCCTGATCCACGAGGTGGGTGAGGACGTTGGTGCCCATGGCCCCGGCGGTCTCGAACGTCGCGGCGGAGCCCGTCGACGTGAGCCAGGTGGGCAACGTGCGCTGGAGCGGCGTCGGGAAGATGCGCACCTCATGGTCGAGCCCATCACCGCCGGGCAGGCTCACCGGCTGACCGCTCCACAGCCGGCGCACCGTCTCCACGCCCTGGAGCATCACGCGGCGCCGGTCCTCGTAGGCTTCGGGCGCGAGCGTGAAGTCGCCCGGGTGCCACCCCGAAGCGAACGACGCCACCACCCGTCCGCCGGACAGGTTGTCCACGACGGCGAGCTCCTCCGCGACGCGCACCGGGTGGTGGAGCGGGACCACGATGCTCCCCGCGCCCAGCCGCAGGTTGCGCGTCTCGCGCGCCAGCGCCGCCAGCAGCAACGAGGGCTGCGGGAAGAGCCCGCCCAGGGGCGTGAAGTGGCGTTCGGGCACCCAGATGCCGCGCAGGCCCTGGGTGTCCGCGAAGCGGGCCGCGTCGAAGAGCAGCCGGTACTTGTCACCCCGCCCCTCGCCGCTCGCGAAGAAGGACAGACTCCAGTCGACAGCAGGGCCACTGCTGGGGCTTCGCGCGTTCATGTGTGCCGTCTTCCCTTTTCCAGATCAGCCCGCGGAGCGACGTCCCGTTCGCACCGCACTACTTCCCGGCTCCGGCAGGGCCGCCGCTTCCAGTCGGAGCCGCAAGCTGGCGTGGAGCTGCCAGGGCCCGGCGCCTTCCGCGGGGCGGCTGTGCACGCGCACCGCCGCGCCCTCGCCCTCGCGCTGGAGCGACAGCTGGATCCGCCGCGCCGCGTCCTCCTGGAGCACGAGCGCGTGGTGGTACTCGACCTGTTCGACGGACACCGGACGGCGGCCGAGCACCTCCCCCGCCGCCGCGAGCGCCATCTCCACGTACGTCACGCCAGGGATGAGGACCGACCCGAGCACCCTGGCGCCCCCGAGCAAGGGGACCGTCCGCGCATCCAGGCGGTTCTCCCAGCAGTGGAGTCCCGGAGCATCGGCCCGGTCCAGCAATCGCTCTCCCAGCAGGCCATGCGCGCGAGGGGCCAGGCCCGCGAGGAGCGCCCCGGCCTCATCGTGAAGACAGGCATTGGCGCGGTTGAGCTTCCGGCCCGACAGCAGCACGCAGCGGTGCCGCGAGATGTCCAGGTTGGTTCCGTCGATGAAGTCGCCCCGCAGGCGGCCGGGGTAGACGAGCGTGTCGGATGTCGTCACCCGGCAGTTGATGGCGATCCGGTCGCTCGCGGTGCCGTTCGGGAGCAGCGCGTGCAACGTCCGCTCCGAGAAGATGACGAAGTCGCCCTTCTTCATCGTCAGCGTGGCCAGGCTCTCCGCCGGGACGTCGAAGGGAAGCGGATTGGCGGCCTGGAGGCTGGCCAGCCAATTCCTGACATAGGTCTTCAGCGCGTCCCGCGACAGGAGCTGGGCATCGATGCCGTCGAACATCCGGGACGTGTCGGTGTCGAGCACCAGCCGGTTCTCCCGGGCCCGCTCCACCAGCGTCGCCACATCCGGCTCCCCGATGAAGGGATCCTGGAAGAACGCCGAGTCCACCATCGGCACCATCCGGATGGGATAGCGCGTCTTCTGCGAGCCCCGGACGAAGCGCAGCGGTCCGGTGTCCGGCGTGATGTCATCCAGCGCCACCCAGACCGTGAGGTTCCACCAGTCCCCACCGACGCTGGTGGGGATCAGCGCCGGGCGGTCGTTGCCAATCTCCTCGCCATTGAACCAACCCCACTCCTGGTGCCAGCCGCCCTCCCCATCCCCCGGTGCCTGGTGGATGACCTTCGAGCGCCAGAGGAGCAGGTCCTCCCCCGCGAGCTGCTGGAGGCGCCGGACGATGGCGGGATGCGTGAAGAGGCGCATCGCCAGGGGCGACGCCAGGTGCCAGTCGCGCACCGAGAACCGTCCATAGAGCGGGTGGCTCCGGTTGTTCGACACCAGGTCGTCCAGCTCACGCCGCAGCGCATCGATTTCGTCGATGGGTAGAAACCGGGGGAGCGGGCCGACAAACCCATCCCGTTCAAAATCACGCTGCTGCTGCTCCGAGAGACTGAGCTCCCACGGGTGCTGCCCCCCGGCATGCATGCGGATCCTCGCAGGTAGGGGCAAAACGCTAACAGGCGGTTTTTCTTGCCGCCAATGGCCAGATGGGCAGGTCTCTGTCCAACCCCATACACTGATCAGAAGCCGAAGCGCTGTGAGTTGAAGGTCGAGCCCGCCAGGTAGAACGGCACGCTCATCAGGTCCGGGGCCTCGTGCGAGCCCGGCAGCGAGTAGGTCCGGTCGATGACGCGCAGTTCGACGGGACGCGCGTCCGCCAGTTCGAGCACGAGCTCGAAGCCATCGGAGGGGAGCCCCAGGTAGCGGAAGCTCCACGGTCGCCGTTCGTTCGACAGGTGGGGCGGAGACTCCACGACGTCACGCCCATCGATGCGGGCCCGGACGACCGTGGTCTCCGACGCCACGTAGACCGTCAGCTCCGGGGCCTGTCGCGCGGAGCGGACCTTGAGTCGCAGACGTCGCCCGGAGCCCGCTGGCTCCTCGTGGAGGAGCTCCAGTGTCGGGGCCGGAAGGGGCTCCACCGGAGCACTGCCGGCCCGGGTGACGTCGCCCAGGTCATAGGGGCTGAGGACGCCCGGCGCGGGGCGCATCGTGTCCGACGGGAAGAGGCGGGCGTGGGCCGCGGGCGGTTCGTCATCCGTGGTCAGCCACCAGGCCTGTCCTGAAGCCTGATCCACCGCGTACGTGAGCCCCGAGGGCCGGGGCTTCTCCGCCGAAAAGCCAGACCTGCCGAGCCCGACGCCCAGCAGGGCCACGCCCATGAAGGCCAGCAGCCCGGCGAGACGGAAGGACCGGCCCGCGCCCAGCAGCTCGAGCTGGGGCAGCAGCGCGCCCATCATCAGCGCCACCGCGGTGACGGCCATGTAGCCGCGCGGCAGCTGGAGGGCGACGAACACCAGGAACGGGGCTGGAACGGCAATGGCAATCACAGGCACCGCGGCGAGCAGCAGTCCCCCCAGGGCCACGAAGGAGCGTCCGGTGCGCCGGGCCCAGGACAGGGCCGCGAGCCCCACCAGCGCGCCCGCGAGCGGCCACGCGAACAGGTAGCTGACCCCGGGGGCCAGCACGCTGGACACCGCGAGCAGGACACTCCAGGAGACGAGGGCCCCGAGCGCGACCTCCTCCGCCGGTCGCCAGCGTCGCAGCAGGCGGTACAGCGCCGCCGTCAGCCCCGCGCCCGTCCCCGTCAGCCCGAGTCGGTACCACGTGGCGTCATAGGGGTCCCGCATCATCACCAGCGACGGATCCACGCGGCGAAGCACGAACAGCACGACGTACGTCGCGGCTGTGGCGAGGACGATGATGGCGAGAAAGCCGAGCGCGCTGAGCGCGATGCCCCGGAAGGTGGCGACGCCCGAACGTCGGGCGCGAACCATGAGGGCGACCTGGGCCAGCAGGAGGAGCGCCGCGAGGGGAAGCACGAGGAAGCCGGGGTAGCGGACCATCCAGCCCAGGAGCACATCGAAGAAGACCGCGTCCTCCGCCTGGAGCTGACGCAGGTCGCGGTCACCGAACGTGCGCCCCAGCGCGAGCGCATACATGCCCATGTGCTGCACGCTGCGCAGGTCCAGTTGGTCCAGCCGGTCCTGGGACGTGTGGTAGTGCGACGAGGAGTCGGTGAAGCCGAAGTTCATCGCCGGCACGCCCGCCTCGCGGAAGACGCGCAGGTCGGTGGAGTGTCCGAGCCGACGAGCCACCTCCGGGAACAGCGAGGACGCCGCGGGCCGGGGAACCGACTCCGCGAGCGCCTGGATGAGGCGGGCGTTGCCCTTGCTGGTTTCGTAGAGGACGGTGGCGCCGCTGGCACCGCGTGAGTCGAAGTTGAGCACCATGCCCACGTCGCGGGCCCACGGGTGCTGCGCATGGAACGCCTGGGCGCCCAACGCGCCGGCCTCCTCCACGTCGGTGAAGAGGAAGATGAGGTCATTGCGCAGCGGGCCCGTGGCCTTCAGCGCGCGGAGCGTCTCCAGGAGCACGGCGACCCCGGAGGCGTCGTCACCGGCCCCGGGGCTGTGCGGCACGGAGTCATAGTGCGCCATGAGCAGCACGGCGCCGGTCGAATCGGTCCCGGGCAGGCGCGCCATCACGTTGTCGGCGTGCGCGGCGTCGTAGGGGATTCCCCACCACGTGCTGACCACCGACGTCGACTGCACCTCGCCCTTCAAGCCCAGCTCGGAGAGCCGGCGCAGCAGGTACTCCCGGGCCTCGCGGTGCGCCGGAGTGCCGGCGGGGCGGGGCGCGCGCGTGAGGGCCTCCAGGTCGGTGCGGGCACGCTCGGCGGAGAACTGCTCGGGGGCGGCCTGCGCGCCCATGACGCGGGGCGGGGCCAGGTCCCACAGCTTCAGGACGATGAGCAGCACCAGCCATGCGCCCACCAGCAGGCGCCAGGAGGGAGCAGCGCGAGCAGGGGCGTCAGTGGGCTTCAGGTCGTTCACGGGGCGGATCACGGGAGGTGTTGTTTATGTAAACCACTTTGGTCTACATTTACACACAATCACCGATTACCTCACCGCGCGCCGAGTGCCGCTATGGCCAAAATCCCTGGCACCATCACCAAGAACGTTGGCAATATCACCAAGAAAATGGGTAGGTTTGCCTCGTGCTCGAAGATGGTTCCCGGCTCTTTGGTACTTCGACCAGGACGGCGGTGCTCGTGGCCACCCGCCTGCTCGAAGAAACCTATCCCAGCGAGTTGGCGGCGCTGCTCGGCGTACGCCCGTACACAGTCCAATCCATTCTGGCGTCGCTCGAACGGGAAGCGATCATCGTCAGTCGGTTGATGGGGCGAACGCGTGCGGTCTCCCTGAACCCTCGATACTTCGCGCACGCCGAGCTCAGCGCGCTGCTCTGGAAACTCGGAGAGCACGACAGGGACCTTCAGTCCAAGCTCGCCGCGCGACGGCGCCGTCCCCGCCGCGCTGGCAAGCCGGGGCTCTCGTGATCGAGCCCACGTCTTCGCTCACGGACATTGCCTTCGCCGTGTGCACAGCACTGGATCGCCAGGGCTTCCACGCGGTGCTCACGGGCGGAAGCGCGGCGACCTACTACGCGCCAGAGGCGTACCAATCAGGAAACCTCGACTTCGTGATCACACTCAGGGGAACGGGAGGAGAAGCGGCGCTGGCTGCGCTCGGCTTCACCAGGAAGGGAGACTTCTACCGTCACCCACGCTCCCACTTCCTTTTGGAGTTTCCGAACGGGCCGCTGGCGGTGGGGGACGACCTGATCAAGAGCTGGAGCACCGTCCGTCGTGACGACGAGGTGCTGTACGTCCTGTCGCCCACCGACTCATGCCGTGACCGACTCGCGTCCCTTCTCTTCTGGAACGACTTCAGCGGCCTGGAACAGGCGATCGCCGTCTTCCACGCACAGGCCAATGAAGTGGACCTGAACGTCATCAAGGACTGGTGCCGGCGCGAGGGTCACAGCCAGAAGTTCGGCCTGGTCGTGTCACGCATTGGCGCCGCTACCTGACGATTCCACCCGCGGACAAAAGAAAGGGCGCCAGACCGGAGTCTGACGCCCTGAACTCTTCGTGCTGTCTTGTGCCCAAGGGCGGAATCGAACCACCGACACGGGGATTTTCAGTCCCCTGCTCTACCGACTGAGCTACTTGGGCGTGCTGCGCAACGCGAACGGCAGCGCCGATTTACGGGGCCTTGCCCCGGCCGTCAACCTCTTTCCACGGGGCCTGTCCCTCCCCCAGCGATCAGGCCGCCAGCCGCAGGGCCTCGCCGTCCCAGGCCGTGCACCCCGCCGTCAGCCGCTGGCGCAGCTTCTGGCGCAGCCCCTGCTCAATCTGCCGGATGCGCACCGCCGTCACCCCGAAGCGCCGGGCCAGCAGCTCCGCGCTCACCCCGTCCTCCACCAGCATCCGCTCCTTCACCAGCGCCTGCTCCCGCGCGTCCAGCTCCGGCCAGGCCTCCGCCACGCTCTGGTGGAGCTTCCGCGCCCACACGTCCCGGTCCGCCAGGTCCTCCTGCGAGTCCAGGTCCGACTCCAGCATGTCCAGCTGCGTCACCTCGCCCTCCCAGCCCAGCGGCGCGTCCAGTGACACGTCCCGGCTCAGCGCCTCCGACCCCCGCGTCACCTCCTCCTCACGCTTCCCCAGGGACTCGGCCAGCCGCTTGAGCACCTCCGGGTGACCCTCGCCCCACCGGGCCTCCAGCCGCGCCCGCTCCCGCCGCAGCTGGAAGACAATCCAGGGCGCCCGGCCCCCCGCCATGCTCCAGGTGCGCGACACGTAGGCCCGGATGCGCGCGCGGATCCACTGCTGCGCGTAGGCCCCGAACGGGACACCCCGCTCCTCGAACCGGCGCGCCGCCTCCACCAGGCCCACGTTGCCTTCCGACACCAGCTCTTCCAGCGACAGGCCCGTCCAGCGGTACTTCCACGCCAGACGCCGGACCAGCTCCAGGTGCCCCCGCACCCGAGACTCCACTTCAGCCGCATCCACCCCGGACTCCACACCACCCTCCACCGTGGACACGCGCTCCTCGTAGATGGCTTCCATGAACGCACCTCCCCAATCAGTCCGCCGCACTCCCATCGCGCGGTGACAGGCGTAGAGATAAGCGGGGGGCATCCATAAAAAAATAAGCTAGTTTGGATGAAACCCTTCGGTTATTCCTAAGTCATGGCGTGGCTCAACTATCACCATCTCCTGTATTTCTGGACGGTTGCGCGGGCGGGCAGCATCGCCAAGGCGAGCGAGGAGTTGCGCCTCGCCCAGCCGACCATCAGCACGCAGATCAAGCTCCTCGAGGAGTCCCTGGGCCACCAGCTCTTCGAGCGCAAGGGCCGCAAGCTCGTCCTGTCCGACGTGGGCCGCACCGTCATGCGCTACGCGGATGAGATCTTCCGCCTGGGCAACGAGCTGAAGAACGTCGTCTCCGGCCTGCCCACCGGGCAGCAGCTGCGCCTCAACGTGGGCGTGCTGGACGTCATCCCCAAGCTCGTCGCCGAACAGCTGCTCAAGCCCGCGCTCGACGCCGGGCCCTCGCTGCGCATCATCTGCCGCGAGGGCCCCCTGCCCCAGCTGCTCGCGTCGCTGGCACTGCATGAATTGGACGTGGTGCTCGCGGACGCGCCCGGCTCCGAGCCCGTCAGCGTCCGCTCCTTCAACCACCTGCTGGGCAAGTGCGGCGTGACGTTCTTCGCCGCCGCGTCGCTCGCGCACCTGCGCAAGGACTTCCCCCAGTCCCTCAACGGCGCGCCCATGCTGCTGCCGTCCGAGGAGTCCTCGGTGCGCCGCTCGCTGGACCTGTGGTTCGAGCGCCGGGGCATCGTGCCCGTCATCGCCGGTGACTTCGACGACAGCGCCCTGCTCCAGGCCTTCGGACAGAAGGGACACGGCATCTTCGCCATGCCCTCCATCATCGACGCCGAGGTGCAGCGGCAGTTCAACGTCACCGCCATCGGGCACACCGACGAAATCGAGCAGTGCTTCTACGCCATCACCGTGGAGCGCCGCCTGCGCCACCCCGCCGTCGTTGCCATCGCCGAGGCCGCGCGCTCACACATCTTCGGCGGGTAATCACAATCACCCGGTGGCCCGGAACACCTCCGCGCCCGCCACCACCGTGGCCAGCACGCGCGCGTCCACCAACGCCGGTGCGGGCCCCTCCAGCGGATCCGCCGACAGCGCGACGAAGTCCGCGTCCAGGCCGGGCTTCAACCTGCCGCGCCGCGCCTCCTCGAACGAAGCCCACGCGGGCCCCACCGTGAAGCCCTCCAGGGACTCGGCCGCGCTCAGGCGCTCGTGCGGCCACCAGCCGCCCTCGGGCCAGCCCTTCGCGTCCTGCCGCGTGCGCGCCGCGTAGAGCCCCGCGAGCACGTCCGGGTTCTCGATGGGGAAGTCACTGCCCAGCGCCAGGTGCGCGCCCGCGTCCTTCAGCGTGCGCCACGCGTAGGCGCCCTTCAGTCGCTCGCGCCCCAGCCGCGTCTCCGCCCAGGGCATGTCACTGGTCGCGTGCGTGGGCTGCACGCTCGCCACCAGCCCCGCGGCGCCCAGCCTGCGGATGTCCTCCGGACGGAGGATCTGCGCGTGCTCCACGCGGTGGCGCAGGGCCTTCGTCCCCGTCCGCTCGGCGCCGCGCAGGAGCACGTCCACCACCAGCGTGTTGGCGCGGTCCCCGATGGCGTGGATGCACACCTGGAAGCCCCGGGCCATGAAGGCCTGGGCCCGTGCCTCGAGTTCCTCGGGCGCGAGCAGCAACAGGCCCCGCTGGCCGGGTTCGTCGCTGTAGTCCTCGTGCAGCGCCGCGCCGCGACTGCCCAGCGCTCCATCCGCCAGGAACTTCACCGCGCGCATCGTCAGGTGACGCCCCTGCCAGGGCCCCTGCTCCAGGTAGGCGTGGCGCTCGTCGCCCTGGCCCGCGGCCATCGCGTACACGCGCAGGGGCAGCGTCCCCGCCGCGTCCCAGGCCTGCAACATGCGGAAGGCGCCCAGGTCCATGCCGGCGTCGTGCACGCCCGTGAGCCCCACCTGGGCACAGCGCTCCAGCGCGGCGCGCAGCCGGGTCTCCAGTTGCGCGGGCGTGGGAGCAGGCATCGCCGCGGCCACGGCGTCCATCGCGTTGTCCACCAGCACGCCGGTGGGCTCGCCCCTCGCGTCCCGGAGGATGCGGCCCCCTTCCGGATCCGGCGTGTTCCGCGTGATGCCCGCGCGGCGCAGCGCTTCTCCGTTCACCCACGCCGCGTGATGATCCACGCGCGTGAGGAACACCGGCGTCGTGGGGAAGCGCGCATCCAGCTCCGCGCGGCCCGGGAACGCGGCGCCGGGCCACTCGTTCTGATCCCAGCCCTTGCCGATCAACCAGTCACCCTGGAAGCTCGACGCGGGCGCTCGCGACAGCCGATGGAGGACGTCCTCCTCCGAGGGTGACTTCTCCAGGCGCACCGTCGTCAGGCTGCGTCCCAGGCCGTGCAGGTGCGCGTGCGCGTCCACCAGTCCGGGCACCACCGTGGCCGCGCCCAGGTCCACTTCGCGCGCGCCGGGACCCGCGGCGGCGCGCACCTCCGCGAGCGTTCCCACCGCGAGCACCCGCCCGTCACGCACCGCCAGCGCCTCCGCGCGCGGACGCTCCGGATCCAACGTCCACACCCGCTCCGCCCTGTAGACCGTGGTCTCCACCGTGCGCCCTCCTGGCGTTGCTCCTGCGTCGCGCACCTCGCGACGCCGGAGCCCGGGAGCCTGGACCGTATGGCACGCGTGTTCCCGGCGGAAACCCTGTTCGCGCGGCGGACCCGTGACACGGGGGGCCCGTGTCACGGAGGGGCCCGTGTCAGGGAGGGGACTCCCCCTCTTCGGGGGTGCCACCATCCACGCCCGGCGCATTGATGGGGCTGCCGGGGCCAGGGGGTTCGTCAGGCACGTTCTGCATGGGCTCGCGGGCCGTGTCCGGACCCTGGATGGGTTGCTGGTCCTCCGTTCCAGGAGGCTGGGTGGTCTTGCAGGCCACCGCTCCAGCGGTCAGGCCCAGAGCAGCGATGAGCAGCACGGCACGACGCATGAAACCTCCTGGCGAAGTTCGAGAGCGACCCTAGGGAGGTGCGTCCTCCCCCAGCAACGCGCATCCCCTGCAACGTCCACCACTGGATGCCCAGGCGAGACCGCGGGCCCTCCCTGGTCGGATGCCCTCCAGGCCCTCGGCTTCGCGACCCTGTCGCCCACGGCGCCGATGCGCACCGTTGGCGCAGTCCGTGTGCGGGATGGATGTGCGCACCGGAAGGAAGCGGCTGCCATGAGGGAGCACGTCGACAGAGCGTCGGAGCCCTTCCGTTTCGCGGAGGCCCGACACCGTCGCGGGCGCTGGGGCTGGCTGGTCATCTGCCTCTTCTTCGTGTTGGGCCTCTGCGCTTCAGCGGCCCCCGCGGCCTCTTCGTCGCCCATCGCGCGGTGCGAGCTGGAGGGCGTGGTGGACGCCGGTTCCGGCGCGTACCTGGCGGACTGCGTGAAGCGCGCGGAGGAGATGGGGGCCCAGGCGCTGCTCGTGCGGCTGGACACCCCGGGTGGCTCGCTGGAGGCCACGCGCGCCATCGTGCGTGCCTTCCTGGGCTCGCATGTGCCCGTGCTCGTCTGGGTGGGGCCGTCCGGCGCGCATGCGGGCAGCGCGGGCGTCTTCATCGCGCTCGCCTCGAACGTGAGCGCCATGGCGCCCGGGACGAACATCGGCGCCGCGCACCCGGTGGGAGCCGGAGGCGAGGACGTCGAGCAACTGGGCGGCGAACAGCTTGCCCGGAAGATCGAGAACGACACCGTCGCCTTCGCGGAAGGCATTGCGCGCCAGCGGGGCCGCAACTCCGAGTGGGCCGCGGCGGCCGTGCGCGAGAGCGCCAGCGTCCCCGCCGACCGCGCCGTGGAGCTCCGCGTGGTGGAGTTCGTCGCCCCCACCGAGGCCGCGTTCCTCACCGCCGTGGACGGGCGCCGCGTGGAGGTCGCGGGCGGCGACACGGTGACGCTCTCCACGCGCGAGGCCCGCATCGAGTCGCTGGCGCCGGGGCTTTCCCAGCGCGTGGTCCATGCGCTCGCGCACCCGTCCATCCTCTACCTGCTGTTCCTCGTCGCGGCGCTGGGGCTGGTGATGGAGCTGTCCCATCCCGGCGCGGTGGTGCCGGGGCTCGTCGGCGTCGTGGCGCTGGTGCTCGCGCTGATTGCATCGGCCACGCTGCCGGTGCGCACCGGCGCGCTGGTGCTGATGCTCGTGGGCGTGGGGCTGATCATCGCGGAGCTCTTCATCACCAGCGGCCTGCTGGGCGCCGCGGGCACGGGCCTGCTGATATTGGGGGGCGTGTTCCTGGTGGACCGCTTCGAGCCCGGCTGGTTCGTGGAGCCGTCCTTCCGACCGACCTGGGGCGTCATCCTGCCCACCGCCCTGCTCTTCGCCGGGGCCGCGGCCTTCCTCGCGTACCGCAGCGCCCAGACGCGCAAGCTGCCGCAGCGGGGCGGTGACGCGGGGCTCGTCGGCGAAGCGGGCACGGCGCTCGGGCCCGTCACGCCTTCGGGCGGCGAGGTGTTCGTCCACGGCGAGCGCTGGCGCGCCGTGTCCTTCCAACCCATCCATGAGGGCGCGCGCGTCGTGGTGCGCGCCGTGGAAGGGCTCACCCTCACCGTCACGGAGGCGATGCCATGAATGACCTGTTCGGCGCGCTGGGCTTCCTCATCCCCGTGGTCCTGCTGTTCCTCCTCTTCATCTCCGGCGTGCGCATCGTCACCGAGTACCAGAACGGCGTCGTGTTCCGGCTGGGCCGCTTCGTGGGCCTCAAGCGCGCGGGCTTCCGCTGGCTCATCCCCTTCATTGAACGCATGGTCATCATCGACCTGCGCACCGTGGCGCGCGACGTGCCCCCGCAGGACGTCATCACCAAGGACAACGTCAGCGTGAAGGTGAACGCCGTCGTCTACTTCCGCGTCATCCAGGCGGACAAGGCCGTGCTCCAGGTGGAGGACTACCTCTACGCCACCAGCCAGATCGCGCAGACCACGCTGCGCGCCATCCTGGGCCAGGTGGAGCTGGACGAGCTGCTGTCGCAGCGCGAGCGCATCAACCACGAGCTGCAACAGGTGCTGGACGCGCGCACCGACCCGTGGGGCGTCAAGGTGTCCAACGTGGAGGTGAAGCACATCGACCTGCCGCTGGAGATGCAGCGGGCCATCGCGCGTCAGGCCGAAGCGGAGCGCGAGCGCCGCGCGAAGATCATCGCCGCCGAGGGCGAACACCAGGCCGCCGAGAAGCTCTCCCTGGCCGCGGAGGTCATCAGCCGCAACCCCGCCACGCTCCAGCTGCGCTACCTCCAGACGCTGGTGGAGATCACCGGCGGCGGCAACCACACCATCCTGCCCATTCCGCTGGACCTGCTGCGCACCCTCGGCGCCATGGGCACCCGGCCCTCCCGGCCCGAGCCGTCACGGCCCGGGCGCGAGGAGGAGGACGAGGACGCTTCGCCCGGACATGGCCTGTCCTGAACGACAAAGGTCCACCCGCGCGTGACGCACGGGTGGACCTCTTCACATCACATCGGACGGACCGCCGTGGATTACAGCTGGCCGCTGTCCGCGATGACGACGGGCTGGCGCGTCGCGCCGGACTGCGAGCCCACGGCTTCGATCTTCTTCACGACGTCCATGCCCTCGACGACCTTGCCGAAGACGACGTGCTTGCCGTCGAGCCACGGCGTCGGGACGGTGGTGAGGAAGAACTGCGAGCCGTTGGTGTTGCGGCCGGCGTTGGCCATGGACAGGAAGCCCGGGCCCGTGTGCTTGTGCTTGAAGTTCTCGTCCTCGAACTTCTCACCGTAGATGGACTCGCCGCCCGTGCCGTTGCCAGCGGTGAAGTCGCCGCCCTGGCACATGAACTGCGTGATGACGCGGTGGAAGGCGGAGCCCTTGTAGTGCAGCGGCTTGCCACTGCGGCCCACGCCCTTCTCACCCGTGCACAGGGCGCGGAAGTTCTCCGCGGTCCTGGGAACGTCGTCGGAGAACAGCTCCATCACGATACGGCCGGCGGGCGCTCCACCGATCGTCATGTCGAAGAAGACCTTGGTGTTTGCCATGTTCACGTGCTCCACGGTGCGGGTTGAGCCAGAGGCTTGAAAATCAGCGCGATGCTGGGCGGTTCGGGCAGGGACGTACCAGACACGACCGTCGCGAAGGCAGCAGCTAGCACCCTCCGCGTGCGCTGCGGAACAAATCCCGTCACCTTCCCGCCCCCCGCACCCCGAAGTCCGGGACGCACCCCGGCCCTCCGAGCATGAGGCCGACCCCGGCGCTCAGGCCCCTGACGCACCCGGGGGCGACCCGTCGCGGAAGAGCTCCGCGCGCTCCAACGCGATGGCGCGGCGACTCAGGCGCAGCGACGCGAGCGCGAACACCGCCATGGTGCCCAGCAGCAGCACGCCCAGGGAGAAGGACGCCACCGGCAGCTCCTCCGGCACCGGGAGGCTGCGGCGCAAGAGGTACAGCAGCGACGTGGCCACGAAGGACAGGAGCGCCGCGTAGGTGAAGCCGATGGCCTTCGCGAGGATGGCGTGGCGGCGGTCCATGATGGCCACCTCGTCGCGCAGGAGCGTCCGGCGCGGGTGGCCCTCCGGCAGCGTGCGCCACTCGCGGACCATGTCGCGCAGGCGCGACGTGATGCGGGAGATCTGATTGTCCAACCCCGTCGCCAGGATGCCGCACCCGGACACCATCACCGCGGGCGTCACCGCCGTGCCGATGAGCTGGATGGAGGAGAAGTCCACGCCGTCCATGACGCCGTTCATGCCCCCCTTCTGTCCCACCGTCCGCCCGGCCGCCACCCCGTCCCATCCCGACACCTGCACTGGCGAATCAACACTGACGACTTGACACCATGACTGTCGGAACCTACTGTCAGGGTGTGAGCACGCCCAAGACACAGACGGAGTGGAAGCTGACCACGCTGGCGGAGGCGGTCGGCGTTTCGCCGCGCACGGTCCGCTACTACGTCCAGCGGGGCCTCCTGCCGGCGCCCCCCTTCAAGGGACCGGACACGGTGTACGGCGAGGAGCACCTGGTGCGGCTCAAGGCCATCCGGGTGCTCCAGGCGCGGTTCCTGCCACTGGATGCCATCCAGGTGGAGCTGCTGCGGCTGTCGCCGGAGGAGCTGCGGCGGCTGGCGGAGACGCCGGTGCTGCCGGCGCCGCTCCCGGAGGAGCCCGCGCGGCTGACCGTGCGAGCCGCGGAGAAAGACCCGACGGTGGAGGTGGCGCGTTACCAGCGCTGGCTCCTGGCGCCGGGGTTGGAACTGCACGTGTCGGAGCAGGCGGAAGCGAAGGTCCGGGCGCTCGCGGAGCGGGTGCGCGCCCTCATCAAGGAATCCGAAGAAGGGAAGCAGTCATGAACGAGCAGGCGAAGTGTGGGCTGTTCACGCGCGACGGGGCCCAGGTGCCCCTCCAAGGGGTGGAAGTCTCCGGCGAGCTGCTCGGAGGCCACGCGCGCGTGCGGGTGACGCAGCGCTACCGCAACGACGAGAAGAAGCCGGTGGAGGCCGTCTACACCTTCCCCCTGCCCTCGGACGCGACGCTCAGCGCCTTCTCCATGACGTGCGCGGGCCGCCGCGTGGCGGGGGTGGTGAAGGAGCGCGAGGAGGCCTTCCGCGCCTACGACACCGCCATCACCGAGGGCCATGGCGCGGCGCTGCTGGACCAGGAGCGCCCCAACGTCTTCACCGCGCAGGTGGGCAACCTGCTGCCGGGCGAGGAGACGCTGGTGGAGGTGGAGTTCCTGCAGGCCCTGAGCTCGGAGGAGGGCAGCGTGCGCTGGATGCTGCCCACGCTGGTGGCGCCCCGGTACATGCCCGGCGCCGTGAAGGGGGACCGCACGGCGCACGGCAACGCGGCCCCGACGACGCGGGTGCCGGACGCGGACCGCATCTCTCCGCCCCAGGGGAACCCGGACTACGGGCTGCGGATGGACCTGCTCATCGACGTGGGCGGTGAGGTGGTGGTGGAGAGCCCGTCCCACGCCCTCGTCCTCACCCGGGAGGGCACCCGCACGCGCGTGAGCCTCCAGCGGGACCACGTGCGCCAGGGCGCGGGCGAGGTGACGCTGGACCGGGACGTGGTGCTGAACCTGCGCAACGCGAACCCGGACGTGATGCTCACCCCCGTGGTCGCCCACCGGAAGGCGGAGGGGCCGGGCACGTTCGCGCTCACGGTGGTGCCGGACCTGCTGAACCTGGCGACGGCGCCGCCCCGCCAGGAGGTGGTGTTCGTCGTGGACACCTCCGGCTCCATGGCCGGGGAAAGCCTGCCCCAGGCCCAGGCCGCGCTCAGGCTGTGCCTGCGCCACCTGCGCGAGGGCGACCGCTTCAACGTCATCGCCTTCGAGAACTCCTTCCGGAGCTTCGCCCCGGAGCCGGTGCTCTTCACCCAGCGGACGCTGGAGCAGGCGGACGCGTGGGTCGCCGCGCTGAATGCCCATGGCGGCACGGAGCTGCTGGAGCCGCTCGTCGCCGCGATGAAGGCCGCGCCGGACGGCGTGGTGGTGCTGCTGACGGACGGACAGGTGGGCAACGAGACGGAGATCCTCGAAGCGGTGCTCTCCGCGCGCAGGGCGGGACGGGTGTTCTCGTTCGGCATCGGCACCAACGTGAGCGACGTGCTCCTGCGCGACCTGGCGCGGCGCACGGACGGCGCGGTGGAGTTCATCCACCCCGGGGAGCGCATCGACGACAAGGTGGTGGCGCAGTTCTCCCGGGCGCTCGCCCCGCGCATCACCGACCTGGAGGTGCGCTTCGACGGCGTGGAGGCCAGTGAGCTGGCTCCGGCCACCCTGCCGCCGCTGGTGGACGGCACGCCGTGGACGCTCTTCGGGCGCTATGCGCAAGGGGGCACGGGCAGCGTGACGCTGAAGGGGCGCTCGGGCCGCGAGCCCTTCTCCCTCACGGTGCGGTTGGACCTGCCGTCCCTGTCGGACCGTCCGGTGGTGGAGAAGTTGTGGGCCGCCGAGCGCATCCGGGGCTGGCTGGACGCGGGCCTGCTGGGCCGGCGCGCGGACGCGATGAAGGACCGCATCGTGCGGCTCGCCATCGAGCACCAGCTCGCCACGAAGTACACGTCCTTCGTGGTGGTGGAGGAGCGCCAGGGCGAGCGCCGCGCGTCGGGTACGCCGGAGACGCGCGTCGTGCCGGTGAGCGCGCCGAAGGGCTGGAACATGTTCGGCAGCGCCGTGCCGGGCGCACTCGATGCTGACGACAGCGAGGCCGAGCGCATGCCCCTGCCGGGCCCGCCCATGAAGAGCATGCCCTCGAGGCTGGCGGGCAGCGCGGCGGCCCCGCCCAGGGCGTCCGGCCCCCGGGGAGGCGCCATGCCTCCGCCTCCTCCGGCCCCCGCGCCCGCGTCCTTCCAGGAGGAAAGGGATGGCGCCACGACGGGCTCCTGGGCAATCCCTGCGGAGCTGATGGATGCAGCCAAGGAGGCCCCCGGGGCTCCCCCAGCGGAGCGCGAAATGGCCAAGAAGAAGGGCGGCCTGTTGGGCCGGCTCATGTCCGCCGCGATGCCGCAGAAGCCAGCGGCCGCGCCGCGCGCGTCTTCCCTGGAGGGGTTCGCCCGGAAGGAGAAGGCGGAGCTCACGCCTCCGGCCTCCTACTCCATCCAGGACGTCGCCCTGCCCTCCGTGGCCGAAGCCGTGGGCGGCCTCGACTCCGAGGACCTGGGCGGCCTGCTGGGCCGGCAGCTCGCGAACGGCCTGTGGGACGACCACGGCCAGGGACCGGAGGCGGTGCGCCAGGCCCGCGCCACCGCGCGCATGTTGCTGGTGCTCCTGCGGCAGGGCATCACCAGCAGCCACCCGCTGCACGGCGCGCAGGTGAAGAAGGCCGTGGACGCGCTGCTGGCCCTGGCGCCGCAGCTCACCCAGGCCCCGGACGTGGCGGAGCTGGCGCTGGGCGTGGCGTGGCTGGTGGCGTCGGGCCCGCGCACGCGGGGCCGCATTGAACAGGCCGCGAAGCCGCTGCCCGGCCTGGGCGGACGGCTGGGGGACACGGCCGCGCTCCGCCAGCACGTGGAGACGCTCGCGACGCGGTAGGTCAGCGTGGCTTCACGACAGGCCCCGGCATTCCCAGGAGGAATGCCGGGGCCTGCTCTCCCGTCTTTTCGCGGGGGTCGGTTAGGGTGGCGGCGCCATGTTCCTCGCGCCCTTCGTCCTGGTCGTCCTCGTCGCCGCGCAGCCCGGAGCTTCCGGGCAGGGTGATGCCCCTTCGGCTCCACAGTCCGCCGCGCCCGCGGCGGCCATGCCCGCGCCGCCGCTCGTGGCGAGCCCGGACGCCTGCGCCGCCGAGTCGGACTACCTGGCCGGCTTCGATGCGCTGGTGCAGGGAGAGGACGCGCGCGCAGTGGAGTCACTGGAGCGGGTGCTGGAAGCCTGTCCGCAGCATCCGTACGCGCCGGAGCTGGCGCGGCTGGCGCGGGCACGGCTGAACCCCGGCGCGAAGCTGGCGCAAGAGACGCTCGCGCGGCCGCCGCAGGCGGAGGGCACCTCCCAGGGGGCGCGGGCGTCGCTGACCATCCTGCAGACGATGCACGGCATCACCCAGGGCATCCTGCTGTGCACCATCGCGGGCTGTGACGACTCGCGCGCGTACGTGGCGGTGTCGCTGCTGGGCGGCGGCGCGGGCACGGCGGCATCACTGCTGCTCACGAGGAGCGGGCTGACGCCGGGACAGGCGGCGGCCATCAACTCCGGCACGGTGTGGGGCTTCGGCTATGGCCTGGCGTCCATTGGTTCGTTCGACCTGGACGGGGACAACGCCATTGCGTCGGTGATGGTGGGGGCGCTGGGCTTCACGGGCCTGGGGCTGCTCATCGCGGAGTTCGCGCAGCCCACCGCGGGGCAGGTGTCGCTGGCGAACTCCGGCGGCCTCTGGGCGGGCGTGGTGGCGGGGATGTTGATGGCCACGAACAACAACGGCGATGAGCGCGTGTTCTTCGGCATCGAGCAGGGCGTGGTGGCCGCGGGCATCGTCACGTTCGCGCTGATTTCGCGCGACCTGGACATCTCCCACGGGCGGGTGCTGCTCATCGACGCGGGCGGCATCCTGGGCGGCCTGCTGGGGGCGAGCGTCTTGTTCCTGGTGGACGCGGAACAGGACGCGGACGTGTTCCTCGTGGGCACCAGCGTGGGGGTGCTCGCCGGCCTGGGCACCGCCACGTTCCTCACGCGTGATTATGATGCACGGGACGACGCACCGACCGTCACCGTCGCCCCCACGGCCATGGGCCGCCATGGCGGACTGGGGCTGACGATGCTCGGACAGTTCTAGCCCGCACCTCCTCTTTTCGCCGTCCCGGAGCCCGCCATGCCCGTCGAGTCCCAGGCGCTGACCCTGCTGCAAGGTGAGCGCACGCTGCGCGTGCGGCAGGTGAAGGAGTGGGGGGAGATCCTCATGGGGTTCGAGGGTCGCAACCGCTACGAGGTGGTGGGCGACGACGGGCGTCCGCTCTTCTTCGCGGGTGAGGTGGGCAGCGGCGTGGGGCTGTTCCTGCTGCGCAGCTTCCTCAAGGCGAAGCGCCCCTTCACGATGGAGCTCAAGTCCGCGCGCGGAGAGACGCTGCTGCGGCTTGTCCGGCCGTGGCGCTTCTGGCTGTCCCGGATGGAGGTGGAGGACGGCGAGGGCCGGCACCTGGGCAGCATCCAGCAGCGCTTCCGCTTCTTCACCCGCGCCTACGACGTGCTCGGGCCCCGGGGCGAAGAGGTGGCCCACCTGGCCGGGCCCTTCTTCCGGCCGTGGACGTTCGTCGTGGAGCAGCAGGGCCGCGAGGTGGGCACCATCGCCAAGCGGTGGAGCGGCTTCGGCAAGGAGATGTTCACGGACGCCGACAACTTCGGCGTCCGGTTCGACGGGTTGCACGACGCCCAGGTCCGGACCCTGGTGGTGGCCGCCACGTTCCTCATCGACTTCGTGCACTTCGAGAACAAGGGCGGCGGCAACAGCGACTGACGGCTAGCGGTGCCGGCGCAGCGTGGGCACCCGGGGCTGCCCCGCTTCGTCGCGCGGCAGGCCGTCCAGGGGCGCGCCCGTCGCCGAGCCCGTTGCGGAGGGGCGGTAGCGCTGCACCTCGCGCACCATGAAGAAGGCCGCGCCCGACAGCACGCCCAGGTCATCCAGCCAGCCCAGCAGCGGGATGAAGTCCGGAATCGCGTCCACCGGCGACACGAAGTACAGGACGGCCAGCAGTCCCGCCAGCTTCCGCCACGTCCCCACACCCGGGTCGCGCACGTACTGGAAGAAGCGGGTTCCCATTCCTCGAAGGCCTACGATGTTCATACCCCTCCCTACGCATGGGGGGCCCGGGTGATTGCATTTCCCGTGCCCTTCGCCTGCACGCCTGCTGTCCAGGCAGGCCTAGACGTTCGTCTCTTCCAGCACCTCCGCGCGGCCCACGACCTCCAGGCGGGCGCGGCTTCCTTCGCGCAGCGGTGACGCCGGGCCCGCGCGCACGACGAGCGCCATGCCCGCGCAGGACACGGTGAAGTCCACGTGCGCGCCCCGGAAGGCGCGCTCCAGCACCTCGGCGCGCAGCGCGCCTCCCACCGCCACGCCGTCGGTGTCCGGCGTGAGCTTCAGCGCTTCGGGCCGCAGGGACAACATCACCTGGCCGCGCGCGTCGGCGTTCAGCGGCAGGTTGCCCAGCGCGGTGCGCGCGACGCGGCCGAAGCCCGAACCGGGCAGCAGGTTGGTGCCGCCCAGGAAGTACGCGGCGAAGGCGGTGCGCGGCGCTTCGTAGACGGCTTCGGGCGTGCCCTGCTGCTCCACGGTGCCCGCGCGCAGCAGCACCAGCCGGTCCGCGAACGCCAGCGCGTCGCCCACGTCGTGCGTGGCGAAGAGCACCCCAGCGCCCCGCGCCTTGAGCACGCGGCGCCACTCCGTGAGGAGCGCGGCGCGCAGCCCGGCGTCCAGCCCCGCGAAGGGTTCATCCAGCACCAGCAGCTTCGTCCCGGACGCCAGCGCGCGGGCGAGCAGCACCCGCTGCCGCTGTCCCCGGGAGAGCGTCCCGCAGGTGCGCGCCTCCAGGTCCTCCAACTGGAACAGCGCCAGCAGGCCCCGCGCGTGCGCCACGCCCTCGCCCTTCGGCTGCGCGTCCATCACCACGTCGCGCACCGTGAGGCCCGGCGCGAGCTCCGCGTCGTGGAGCACGCGGCGCAAGGGGCGCTGCTCAGGGGGCACGAACACATCCGGGCCCGCGACCACGCGCTCCTGCACGGTGACGGTGCCCGAGGACGGCTGCTCCAGCCCCGCCACCAGGCGCAGCAGCGCCGTCTTGCCGGAGCCGGAGGAGCCCAGCAGCGCCAGCGCCTCACCCGGCTCCAGCGTCAGCGACACGTCCCGCACCGCCGGGGAGGCGCCGCCGGGATACGTCAGGGAGAGGGAGTCGAGCGAGAGCAGGGGCATGACAGCAGCCACACTACGGTGCGCCTCCGGCCGGGCAAAGCACCGCGTCCAGCGGCTGGGCGATGCCCGACGCTCGGCGCCCGTGTCCACCCACGCGCCATCCTTCCCACCCGACTGTCCACGCGTGGGGCGAAGCCTGCATGGCCCCCCGCGCCGCGCGCGACGGGATTAGGCTCCCGCCGCCTTCCTTCCCCTCGTTGCCGGGAGTCCCCATGTCGCGCCTGTTTGTCGCCTGTGCCGTCCTGCTGGGAACAGCCTCCGCCTTCGCCCAGGCCCCCACCGCCGCGCCTGCCCCGCCGCCCAAGGCCGCCCCGACGGCGCCCGCGGCGACGAAGCCGAACCCCATCCAGATCTCCGGCGAGCGCACCCAGGCCGCGCTCGCCCAGCTCCCCGCGCCGAAGCCCGAGGACGTGAAGTCCGTCGACGCCATCCTCAAGGCGCTCTACGACGTCATCAGCGGCCCCGCGGGGACGCCTCGCGACTGGGCGCGCTTCCGCTCCCTCTTCCATCCCGGCGCGACGCTGGTGCCGCTGGTGCACACCCAGGCCGCCCCCGGACTCCACGCGCGCCCCATCTCGCCGGACGAATTCGTCGCCATGGGCACGGCCGCCGCCACCGCGCGCGCCTTCTACGAGAAGGAGACCGCGCGTCAGACGATGGGCTTCAGCGACCTGGTGCACGTGATGAGCACCTACGAGACGCGCGAAGCCAAGGACGGCCCCCTCGTCGCCAAGGGCGTCAACAGCATCCAGCTCTTCAACGACGGCCAGCGCTGGTGGGTGATGCACATCGTCTGGGTGGACGAGAAGACCGCCGGCATCAAGGTGCCCAAGGACCTCACCCGCAAGTAGTCCCCGAGCCCCTTCGCGCAAAGCAAGAGGGCCGGGACCCGGAGCGCATCCCGCGCCCCGCTCCCGACCCTCCGGTACCTCACGACGTGCTGCCCGGCGCTCAGCCTTCGGAGCCGGGCTCGCTGCCCGCATCCTCCGAGCCCACAGCCGGAGCCGCCGCGTCATCGAACGGCGTCGCGTCCGCGGAAGCCTCCGCCGCCGGAGCCGTGCCCGAAGCCGCGTCCACCGGAGAGGTGGCCTCCGCGCCCTCGGTCTCCTCCTCCGACTCCTCGCCTTCGGGCAGCTTGGAGATGGCCATCACCTTCTCCTCGCCGTTCTCCAGCGCGATGAGGCGCACGCCCTGCGTGTTGCGGCCGATGACGGAGATCTCCTTCACCTTCATGCGGATGAGCATGCCGCCGTTGGTGACGATCATCACCTCGTCGGTGTCCTTCACCTGCACCACGCCCACCACGCGGCCGTTCCGCTCGGTGGTCTTGATGTCGATGATGCCCTTGCCGCCGCGGCCCTGCTGCCGGTACTCGGTGTCCTGCGTGCGCTTGCCGTAGCCGTTCTCCGTCACGGTGAGGATGGCGCTGTCGCGCTCCACCGCCGGCACCTGCTCCGTGGCCGTCTCCGCGCCGGCTTCCGTCTCCGGCTCCGGCTTCACCACGGCCTTCTCCGGCTCCATCAGGTCCGCGCCCACCACCTCGTCACCCTCTTCCAGGGTGATGCCCTTCACGCCGTAGGCCTGACGACCCATGGAGCGCACGTCGCTCTCCGGGAAGCGGATGCTCATGCCGGAGGCCGTGGACAGGAGGATGTCCTTCGTCCCGTCGGTGATCATCACGCCCACCAGCTCGTCGCCGTCGTCGATGCCCAGCGCGATGATGCCGCTCGCACGCACGCTGTCGAACGCGCTCAGGTCCGTGCGCTTCACCACGCCCTTCTTCGTGACGAAGAAGACGTAGCGGTTCTCCGGGAAGTCGCGCGTCACCAGCACCTGCGCCAGCCGCTCGCCCTCGCCGAACTGCACCAGGTTCACGATGGCCTTGCCGCGCGACGTCCGGCTGCCCTGGGGAATCTGGTACACCTTCAGCGAGTACAGCTTGCCCTTGGTGGTGATGGGCATCAGGTACGCGTGCGTGCTGGCCACGAACACCTTGGTGACGAAGTCGTCCTCCTTCGTCCCCGCGCCCGTCTTGCCGCGCCCGCCGCGCTTCTGCGCGCGGTACTCCGACAGGGGCGAGCGCTTCACGTAGCCCGTGTGCGAGAGGGTCACCACCATCGTCTCCTCGGCGATGAGGTCCTCGTTGGTGAACTCGTCCACCGCGCCGCTGATTTCCGTGCGGCGCTTGTCACCGTAGCGCTCGCGGATCTCCATCAGCTCCGCCTTGATGACGCTCAGCAGGCTGTTCTCGTTGGCGAGGATGTCCTGCAGCCGGATGATGTCGCGCGCCAGCTCGATGAGTTCGCGGAACAGCTCCTCGCGCTGCAGGCCGGTGAGCCGCTGCAAGCGCATCTCCAGGATGTTCTGCGCCTGACCCTCGCTGAAGCCCGCGCCCTCGTACTTGTGCGCGAGCCCCCCGTAGGACGGCTCCTCGTTGCGGGCGCGGCTGACCAGCATCTCCATCTGCGCCTTGGCCTGCGCGTAGTCGATGCGCTGCAGGTCCTTGAAGTGCTCGCGCGTGTAGAGCTCCGGCGACAGGATGTTCATCAGGCCCCAGCGGGCCTCGTCCGGGTCGCGCGACGCGCGGATGAGGCTGACCACCAGGTCGATGAGGTCCTGCGCCACCAGCAGGCCTTCGACGATGTGCATGCGCGCCAGCGCCTTGCGCAGCTCGAAGCGCGTGCGGCGCGTGACGACATCGCGGCGGTGCGCGATGAAGCGGTCCAGCATCTCCTTGAGGTTGAGCGTGCGCGGCTGCCCGCCGTCGATGGCGAGCATCACCACGCCGAACGTCGTCTCCAGCTGCGTCATGGAGAAGAGGTTGTTGAGCACCACCTGGGACATCGCATCGCGCTTGAGCTCGATGACGATGCGCATGCCCTGCCGGTCACTCTCGTCGCGGATGTCGCTGATGCCCTCCAGCTTCTTCTCGCGCACCAGCTCGGCGATCTTCTCGATGAGGCGCGCCTTGTTCACCTGATAGGGCAGCTCCGTGACGATGATGGCCTCACGGTCGCCCTTCTTGTTCGCTTCGATCTCCGTGCGCGAACGAATGGGGATGGAGCCCCGGCCCGTCTCGTAGGCACGCATGATGCCTTCGCGGCCGGTGATGATGGCCGCGGTGGGGAAGTCCGGCCCCTTGATGAACTCCATCAGGTCGCGGACGGTGCAGTCCGGATTTTCGATGAGGTGCAGCGTGCCCGACACCACCTCCGACATGTTGTGCGGAGGGATGTTGGTGGTCATGCCCACCGCGATGCCGCTGCTGCCGTTGACGAGCAGGTTGGGGAACTTGGCCGGCAGGACGAGCGGCTCTTCCAGCGAGTCGTCGTAGTTGGGCCCGAACTCGACGGTCTCCTTGTCGATGTCCGACAGGAGCTCCTCCGCCAGTCGCTCCATGCGCACTTCGGTGTAACGCATGGCGGCCGGCGAATCGCCGTCCACCGAGCCGAAGTTGCCCTGGCCGTCCACCAGCAGGTAGCGAAGGCTCCACTCCTGCGCCAGGCGCACCATGGCGTCGTACACGGACGAGTCGCCGTGCGGGTGGTACTTACCGATGACGTCACCCACCACGCGCGCGCTCTTCTTGTAGGCGCGGTTGTGGAGGTTGCCCAGGTCGTTCATCGCGAAGAGGACGCGACGGTGCACGGGCTTGAGGCCGTCGCGCACGTCTGGCAGCGCGCGGCCGATGATGACGGACATCGAGTAGTCGAGATACGAACGGCGCATCTCGTCTTCGATGTTGATGGGAATGAGCTCTCCGGCGCCGCTCGACGGAGGAGGCGCGGAAGGCGTTGCCGGCGTGTCGGTGGTGTCGTCAGCCATGGGCTCTGGAAGGTGCGGACGGGCCCCTCACGTGGGGGGCTCCGCCCGATGGGAGAGTGTTCGTAACCCCTGGATTTCCCTCAGTCAACAGGGGAAACAGGGGGCATGTGCCCTGGCTGCCCGCCCGCCCGGTTCCAGGCGGGGGAAGAGGCCATTCCAGGGGCTCGATTTCAACACGCGGGCGGTGCGTTTTCAGCCCCGCGGAACGCGTGTTTCTGGACGTTTTTCAGCCCTTGGGACGGAGGCTCTGGGACAGCCGTTCGGCCTCCGCGCCCACGCCGCCTTCGGGGTCCTTCTTCTTCGCCATGTCGAACGCGGCCAGGGCCCCTTCGCGGTCGCCCTTGAGCTTCAGCGCCACGCCCACGTTGAGGTGCGCGGCGGGGTTGTCCCGGTCCATGGACAGGGCCTCGCGGAACAGCGTGAGCGCCTGGTCCACGTCACCGGACAGGAGCGCTTCACGGCCCGCCTGCACGCGCTTGTCCGCGTCGTTGACCAGCTCCACCTCGAACACGCTGCGGCCCACGACGTTCGCCACCAGCATGCGCAGGATGCCGCCCCAGTAGAACGAGAGCCCCTCGGCGGCGACGACGGCGGCCAGGGGCAGGTCGGGCAGCAGCTGCTTGCCCCGGAACTTGAAGCGGACCTTGGTGTAGCGGCCCTTGTTGGTCCAGTGCACCAGCTCGCCCTGGAGCTTCTTGAGGCCGGCCTCCAGCTGCGCGGGGTCGATTTCGAAGGGCAGCACCCGGCCCTTCGGCTCACCGGCGGGCAGGCGCTTGCGGTCCTCTTCGCGGGGGTCTGCCAGGGGCTCGGTGCCGGGCCCGGACTCGAAGACGGGTTCGGCCTCCAGCACGGGCGGCTTCGGGGCGGACGAGGAGGCGCGGCGGGGCGGCTCCACCTTGGAC
>NZ_RAWG01000126.1 GCF_003611735.1 Corallococcus sicarius | reverse complement strand
CCACCAGCACGCCCGCCCCCACCGCGAGCAACACGCTGCGCCCCGTGGCCCGGAGCGTGCGCGCGTCCCACAACACCCCGGACCAGTGCGACAGCGTCAGCGCGTCCCACGTCAGCGCCGCGCCGAAGCTGCGTTGCAGCGATGTCAGCAGGATGGCCGCGAGCGGCAGCACCACCAGCACGCCGGCCACCAGCCCCACGCCCGCCAGCGCCCACCGTCGCCACGCGCCCAGCGCGAGCACGCGCGGTGACACGCCCTTACCCGCGCTCAACCGCACGCGGCCGGTCCGGCCCAGCGCCCACGTGAGCCCCAGCGCCAGCGGCGTCAGCAACAACAGGAACGACGCGAGCACCGAAGCGCGAGGCAGCCCGTCCTCGCTGCCCAGCAGCACCAGCTCATAGATGCGCGTGGTGAGCACTCGCGTGGGTGGCGACGCCGATACGCCCAGCAGGTACGGCACGCCGAACGAAGACGCGGCCATGAGGAACACCATCACCGCGCCCGACAGCAGCGATGGCAGCGCCAGCGGCACCGTGGTGCTCAGGAGCGCGCGAAGCGGCGAGGCGCCACACACCCGCGCGGCCTCCTCCAGCGCCGGATCCACGCGGCGCAGCGCCGCCGCCCCCGCGAGCAGCACCAGCGGCAGGCCCGACAGCCCCTCCACGAACGCGATGCCTCCCGCGCCATAGAGATTGAACACGTCCGCGCCCAGCATCCGGTTGAGGTAGCCAGCGCGAGGGCTCGCGAGCGACAGCCACCCCATGCCCCAGATGAACGCGGGGATGGCCGAAGGCAGCGTGAACACCACCGTGAACGCGCCCCGCAGGGGCAGGTCCGTGCGGAACAGCAGGAACGCCAGCGGAGCACCCAACCCCAGCGCCCACGCCGTCGCGCCCAGGGAGATGCCCAGCGTGTTCACCAGCGCCCCGGACTCCGCCGCGAGCACCGCTCCCATCCCGCCCGTCGCCGCGCCCACACCGCGCACGAGCAGGGCCGCGACCGGAAGGACTGCGAACAACAGCAGCGGCACCAACCACGCCACCAGCGCGAGCCACCGTCCTCCGCCGCGTCCCGTCATCGCGCGAACGCCCGGCTGAAGGCTTCCTGGATGCCACCGCCGCGCAGGAGCCCCTGCTCCAACCACGCCACCAGCGCGAGCCACCGTCCTCCGCCGCGTCCCGTCATCGCGTGAACGCCCGGCTGAAGGCTTCCTGGATGTCACCGCCGCGCAGGAGCCCCGGCACCAACCACACGGACAGCGCGAGCCACTGTCCCCCGCCACGTCCCGTCATCGCGAACGCCCGACTGAAGGCTTCCCTGATGTCGCCACCGCGCAGGAGCCCCTGCTCCAACCACGCCGCCAGCCCGAGCCACCGTCCCGTCATCGCGCGAACGCCCGGCTGAAGGCTTCCTTGATGTCGCCACCGCGCAGGAGCCCCTGCTCCAGCAACGCTGGGGACCAGGCCTGCGCGCGGCCCAGCAGTCCCTCCACTCCGGGCTCGCCGCGAGGACCACCCAGGCGCGGATCCACCCCGTGCATGTCCCCCTTCTCCACGATGATGCGCTGCCCCTCCGGCGACAGCAGCACGTCCACCAGCGCCTTCGCCGCCACCGGGTTGCGCGTCGTCGCGAACAGGCCCACCGGGCCCGGGATGACAACGGCACCGTCCTCCGGCCAGACGACCTCGACGGGGCTTCCCTTCGCCTTCGCCGCCAGCGCGTTCTCCAGGAGCAGCACGCCCGCGTCCACCTCGCCGCTCTCCACCTTCTGGAGCACCGCCGCGTTGCCCCCCGCCACCACCGCGCCCTTCTCCCGCAGGCCCGCGAAGTACGCGTCGCCCCGCCGAGCGTGCATGAACACCGCCCAGGTGAACGCCGTACCCGACGTGAGCGGATCCCCGATGGCAACCTTCCCCTGCCAGCTTCCATCCACCAGCGCCGCGAATGACTTCGGCGGCACGCCCTGCCCCACCCGGTGCACCAGCACCATCGTGGACAGCCGGACGGCCGCGTACCGCGCATCCAGGTCCACCAGCGCGCGGGGAATGCGCAGCGCGTTGACGGACGCGTAGCGCAGGAAGGCGCCCTCCCGCGCCAGCCGCTCGTACAGGAACGGATCAGACGTCATCAGCACGTCCGCGCGCACGGCGCCCGCGGCCCGCTCCGCTTCCAGGCGGCTGGACACCTTCTCGCTGCCAGCCTGGTACCAGTGCACCTGCACGCCGGGCAGCCGCTCCTTCAGCAGCGGCTCCAGCGCATCCAGCACGTGCCGGTACATCGACGTGTAGACCCACACCTCGCCCGAGGGTGTCGCGGCCTGCGCCACGGCCGGCCCTCCCGACGGCGCGGCGGATTCAATGCGGCACCCGGCCAGGAGGACGAGCGCGAGCAGGAGGAGGATGCGCATGCAGGTGTCGATTATGCGCCGAACCGCGTCCCGAGCGGTGGCTCCTGCACAGTCCATCCGAGAGACCGTTGTGCCCCGTCCCGGGCGGACCCAACGTCGGCCTGCCAGACCCCACCGGACCCTTCGGTGGCGGGGAGGATGCCCGCACATGACCCGGAAGGAATTCCTCGCCGCGACGCTGTCGCTGATGGTCGCCCCGACCGTCCTCGGCGCCCCGCCTCCGAAGTCGAAGTCCAAGGCGCCCGCCGTGCCCCGCCGCAAGCTGGGTCGCACCGGGCAGGAGGTGTCGTGCGTGGGGCTCGGGGGCTTCCACATCGGGAAGCAGAAGAACGAGGCGGAGAGCCTCGCGCTCATCCGCGGCGCGCTCGACCAGGGCATCAACTTCCTGGACAACTGCTGGGACTACAACGAGGGCAGTCCCCGGACATCCACCTGAAGATGCTGGAGACCGCGAAGCAGCACGGCCTCCGCTTCGACGCCGTGCAGCTGCCCCTCAACGTGATGGACGCCCACTTCAACAGCTTCGAGAAGCGCGTGCTGCCCGTCCTCGTGAAGGAGGGCATCGGCGTGCTCGCGATGAAGTCCATGGGCGACCCCTTCATCCTCGACAGCAAGACCGTCACCGCGCCGGAGTGCCTGCGCTACAACCTGTCCCTGCCCGTCAGCGTCGTCATCACCGGCATCGACTCGCAGGAGCGGCTGGAGCAGGCCCTCACCGCCGCGCGCACCTTCAAGCCCCTGTCGGAGAAGGAGGTCCAGGCCCTCCTCGCGAAGACGAAGGACGCGGCCAGGGACGGCGCCTTCGAGAAGTACAAGACGAGCCAGCACTTCGACGGCACCGTCAAGAACCCCCAGTGGCTCGGCTGACAGCATCCCAGACGTCTCCAGGTGCTCCTGGCAAGGCGAGTTAAAACGGGCAATCATGAATGCTCCCCCAATCCCGGAGCGTTCATGAAGCGTCCCATGCGTGCAGGTCTTGTCGCCGCAGGAGTCCTCGCCACCCTTTCCGGCTGTTCGCCCGAGCCGGAGGCGCCCTCGGAGGCCGTGACGTATGGCCAGACGGCGCAGGGCGAGCGTTCCTATGATCCAGGCGCGGGCTGGAACCTGACCTGGCAGGACGACTTCACGGGCACGTCGCTGAACACGGGCGCGTGGACGGTGCTGACGAGCAACTGGGATCCCGTCACCAACAACTGCAACTTCGGCACGGGCGAGCTGGAGTACCCGCGCGCGCAGAACGTGGTGGTGCGCGACGGCAAGCTGGTCCTCGTCGCGGAGCGCACGGGGGACAACCCCACCGACCCGCGCTGCCCCGGCAACTACCGTTCGTTCTACTCGGGCCGCCTGCACACCAAGGGCAAGGTGGAGGGGCGCTACGGGAAGATCGTCGCGAGCATCAAGATCCCGCCCGGCTACGGCATGTGGCCGGCGTTCTGGACGCTGGGCTCCAATATCTCCAGCGCGGGCTGGCCGGCCGCGGGGGAGATCGACATCCTGGAGTGGACGTCCCAGGAGCCCACGTGGATGAAGTCCGCGCTGCACTGGCACAACGGCGGGCAGGCGGACTGGGGCACCGGCGCGAGCCGTGGCGTGGACCTGTCGCAGGACTTCCACACGTATGAAGTGGAGTGGAACGCCAACACCATCGTGTTCCGGTTGGATCGCGACTTCGTCTCCACGGCGACCTTCGGCCACAACGAGACGGAGTTCCAGCAGCCGCACTACCTCATCCTGAACCTCGCGATGGGCGGCAACTGGTACGGCCACCCGTCGCCCAACGCCATCGACCTGCCGTGGGGCGTGCAGAAGACGATGGAGGTGGAGTGGGTGCGCTGGTACCAGCCCGGCGGCGCACAGACGCTGGGGCTCACCAACCCCGGCTTCGAGCAGGGCATGACGGGCTGGAGCACCTGGGGCACGGAGGCCGCGGACCTGTCGGAGACGTACAACGGCGGGCACTCGGGCAGCTACCACCTGACGCACTGGACGGCGGGCACGCCCTTCGAGACCTGGACGTATCAGACGAAGTCCGGCCTGGCGGCGGGCACGTACAAGCTGCGCGCGTGGGTCCGCAAGGGCGGCACGTTCAACTTCGCGCGCTTCCAGGTGAAGACCTGCGGCTCATGCGCACCGGCTGTCACCAACCTGGGCACCTACGGCGGCTGGACGCTGGTGGAGACGCCCGCCGTCTCCGTGCCGGCCAACGGCTACCTGGAGTTCGGCCTGCACAGCAACGCGCCCACGCACAACGGCTCCAGCTTCATCCACCTGGATGACGTGGAGCTGATCCGCCTGTAGCTCGCATCCACCGCCCCGCGCGCCGGTGATTCCCGGCGCGCGGGGTGTGACGTCAGTGCGGCACGAACACGAAGTCGTCCACGTACACCGTGCCCTGATCCGTCCCCGAGTCGTCCTGCACGTAGATGTCATTCACGATGCCCGACGTCGCGCCCAGGGTGCTGAGGGGGATGGACACCTTCTCCCAGGTGCCCGCCGCGATGGGGTGGCCCAGCACGTCCGCCAGGTTGATGCTGCCCAGCGGCGTGGCGTCGTTGAACAGCGCCAGGCGCACCTGCTGACCGCCCGTGGTGCCGCCGTGCACCCAGAGGTCGATGGACTGGTACAGCGACAGGTCCAACCCGCTGGTGTGGTGGAGCATCAGCGCCTCCCAGTAATCCGGCTCGAAGCTCAGCGAGTTCGGCCCGGAGTGCACCGTGACGGACTCGTCCAGGGAGTGCGTCGCCCAGCTCCAGTCCTGGAAGCCACTGCCCATCGCGTCGTCGTAGACGACCGTGCCCGCGGAAGCCGGCTGCTCCGTGAGGCCGTCCATCAGCGCCACGCCTTCGGAGAGGGTGACGGTGCGCACGTTGCGCAGCTTGAGGTAGTCCAGGATGGCGGTGAAGTTGGACGTCTTGTACTGCGTCTCGCGCGTGGGCGTGCTGGCGAACTCGTGGAAGAGGATGATGAGCCAGCTCTTCTCCGCGATGGCCTGGTCGATCCACCCCTTCACCGTCGCCACCGTCACGTAGCGAGACACGTCGTTGGCGCGCAGCTCGTAGATGACGGTGTCGCGGTAGTTGCGGCCCGCGTTGATGGTGCGGTGGCTTGCGTACTCCGACTTCAGCGCCGTCATCACCGCCGCGTTGTAGGCGCCGTAGGGTGAGGCCAGGGCCTGACCGCACGCGGCGCCCACGTTCGCTGCGAGCCACGCGCGAGAGTCATGCAGCTCCGACGTGAGCTGCGTGGGCGTCAGCGACGTGAGGTCCGCGTGGGTGCGCGTGTGGCTGGCGATCTCGTTGTTCTCCGCATGGAGCGTGCGCACCTGCGCGAGGCTCATGTAGCCGCCCCAGCCCTGCGCCACCGCGTCGGTGACCAGGAAGTACGTGGAGCGGATGCCGCGAGCCTTGAGCGCGGGCCGCGCAATCGTGTACTGCGTGCTCCAGCCGTCATCCAACGTGATGGACACCATCCCTTCCGCGAACGGCGTCGCGGCAAAGGCAGAAGAAGCGCAAAGCAACACCACGGCGCAAAGCACGCGGACCGACGGATTCATCCGAACCATGTCTGGGAAATCCCCCTGTGAGGACCGCGAGGATACGCGCGCCGTGGGGGAAGCCCAGCCCCTCTTCCAGGCACTCCGGGACGGGCCGCGTGTTAGAAGGCGACCCGCCCCCATGAGTCTCTTCCGCCTCCCCTCCCTGCTCGTCGCCCTGCTCGTCCTCGCGGTCGGTTGTCAGCGTCCGGCGCCTCCCGCATCGGAGATTCAGGCGCGGCGCATCGTCTCGCTGTCGCCGGCCGTCACGGAGACGCTCTTCGCCCTGGGCGCGGGCCCGGAGGTGGTGGGCGTGTCGGACTACACGGTCCTGCCACAAGGCACTCCCGACCTGCCGAAGGTGGGCACCACGTTCGCGCCGAACTTCGAGGCCATCGCGCGGCTCAAGCCGACGCTGCTCGTGGATCAGCAGGTGAAGCAGGCCCCGGCGGAGGCGCTGTCCGCGCTGGCGCCCTTGAAGGTGCTGCCCTGGCTGTCGCGGTCCGACGTCGTCGCGAGCGTGAAGGAGCTGGGCCGGCTGAGCGGGCGCGAGGCCCAGGCCACGGCGCTGGCGGAGCGGCTCCAGACCACGCTGTCGCGCCCCGCACCAAAGGACGCCCTGCGCGTCCTGCTGGTGCTGGGTGACGTGTCGGGCACGCTGTCGGAGGTCTGGTACATGAAGCGCGGGTCGCTGCATGGGGCGGCGCTGGAGGCCGCGGGTGCGCGCAACGCCGTGGCTGAGGACAAGGCCGGCCCGCCCAACCTGTCACTGGAAGGCGTCATCGCGTTGGATCCGGATGCGGTGCTGGTGCTGGTCAGCGCGCAGGGGCTGGATGCCTCGCAGCAGGAGCGCGTGCTCGCGCCGTGGAAGAAGCTGACCGGCCTGCGGGCGGCGCGGGAGGACCGGGTGCGGCTGGTGGTGGGCCGCGACGTGGAGTCCACCGGGCCGGCCATCCTCGACGTGGTGGAGCGGCTGCGGGCCGCGCTGGGCACCCTGCCCGCTTCGCGATGACGGCCGGGCTGACGCTGGACACGGTAACGGTGCGGGCGCGGGGGCGGACGCTGCTGGAGGGCGTGTCGCTGCGCGTGGCGCCCGGCGACTTCGTGGCCATCGTCGGGCCCAACGGCGCGGGGAAGACGACGCTGCTTCGCGTGGCGTTGGGATTGCTGCGGCCGGACTCGGGGCAGGTGCGCGTGGACGGGCGCGACGTGTCGGGGCTGGCGCCGAGGGAGCGCGCGGCACTGCTCGCGTGGCTGCCGCAGCGCCTGGAAGCGGCGGAGCCCATCACCGCGCTGGAGCAGGTGGTCGCGGCGCGCTACCGCTTCCCCGAGTCCCGTCGCGCATCCGAGGCAGCGGCGCTCCGGGCGCTCGCGGAGGTGGGGGCCCAGGATTTCGCTTCGCGTCCCGTGACGGAGCTGTCGGGCGGTGAGCGGCAGCGCGTGGCGGTGGCGGGACTGCTCGCGCAGGAGACGCCGCTGGTGCTGCTGGACGAGCCCGCGAACTTCCTGGACCCCGCGCAGCAGTTGGAGTTGTACACGCGCGTGGGCCAGCTCTGGCGTGCGGGACGCGGGCTGCTCTGCGTCACCCACGACGTGAACGTGCTCACGCATGCACGAGCGCCCGGCACGCGCGCGCCCCGGGTGGTGGGGCTGGCCGAGGGCCGCGTGGTGTTCGACCTGGACTACGACGCGCCGGACCTGGGTGAGCACCTGGGTGCGCTGTTCGGCGTGAGGATGCACAGCACCTCCGTGGATGGACACCGCGTCTTCGTGGGCCTGCCCCGGGGCGGAGGTGCACCGTGAAGCTCTGGGTGCTGGTCGCGATTTGTGTAGTCGCCTGCACGGTGGCGCCGTTCATCGGCCCGGGGCTCTCCGCCAACTCGGCGGACTTCATCTTCTGGCAGCTCCGCGTGCCCCGCACGCTGATGGCGATGCTCGTAGGCGGCACGCTGTCGCTGGTGGGGGCCGTGTACCAGTCCCTCTTCGCCAACCCGCTGGCCGCGCCCAGCACCGTGGGCACCACGGCCGGGGCGACCCTGGGCGCGCTCGTGGCCATCGTCCTGGGCGCCCGGCTGGCTCCGGGGGGCCTGCCGCTGATCACCGCCGCGGCCTTCGTGGGCGCGCTGGGCGTCAGCTTCATCGTGGCCGCCATCGCCGCCGGCCGCCGCGTGCGGATGAACGACGTGGTGCTCGCCGGCATCGCGTGCTCCATGGCGGCCGGGGCACTCGCCACCGGGTTGCAGTTCTCCGCCGACTCCGCGGAGCTGATGGCCGCCACCCGCTGGTCCCTGGGCCACCTGCCCCAGGTGGGCTACTCGGGCGTGCTGCTGCTGACGCCGTTCGCGCTCGTCACCGTCGCGGGCCTGCTCGCGCTCACCCGCGCGCTGGAGGTCTTCATCGCCGGCGAGGAGCACGCCGAATCCCAGGGCGTCCCCGTCCGCCGCGTGCGCACGGTGGCCATCGGCCTGGGGGCCCTGGGCGTCGCCGCGTGCGTCGCCTGGTGTGGCCCCATCGCCTTCGTGGAGCTCATCGTCCCGCACCTCGTGCGGCGGACCCTGGGCGTCAGCCGGCGCGTCCTCCTCCCCGGCTCCGTCGTCGTGGGCGCCGCGTTCCTCGCATTGTGCGATGCGTCGGCGCGCGTCTTACTGCCAGGGCGTGAATTGCCAGTGGGAGTGGTGACAGCCGCCCTGGGCACCCCCCTGCTCGTCTATCTGGTGGCGCGCGGCCGATCCTGAGGGCCCCCTGGCCACCGGCCGCCAGGAGGGGGACCGACCCTTCAGGACGGGGGGTGCGGGAAGCGAGTTCGGGTATATTCCGCGCCACGTGGGGCCCCGTGAGGCGTGCCCCTGGAACTTCACGAAAGGCTTTGAGCATGAAGCGGCTGGGAAGCGTGGGATTGATGCTCGGGGTGCTGACCCTGGGCGGGACCTTCGGCTGTGCGGACGAGAAGGCGGAGAAGGCCAAGGAGCACCGGGTCAAGGGCACCAACTTCCTCGCTGACAAGGACTACGCGGCGGCGACGAAGGAGTACGAGGAGTCGCTGAAGATCGACCCGACCCAGGAGAAGGTCTGGGAGAAGAAGGCCTTCGCGCACCTGCAGGCGGGCCAGACGGATGAGGCCGCGCAGGCCGCGCTGAAGCTGGTCGACTTCGCCAAGACGCCGGACGACAAGGCCGTCGCCTACCGCAACGTCGCGGCCATGTACGCGAAGAACGGCCCGCTGGAGAAGGCGGAGCAGTACTTCCAGGAAGCGCTGAAGATCAACCCGAAGGACGCCGACGCGCTCAGCTGGATCGCGGAGGTCCACTCGCAGCGCGGTGGCGCCCGCTCCATGGCCGCGCCCGCCGTGCCCGAGGAGCTGGAGAAGGCGCTGAAGATCTACGACCAGGTGCTCGCGCTCAACCCGAACTCCGCCAACACGTACCTCAACAAGCGCATCGTGATGGCGAAGTACATGGAGCACGAGAAGTCCCTGCGCGACGCCGCCGAGCAGGAGGCCGTGGAGGCCGGCACGCCGCCCGCGCCGGTGAAGGGCAAGAAGCCCGTCGTGGACCCCGGCGCCGCCGAGCGCGTCGCCGCCGCCAAGGCCAGCTCCGCCGCGCACCAGGCCCGCATCGATCAGCTCCAGATCGAGTTCAACGAGCTGACCAAGCAGTTCGGTGAAGCGACGAAGCGCAACGCGGCCGCCGCCAAGGGCGCGCAGGCCACCAACAAGCCGTAGCCCGCGCGCTGGAGGGGGTGGGGCCTAGCGTCGGCCCTTCCCTCCTCCGAAGAGGGCCAGCAGCACACCGCCCACGAGCGCGGCGCCGCCGCCCGCGACATAGAGCGTCGTCTGCTCGGTGTTGCGCCCGGTGACCAGCTCCGTGGCGCGCTCGGTGAGCGAGTCCTTCGCCTGCAGCCCGGTGTACAGCAACACCCCGCCCGCCACGGCGAGCATCAACCCCACGATTCGCAGAACACCCACACGTCCTCCTGGAATGGAATGACAGAGGACCGGGAGTGCCCGGCCCTCCGGTCAGCGCTTGCGCTTGCCAGGGGCACCGCGCCCCGGCTTCGTGCCAGCGCCCTTCTTCTTGCCGCCGGCCTTCTTCGCCGCCGGGGACTTCTTCGACGGCTTCGCCCGCGAGCCCGTGGCCGCCGCCGACTTGCGGACCTTCTTCGCCGCGCTCGAGCGCTTCGGAGCAGGCCCTTCGGAGAGCAGGCCCCGCTGCGCGGCCAGCGCACGGATCCGGTCGAAGCCCGGGTGCGGAGAGGGCGCCGGCGCCTCGTCCTCACCGAAGCGGTCGGCGAAGGCAGCCGGGCCCGGCGGGGTGAAGTCCTCACGCGGCGCCGTCACGGCGTCGGGCTCCGCGGCGAAGCCGGGCTCCGCGACGTCGGGCGTCGCGTCGGGCTCCGGGCGCACCGGCTCCGCGGGACGGAACACGCGGCGCTTGCCCTTCGCCGGGGCCGCGGGCTCCGCCTTCGGAGCGCGCTCCACGGGTGCGGCGTCCTCCGTGCGGGCCCGCAGGAAGCGCGAGCCGGGACGGGCCGGAGCGGCCTCCTCCCGGCGCCCTTCCCGGCTGAACCGACCGCGCGGGCGCTGCTTGGACGTCGCCTCCGGAATGACCTCTTCCACGGACGGAACGTGTGCAGGGTCGAAGCCGGCGAGGACGGCGGCCTCCTCCGACGCGACGTCCTCCGCCGTGGGCGGCTCCCACGTCCTGACGCCAAAGGGCGTCTCCTCCGCCCCGGCATCCCAGGGCGCGGCCTCTTCCGTCGGCGGGCGCGCGGCGGCGGGCTTCTGCTTCTCCCATGGCTTGCGTCCCGCCGGGGCCACCACCTCGCGCTCGCCGCGGCCGGTGCGACCCGCCCTGCCGCCGAAACGCGGGGGCGCCTCGTTCACGTACTCGCGCCGCCGTGACGTCGCCCGTGCGGCGTCGGTCCGGGCCAGCGGGGACTCGCCTTCGAACTGGAGCGCCTCGAAGTCGATCTTCCGCGACACCGTGCTCGCGGACAGCAGGCGCACGCGCAGCTTCTGGCCCACGCGCACGCGCCGCCCGTTCGAATACACGAGCGAGTGAACGCGCTTGTCCAGCTTGGCGCCCGGCCCCAGCGTCTCCGCCTTCACCAGGCCCTCGACGTGCTCCGTGTCCAGCTCCACGAAGAAGCCGAACTCGGCGATGCCCGCCACGGTCGCGTCGAACTCCTCGCCCACGCGGTCCTTCATCAGGAGGGCCGCGTAGAACGACACGACCTCGCGCTCCACCGTCATCGCCGCGCGCTCGCGCTCCGAGCACTGCTGGGCCATGCCCTCCAGCCGCTCCTCCTCGCGCTCCAGCTGCGCTTCGGACGGCTTCTTGCCCTTGCGAGCCCACACGTTCTTGAGGACACGGTGCACCAGCAGGTCCGGATAGCGCCGGATGGGCGACGTGAAGTGCAGGTAGTTCTCCGCCGCCAGGCCGTAGTGGCCCACCCGCGTCGCCGTGTACACGGCCTGCATCATCGAGCGCAGCAAGAGCTGGTTGAGCGCGCGCTGCTCCGGGTGTCCGTGCAGCTGCGAGATGAACGCGTCCAGCTCCTTGGACGACACGCCGTCGTCCACGCTCAGGTGGAAGCCGTACGCCTCCGCCAGCACGGAGAACGCCGCCAGCTTCTCCGGATCCGGCTCCCCGTGGAACCGGTACACCGTGGGCAGGCCCTCATCCTGGAAGTACGTCGCCACCGCCTCGTTGGCGGCGAGCATGCACTCCTCGATGAGCCGGTGGCTGTCCTGGCGCTCGCGCTTCTCCATCCGCAGGGGCAGGCCGTCCGGCCCGAGCACCACCTTGTGCTCCGGCACGTCGAAGTCGATGGCGCCTCGCGCCTTGCGCATGCCCATCAGCGCGCGCGCCAGCGCCATCAGCTGCTCGAACTGCGGCTTGAAGGCATTGCGGTGCGGCACGTCCTTGCCGTCCAGGACGTCCTGCACCTCGTTGTACGTGCAGCGCGCCACGCTGCGCATCACCGCCGGGTAGATCTCCGACGAGCGACGCGTGCCCTGGCGGTCGAACGTCATGTCCGCCACCATGCACAGCCGGTCCTCGTCCGGACGCAGCGAGCAGATGCCGTTGCTCAGCCGCTCCGGCAGCATGGGCAGCACGCGGTCCGGCAGGTACACGGACGTCGCGCGGTTGAGCGCCTCCACGTCCAGCGCGCTGCGCTCGCGCACGTAATGGGACACATCCGCGATGGCCACCACCAGCCGCCAGCCGTTGGCCTGGGGCTCCGCGTAGACGGCGTCGTCGAAGTCGCGCGCGTCCTCACCGTCGATGGTGATCAGCGGCAGCGGGCGCAGGTCGCGGCGGTTCTCGCCGGTGGCCTCCGCTTCGGTGACGCGCACGGCGAACGCATCCGCCTCGTCCATCACCTCCGGCGGGAACTCGTCGGAGAAGCCCTGCGAGAAGGCCGACCCCAGCACCTCCGCGCTCGGCTCGCCCGGACGGCCCAGCGAACCGGCCACCTCACCGAAGAGGCCCTGCCCCGGCTCCAGGAGATCCGCGCCCACGCCCAGGCGCACCTTCACGAGGTCGCCGTCGCGCGCCATCTGCGTCGCGGGCACGCGGATGGGCCCCGGGAGGCTCGTGTCCGTGGGGTTCACCACCGAGTGGCGGCCCTGCTCCACGTAGGTGCCCACCGCCAGCTCGCGCCGGCGGTTGATGACGCGCAAGAGCCGGCCCTCGAAGCGTCCCGGCCGGCCCGCCACCTCCACGAGGACCCGGTCGTTGTCGAGCGCCCGCTGCGCCTCCTGCGGCGGCAGGAAGATGTTCTCGCCCTCGCCCGACACCGGGTGCACGAAGCCGAAGCCGTCCCGGTGCACGTGGAGGATGCCCTCCACCGTCGGCTCGTTGGAGTCCTCGAAGCGCGAGTCACGGCCACCGCGCCGCAGGTCACGCCGGAAGTCCCCGCCACCCCGGAACCCACCCGGGCCCGCGTCGCGGAAGGCGCCACGGCTGGCACCAGGACCTGGGCCCGCGTCGCGGAAGGCGCCACGGCCAGGGCCAGGACGCGCGCCCTCGTCGCGAAAGGCGCCACGGCTGGAGCCAGGACCCTCTTCGCGCCCGCTTCCCGGCGCAGGTCCGCGCTTGCGCGTGGGGGGCGCGGGCGGAGCACGGCGCGAACTGGCGCCAGCCTCCGGTGCGCGGGGCGCGCGCGAGCCTTCCAGGCGGAAGCGCTTGCCGTCCTTGAGGATGGCGCCGGAGCGCACCAGCTCACGCAGGGCGCGCTTGAGGTCGGTCTGCTGGCCGGGATGGAGTCCCCCGAGGCGCAGGAGTTCCTTCACGCCCAACGGGTGGTCTGCCTCGGCGAGGAGCTGTCGGATGTGGTCTTGGGAAAGGCTCACGGGAGGGGTGCGGCAAGGCCGCTCAGGGAACGGGTAAGCCCGAAACGTGCGGGCGGGAACCCCCCGGGCCCCATTCGCCCTCCCCGGAAGACCTTGCGGTCCAGGGAGGGCCCGTGCGGCCAGACCCTCAGGGTCTGACCGTGACGTTGATCTTGAAGGAGCGCTCCACCACGCCCGGCGTGAACGCCTTGGCGAGGAAGAACTCCATCTCGAAAGAGCCGGGGTTGCGGGGTGTGAAGAAGAACTCGCGGGTGGCCGGACCGCCGTTCGGGCCTGGCTCGAAGTTGGCTTCGCGCAGGCCCACGCGCTTGGCCAGCGTGGGCTCGATGGCCCAGGTCGCCCCGGGCTGCTCCTGCAGGCGCACGGTGAGGCCGTGGTTGAGCTTCACGTCCACGGACGTGGGCACCTCGCCCTCGATGTGCACGAGCTCCATCTCGTCGCGCGACACCGAGCGCGCCTCGGACGGACGCGGCTCCACGTTCTCCGCCGTGATGCGACCGCCCCAGCCGGAGGACTTGTCCACCACGCCCGTCACCTGGAGCGTCTGCCCCACGTACTTGCGCAGGCTCTTGACCGCCGCCTTGCCCTCGATGGCGAACGACACCTGCTGGCGCGTGCCCCCGTTGGACACGACGAGCACGAAGTCATCCCCCATCATCTCCAGGTTGCCCCGGATGCTGGCGAAGCCCTTGATGCCCGCGCCCATGCCCGCGGCGACGGCCATGGAGACCTCGCCGGGCGACAGGTAGCGCAGCTTGGGTTCGGAGTCGGAGGGCGGCGGCGCGACCTCCTCCACTTCCGGCTTCTTGGCGGAGTACTTGCGCACCTCCACCACACCGCTGTGGTTGGTCGTCTTGCGGATCATCCCGCTCACGGAGACCTTGTGGTCCACGTACGCCGGGAGGACCTCCTGATCAGGCCCCTGGAGCAGGAACGTCAGCTCGCGCTTGTCCCGACCCACGACCACCAGGTGGGGCAGCTCGCCGCTGAGGATGAGCCGGCCCTTGAGGCTGCCCTCCCCCATCACGCCGCGGCCCTCGCCGGCGGTCAGCAGCTGCTCCATCTCGCGCTTCGTGAGCGGCTCGCCCACCGGGGGGAGCTTCGTCGCGCGCGGGCGCGGCTTCTCCACGGGGGGACCAGAGGGCACGGCCGACTGGGCCTTGGAGCCCGCCTTGCCTGCTGCCTTCTTCCCGGTCGCGGCAGGCGCGGCCTTGGAGGCTGCGGTCGCCGCGGGCGGAGCCTTGCCAGCCTTCGCGGGGGCGGCTGCGGGAGGTGGAGCCGTCTTGGCCCCTGCCTTCGCCCCCTTGGCCGCGGCGGGTGCCTTCTCCGCCACCGCCTTCTTCACCGCCGCGACCTTCCCCTTCGCCCCCTCGGCCACTGCCTTGACGACCTTCGTCGCGGCCGTCGCCACCTTCTTCGAGGCATTCCGGATCAGATCCAGGCGGGCCGCGTTGTCCTTCTTCGCGGTAGGCTTCGCACCGGTTTTTGCAGCGGGAGTCGGCTTCTTCGCCCCGGACTTGGGCTTGGCCATCGACGCTGTCTCCTTGAAAATTTCCCGTGTGCTATCAACGGGTTGGCGGGACGCCCCTGCTGTTGGACGCGAGCCTCGCGATCACGGTTGCTTGTAACGGTGATCAGTTGGGCTGTCAAACTAACACTTGATTTTCTCTCGGACTTTGGTTGCGAAAACGTCCCTGGGACACCCTTCGTGCCGCTATAGATCCGGGCATGAGTGACACCCCCGCATTGCTGCCTGTCGAGGAGGCTCGCGCGCGGATCCTCGGGCTGTGCACGCCGCTGCCCCCCGAGTGGGTGCCCGTGGACGACGCCCTGGGTCGTGCGCTGGCGGAGGACGTCCTGGCTCGCCGCACCCTGCCCCCCTGGGACAACTCCGCGATGGACGGCTACGCGGTGCGCACGGCGGATCTCCTGGGCCCGCTGCCCACCCGGCTCAGCGTGGGGGAGACGGTGTTCGCGGGGAAGCTGCCCCTGCGCGAGGTCCTCCCCGGCACCTGCGCGCGGATCATGACGGGGGCGCCCCTGCCCTCCGGCGCGGACGCGGTGGTGATGCGCGAGCGCACCCGCTCCGTCCCCCCGGAGCAGGCGAACGATGCCGTGAACGACGCCGTGGACATCCTCGAAGCGCCGGGTCCGGGCCAGTTCATCCGCCCCCGGGGCGAGGACGCGCGCGAGGGCGACGTGCTGCTGCGCCGGGGCACCCCGCTGGGCATCCCGGAGCTGGGCCTGCTGTGGGCGCAGGGCATGGCGTCCGTGCCGGTGCCCCGGAGGCCGCGCGTGGCGGTGCTGTCCACCGGCGACGAGCTGTGCCGGGTGGACGAGCCCCCCGGGGGCCGCATCGTGGACACCAACGCCCCTGCCCTGGCCCTGGCGGTGCGGCGCGCGGGCGGCGTGCCCACGCTCCTGGGCATCGCCCGGGACACGCCAGAGGCCGTCCAGGAGGCCCTGGCGCGCACGGACGGCTTCGACGTGGTCCTCACCAGCGCGGGCGTGTCCGTGGGCGACCACGACTTCGTGAAGGACGCCCTGGAGGCCCTGGGCGTGGTGCAGCACTTCTGGCGCGTGGCCATCAAGCCCGGCAAGCCGCTGGTGGTGGGACAGCGCGGGGCCGCCCTCTTCCTGGGCCTGCCCGGCAACCCCACCTCGTCGCTGGTGACCTTCGAGCTGTTCGTCCGCCCCGCCCTGCGCCGCCTCCTGGGCCTGGAGGACGTGGAGCCCGCCCGGGTCCCCGGGCGCCTGGAAGGCAGGCTGGCGAAGGCGCCAGGGCTTGCCCACTTCGTGCGCGTGACGTCCACCTGGCGGGCGGGCGAGTTGTGGGTGAAGCCCCTGGGGACGCAAACGTCGGGGGCCCTGCGTTCAGCGTCGGCAGCCAGCCACCTGCTGCACTTCCCCCGGGAGCAGAGCAGCCTGACTGATGGCTCCCATGTCGAGTTGATCCCCCTGTCGTGGGTTGCCTGAGAAACGAAGATCCCGGGTCCCACGTCCAACTTTCCGACCGGTGTTTCCCGATGAAGGGGAGTGCCACCTTGACTTGCATCCGGGGGGGCGAGAAAAACCTGCCCCTCAACTGGGAGACGACCCACATGTCCGACACGCGCTCACCCCAGGTCCTGCCGACCCGAAAGCCGACCCAGCACCTGGAGCGGTACTCGGAGGCGGACGTGCCCACGGCCCGCGGGGTGCTGAGGACCATCGTGTTCCGCGACAAGCGCAACGGGCGTGAGCACGTGGCGCTGGTGGTGGGTGAGCCGGCGGGGCTGGACGGGGTGCCGGTGCGCATCCACTCCGAGTGCCTGACGAGCGAAGTCTTCGGCAGCCTCAAGTGCGACTGCCGCGAGCAGCTGGACCGGGCCCTGGACTTCGTCACGCAGAACGGCCTGGGCGTGGTGCTCTACCTGCGCCAGGAGGGCCGGGGTATCGGCCTGGGCAACAAGATCAAGGCCTATGCCCTCCAGTCCAAGGGGTTGGACACCTACGAGGCCAACCGGCAGCTCGGCTTCGCGGATGATTTGCGTTCCTATGACGTCGCGGCGGAGATGCTGCGCTCGCTGGACGTGCGTTCGGTGGACCTGATCACCAACAACCCGCTGAAGATCGCCGGGCTGGTGGAGGAAGGTGTGGCGGTGCGACGCCGAATCCCTTCCCGGACCGAGCATAATCCGCATAACGTCGACTATTTGAAGACGAAGCGCGAGCGTACGGGGCACCTGATTGAGCTCTTCGCGGAGGACGACGATACAGAAGCCAAAGCCGGCTAGGCGCCCGGCCCGGCGGAGCACCTCGCGCTTCGAGGTGCGCTTCTGGGGGGTGCGCGGCTCCATTCCCTCGCCCGGTCCCCAGACGAAGCGCTACGGCGGCAACACGCCGTGCGTGGAGGTCCGCTGCGGAGACGAGCTGCTCATCTTCGACCTGGGCTCGGGGGCCAGGGGCCTGGGGGATGCGCTGTTGGCGACGCGCAAGCCCATCAAGGCGTCCATCTTCATCTCGCACTACCACTACGACCACCTGCAGGGGCTGCCGTTCTTCGGGCCGATGTTCTCCCCCGCGAACGACGTGACGCTGTACGGGTCGCCCCGGGACGGGAAGTCGCTGAAGCAGATCCTCGCCGGGCAGATGGTGCACCCGTACTTCCCGGTGACGGCGGAGGACGTGTTCCGCACGCGCCTTGCGTACCGGGACGTCATCGTGGGCGAGGACATCCCGGTGGGCGACGCCGTGGTGCGCACGCTGGAGCTGAACCATCCGGGCGGCAACGTGGGCTACCGGGTGGACTTCGGCGGGCGCTCGCTGGTGTACGCGACGGACGTGGAGCACGGCAGCACCGCGCTGGACAAGGGCCTGTTCGACTTCGCGCGCGGCGCGGACGCGCTCATCTACGACTCCATGTACACCGAGGACGAGTACCGGGCCCGCTTGGGCTGGGGTCACTCCACCTGGGAGGCGGCGGTGCGCGCGGCGGACGCCAGCGACGTGAAGCAGCTGGTGCTCTTCCACCATGATCCGGGCCGCGACGACGCGGCCATGGACAAGCTGGTGCGGCAGGTGCGCAAGCAGCGCCCGGAGGCCATCGCCGCGAAGGAAGCGATGGTGCTCAAGCTTTAGTCGGCAGGCTCGGCGGTCGGACCTGGAGCGCCCGCGCCACCGTCTCGCGCAGGCCCCGGAAGGGCAGCCGCAGGAGGGCGGTGGGCACGTCCACCCACTCGAAGGCGTCGTGCTCCGGGCCCGGGTGGACGACGGCGTCCGGCGCGACGTGCACCGCGAAGCCGTTCTCCTCCACCAGCTTCGGCGGCAGCACGTCCCCCAGCGCGAACGCGTGGCGGTAGCCCAGGTCCACGGGCTCGGTGTGCAGGCCCGTCTCCTCCGCGACCTCCCGGCGGGCGGCGTCGGCGGGGGACTCTCCCGCCTCCAGACGGCCGGTGACGGTCTGCCAGAAGCCGCCCCGCTCCGGCGTCCTGCGCAAGAGCAGCACGCGCGCCTCCGGGCCCTGGCCGCGCACCACCGCGACGCTCACCGTGCGCAGCGCCACCGCGCCGTCCACGCGCCGGGCGTCGAACACCTGGGTGAACTCGCGCGCGAGCGCCTCCTCCACCTCCGGCACGGGCACGGCGTGGCCCAGCTCGCGCTGCATGGACGTGACGCCCGCCTCGCGGATGCCGCACGGGACGATGAGCTGGAAGTGCTCCAGGCGGGTGTTCACGTTGAGCGCGAAGCCGTGCGTGGTGAGCCACTTCGACAGGTGCACGCCAATGGCGCCAATCTTCCGCGCGTCCGGCGAGCCCTCCTGCCCCAGCCACACGCCCGGCCACTTCGGGATGGGCCCCGCGGTGAGGCCGAAGCCCGCGAGCGCCTGGATGAGGCCACGCTCCACGTCGCGCACATAGCGGCGCACGTCCTGGCGCTCCGGGGGCAGCAGGAGGATGGGGTAGCCCACCACCTGTCCCGGCCCGTGGTAGGTGACGTCGCCGCCGCGGTTGGTGTCGAAAACCTCCACGCCCTCTTCGGCGAGGCGCGCGTCCGTGGCGGTGATGTTCTCCCGCTTCGCGGCGCGGCCCAGCGTCAGGACGGGCGGGTGCTCCAGGAGCAGCAGCGTGTCCCCGACGAGCCCCTGCATGCGGGCCTCACCGAAGAGGTGCATCAGCTTCAGCCCGTCTTCGTACTCCACCCGGCCCAGGCGGAAGACGGTGAGCGTGTTCATGGCGGGCCCTTCCGTCCCCCTCGGTTGGGCGCGGCGGGCGTCTGCGCGGACTCCAGGCTCCAGGTGCCGGCGTACACGCGGGAGAGCAGCGCGCGCAGCTCATGCCCCGCTCGCGGCGAGCGGACCGCCTCGGCCGCGAAGGCGCCCAGCACTTCTTCCGACAGCGACACCACCGGACGGCGGAGCGCCAGGGAGCGCCGGGCCACCTCCACCAGCTCCGGCACCGTGGGACGGCGCACCGGCAACAGCACCTGCACGCGCTCCAGCAGCGCCACCGGGATGGAGCCCTGCACCGCCTCCGTCAGGCCCGCCGTGGTGGGCACCGGCAGGCTGCCGCCCTCCCCTCGCACCCACAGACCCAGCGAGGACACCGCGCCACGCGCGCTCATCACCACCGCCCGCTCCGGGTGGCTCGCGATGAACGCGACCAGCGCCGCCTGCGCCCCGGGCGTCAGCCGGTCCACGTCCTCCAGCAGGAGCGGCTCCATGCCGCTGGCGGACTCCAGGGACTCCACGGTCGTGAGCACGCCCTGGCCCCGCCGCTCCAACGTCTGGAAGAAGATGCTCTTGCCGCAGCCCTCCGGACCCACGAGGAGCAGGCAGCGCGCGCCGGCCTGGAGCGTGCGTTCCAGCAGGATCCGCACCTCGTCGTGGCCCACCATCTCCACGCTCGCGGTGGGCTCGGGTGACTCCACGGGCTTGCGCACGGGGGGCGGGACGACGTCGCCCAGGAGCCCCTGGGATTCGCCCAGGCAGCCCTTGCAGATGAACGCGCCCGCGGGGCCCGCCACCAGGTCCCCGACTTCGCCGCGAGGCCGGCAGCAGAACGAACACCACGCATCCAACGCGGGATCCGCACGGGTGGGACCACGCTCGATGAGGCGCTTCTCCCGGCGGCGGCCGCGTTCGGGCGCCGGGGGCACGGGCCCCTCGTCCTCGTCCAGCGGGCGCAGCAGTCCTCCGGGGAGGATGACATCCTCGTCGTCGTCGTCGTCGTTGTTGTCCTCGGGCTCGGGCTCGGACCGGAGGGGGGCTTCGCTCGCGGGAGCCTGCGGGGAGGACTTCGACGGACTTCCCGCACCGACCGCCGCGATCCGCTGGGCCAGCCGTGGCAGCCCCTTCGCGTCGGTGGACACCGTCACCCCGGGCGCGACGGCGTCATGGCGCCCGGAGGGATGCAGCACCGCGGGGTCGGGTTCGGACGAAGGGGACGGGTCCCCCGGCGACACGGCGTCGCTCCAGGGCTGTGACGACAGCGACCGGAACGCGACGGCATCCTTGCCAGCAGCCATCGCCGCGGCAAAGGCAGGGCTGACGTCCGGAGACCGGCTCTTGAGCTGGCGCGCCTGCCGCAAGAGCTGCGAGGCGCGCGAGGTGTGTCCGGACTTCTGGTAGAGCGCCGCGGCCTGCTCCAGGCAGTCCGCAGCACGCGTCATGTCTCCCTGAAGCTCGGCGGCCTGGGCGGCGCGGATCAACTCACGGGGATTGTCGGCCATCGCGGATGCCCGCCTCAGCTTCTCTTTTCCGGAAGACCCCCCGCGCCCACCGCCCCCCGGAGTCAGGGCGGTCGGGCGAGCACCGCGACGCGCGTCCTCACGCCATCGCGAGGAACAGCAGGTCCGGTGCTTCCAGGTACTTGATGACCTCGTAGACGAAGCTCGCCGCCACGTCACCGTCGATGACGCGGTGATCGCAGGAGAGTGACAGGTTCATCATGTCCCGGATGACCACCTGGTCGTTCTTCACCGCCGGGCGCTTCTTCAGCTTGTGAACGCCCATGATGCCCACCTCGGGGTGGTTGAGGATGGGCGTGGCGAACAGACCGCCGCTCTGCCCCAGCGAGGTGATGGTGAAGGTGCCGCCCGTCAGCTCCTCCATCTTCAGCTTGCGCTCGCGCGCCGCGGTGCTCAGGCGGGAGATCTCCTTCGCCAGCTCCCCCAGCGTGAGCTGATCCGCGTGGCGCACCACCGCCACCGTGAGGCCGTCCGGCGTGGCCACCGCGATGCCGATGTTGTACTCGCCGCGCACCACCAGCTCCTGCGACGCCTCGTCGAAGTTGGCGTTGAGGTGCGGGAACTTCTTCATCGCCGCGATCGTCGCCTTCACGATGAACGGCAGGTACGTGAGCTTCGTGCCGTCACCCGCCGCCGCGAGCTGGCTGTTGAGCCGCGTGCGCAGGGCGACCAGGTCCGTGGCGTCCACCTCCTCCACGAACGCGAAGTGCGGCATCGTGAACTTCGAGCGCACCATCTTCTCGGCGATCTTCTTGCGCAGCCCGCGCAGCGCGATGCGCTCGTCGCCCCGGCCCGTGGAGAGCGGCGCCGCCGGACGCGCGGCCTGCGGCGCGGGGGCCGCGACCTCGTTCTTCTTCGGCGCGCCGTTGCCGCCCTCCAGCGCCGCCACCACGTCCGCCTTCGTCACCCGACCCTGGGGACCGCTGCCGGAGATCTCCGCCAGGTCCAGGCCGTGCTCGCGCGCCATGCGGCGCGTGACGGGCGTGGCCAATACCTTGGTGCTGCCCTGCGCCTGGGCCGCGGCGGCCTGGGCCTGGGGCGCGGCGGCCGGAGCGCTGGCGGCCGCGGGAGCGCCGTGGGCCGGAGCCTCCGCCGTAGGGGCGCCGCCCTCGGTCTCCAGCGTCACCAGCAGCTGGTGCACCTTGGCCATGTCGCCTTCACGGCCGTGCGTCTTCACGACGCGGCCCGCGCGCGGGGAGGGCACCGTGACGGTGGCCTTGTCGGTCATCACCTCGGCGAGCACCTGGTCTTCCTTCACCAGGTCGCCCTCCTTGACGTGCCACTTCACAAGCTCGCCCTCCATCACGCCTTCGCCGAGGTCCGGGAGCTTGAATTCGAAAGTCGCCATGAGGGGGTGTGTCTCTCTCTGGGTTGGGGAAGGGGTGCGTCAGGTCAGCCGAGGCGCTCCACGCGCTCGCGCTCCATCAGGCCCTTCATGAAGAACTCGGCGGCGCGGTAGCTGGAGCGCACCAGAGGCCCGGAGGCCACGTAGAGGAATCCGAACGACTCCGCCAGCGCCTTGTAGGCGTCGAACTGCGCGGGCGTGACGAAACGCTCCACGCGCAGGTGGTACTGCGAGGGCTGCAGGTACTGGCCCAGCGTGAGCACGTCCACGCCCACGTCGCGCAAATCCTTGAACGTGCGCTCCAGCTCCTCGTCCGTCTCGCCCAGGCCCACCATGACGGACGTCTTGGTGTAGAGCCGCTCCGGGCGGTTCTTGAGGTACTCCAGCACGCGCAGGGACTGGCGGTAGGTGGCGCGGCGATCCCTCACCGTGGGCGTCAGGCGCTCCACCGTCTCCACGTTGTGCGCGACGACGTGCGGCTTCGCCTCCGCCACCGTGGTGAGGTCCTTCTCCTGTCCCTTGAAGTCGGGGATGAGGACCTCGACGATGGTGCGCGGGCTCTCCTTGCGCAGCTCGCGGATGGCGGACGCGAAGTGGCTGGCGCCCCCGTCCGGCCGGTCATCGCGGTTCACCGACGTGACGACGATGTACTCGAGGTTCATCTCCTTCACCGCCTGGGCCAGATGGATGGGCTCCATCGGATCCAGCGGCGGGGGCGCCCCGACCTTCACGTGGCAGAAGCGGCAGGCGCGCGTGCACACCTCGCCCATCAGCATCACCGTCGCCGTGCCTCCACCCCAGCACTCGGCGATGTTCGGGCAGCGCGCCTCTTCGCACACCGTGGCCAGCTTCGTGCGCTTCACGATGGCCTTGACCCGCTCGTAGCCCTCCCCATGCGGCAGACGCACCTTCAACCACTCGGGTTTACGAGTGGATTCGGAGACCTGTGGGAGGGGAAACCGGTCGGGAGTCGCCATGGGTCGCGGGCCTTCTAGAGGGTGGGTGAAAGCAGGGTCAAGCGTGAAGCCCTAACGCGAGGCGTTAGCACGGGCCTCACAGAAGTGGATCCGCTGGGGGATGTAACGCGGTGGACAGGACGCGGCCAGTCAGGGCCTGGGGGCCCCACATCCCGGACAACACCGGCACCGACACCGGTGCGCTGGGGGCGCTCCCCTGCCCTCCTGCCCTCCTGGGCCCGGCACTCCTGGAAGCGCCGGGCCGGGCCTGCGGGTCCGGGGACTTCGGGGGACTACTGACCGAGCACCTGCACCTCAAGGCGCTGATCCTCGGGGGCGTTGGGATTCGCGTTGAGGACCTCGATGCGGTTGGGCGCCACACCGTTGCCCACCAGGGCCTGGCGCACGCTCTCCACGCGCGTCCGCGCGAGCTGTCGGTTGGAGTCCGCGTCACCAGGGACTTCCGTGTTGCCGGTGATGCGCACGCGCGCTCCCGGCTTCTCCTTCAACACGCCGCCCAGCTCGCCCACCAGCTGCCGGCTCTGGGCGGTGAGCTGCGACGACCCCGCCGTGAACTCCACCCCCTCCAGGATGGCGCCCTGCTTCGCCTGGGTGCCCTCGAGCGCCGCGCGCAGCCCGTTGGCGTCGCTCACGCGCGGCAGCTGCTGGCCCGCACCGCCGGTGCCGGAGCCGCCCGTCCCGGGTGGGACCGCGGCCGGGGCCGTGGTGCGAGTCACCCGCGGCGCCTGGGCCGGCTGGTTCTTGCGTCCGCGCAGGGCGCCCCATGCGAGGACGATCAACGCGAGCAGGGCCAGGGGGATGGCCCACCCGGCGATGCTCTTCCTGCCCTCCAGCGGACGTGCCGGGGCCGTCCGGCGGGGGAGGGATTCCCGCAGGGTGTCCTCCCGCATGGGTGACACCTTTCCACGGGGCGGTTCGAGGATCTCCACGGGCGGGTGGCGCATACCACCGCCGAAGCCCAGGACGCCGCCCAGGCCGGCCGGCAGCGCGGACGCGATGTGGGAGCGCTGGCTGCTCAAGAGCTGCATCAAGCCGCTCGCGCCCAGGCGCTGGTCCCGCACCTGCTTGCCCAGGACGCCCATCACCCTCGGCGCGGCCAGGGACATCAGCCGCATCGCCGAGCCGGGGTCGCGCAGCCCTCCCGCGCGGGAGAGTCCTTCGGCCACGCCCCCCAGCTTGTTGCCGAAGAGCCCACCCAACATCCCCTTCCCGCGCGTCTCCTCTTCGAGCAGTCCCGAGTCGGTGAGGTCCGCGTGAGAGGACGCGTCGGGTCCGGTGAAGCCGCCCTCGTTGAGCTTCGACAGCAGCCGGTGCGCCCCGGCCTCGTTGCTGCCCTGATCGACGACGCCCGCGGCCACCGCGGCGATGGCGCCCGGCATCACCTGGGCGGTCGCCTGGGGATCCTCTCCCAGGGCTCCACCGAGCATCGGGAGCAACCCCTTCTTCGTGAACTGTGAGCCGACCGCTTCGATCAGGTTGAACGCCATGTGATGCCTCCCCGGTTGGGTCCACACCGGGTGGGCCGGTGCGCGAGGCCACGCCCCGCCGGCTGCGCGGGGCCGAGGGCTCTGTGCAATCGATACGGAGTCCCCCCTGCGCTGCTAACCCCTTGAGGGTCACACGGGCGGAGAGGCGCTTGAGAGCCCGTCTCCTCCACGAACGACCGAGTACCGGGGCCCGCTCCAGCCCTCGCGTTCAGGGGTCCTGCGAGGGCCCCGCCAGGCTGCGCGCGCGGGAGCACGCGACCCATGGCCCCGCGGTCTTGGCCTACCAGACGCTCAAGGCCCCGCCAGCACGGCAGCGCCCGACGTCAGGTCCCGCTCCACGTCGCCCACCGGACCTTCAGCGAACGCGATACCGCGTCACCGCCAGCGGCGCGGATCCACCGGGTGCCCACAGCTCCAGCCGGCGCTCACCGGCCACCGCCGGCAGGCGCGTGACGAACGGCGGAGGCAGCTCGATGCGCCGCCCCGTGTCCGTGCGCAGCTCCAACATCCTCGCCCCGGGAGGCGCCATCACCCGCACGGGCACGGCCTGCGCGCTTTCGGGCAGCTCCGGCTCCACCAGGAACTCGTCGCCATCCGCCGGCAGGATGAAGCCGGGCGTCCCCCCGGAACGGGTCCCGACATCCGCCGACGCGGAGGACAGCCCTTCCGCCTGGGCCCAGGCCAGGTACGCGGGGCCCACGTCCAGCGCGCCATCGCTCCGGTGCATGGTGCACGCGTGGCGCGGCGCCGTGCCCTGCAGGTAGACCTCCTGCAGGACGCCCGGGCAGTGCGGCCCCGCGAGCTCGCCGGACAGCGGGCAGATGGCCCTGGAGTCGAAGTGGCTCCGGTCCACCAGCGGCGCGGGGCGCACGCCCCTCATCGCCAGCGACATCACCCGCGCGAACACCGGGCCCGCGCCGGTGATGCCGGACACGCCCCGCATCGGCGTGCCGTCGAAGTTGCCCACCCACACGGCCACCGTGCGCTCCCGGGTGAAGCCCGCCGCCCAGTTGTCCACGTAGGCCCGGCTCGTCCCCGTCTTCGCCGCCACCCGGAACGGCAGGCGCAAGGCGTTGTCCAGGCCGAAGGCCGGCGCGCGGGCCGCCTCGTCCGCCAGCACGTCGGTGAGCAACTCCACCGGCCGCGCCGGCAGGAAGCGGTGCGGCGTCATCTCGTCGGGCACCGGCAGCGCCGCGCCGTCCGGGCCCTGGGCCGCTCGCACCTCCCGCACCGGCCCCACCACCCC
>NZ_RAWG01000125.1 GCF_003611735.1 Corallococcus sicarius | reverse complement strand
CCTCCTGGGTCCGGGCCTGCTGCACCCGCGCGGTCGCACTGCCACTCGCTTCGCCGATTCTGGACATGGATGCTTCCCCCTCGAACCCCCGTGACAGGGGTGGCCGTTGGGAGATTATCGCCCGGATGCGCCCGCAAGTTGCCTGGAACCTGACTGCCCGTGAACTCAATGCCGGGCGCGGTAGCGGTCCACGGCGGCCAGGAGCACCTCCGTGCGCACCGGCTTGCCCAGCAGCCCCACCGTCCCGGGCAGGGGCGCCTGGAGGTCCGGGTCCGCCGTCAGGGCCAGCACCGGCAGCCGGGGGCCGGCCTCCAGCGTGCGCAGCCGCGTCAGGAACGCCTGGTCCTCCGGGTTGCGGAGCATCAGGCTCAACAGCACCAGGGCGGGGCGCCGGGGCAGCTTCGTCAGCACGTCCAGGGCCTGCATGGCGGTGGGCACCGACAGCACCGTGTAGCCCTCCAGCACCAGCAGGGCCACCAGCGCCTCGCGCAGGTCGTCGTAGCCTTCCACGACGAGCAGCGTTGAACGATGGTCCAGGGGGTCCACCGACAAACCTTATACCTCCCGACCTTGCGTGTGCACGCCGGGGGCCTGGCGGGTGGGCTGGAGGGGAGACTGGCGGACAGTGCGTCAGTGGGCCAGCACCGGCGGCCCCTCCAGGGGCGTCACCAGCGACTGGCGCTCCCACGCCCGGCTGCGCCAGCGCATCCACATGGCCATGCCGCGCGTCCACTCGTCCGCGGCCACCGCGAGCCACACGCCCGCGAGCCCCAGGTGCAGGTGGAAGACGAGGAAGTAGCCCAGGGGCACGCTCATGCAGACCATGGACAGCACCCCCATGTAGACGGGGAAGGTGGCGTCACCCGCGGCGCGCAGCGCGTTGACCAGCACCAGGTTGAAGGAGCGCCCCGTCTCCAGCAGGAGGCCCAGCACCAGCACCTGGGACGTCATCCGCAGGATGTCGCCGTCGTGCGTGAAGAGGTGGATGAGCGGCTCGCGGAAGAGGATGGCCAGCAGGTCCACGCCCACGGTGATGCCCACGCTCCACTTGAGGCTCTTCAACACGCGCGCGTAGGCCTCCGCGGAGCGGTTGGCGCCCACCAGCCGCCCGACGATGATGGACGTCCCCATCCCGATGGCGAGGCTGCCCAGGAACACGTAGTGCGACAGCGCGTTGGCGTACTGGCGCGACGCCAGCGCCGCCGGGCCCAGGAACGTCACGTAGTACAGGAACACCGTCTGGCACCCGTGGTACGTCATCTGCTCCACCGCCGACGGCAGGCCCACGCGCAATATCTTCCGCACGTACTCGCGCGTGAGCGCCACGAAGTCCCGGCGGGCCATGCGCACGTCCATCACCCGGTAGAGCATCCACGCGAAGACGCCCAGCGCGACCGCGCGGCTCATCACCGTGGACATCGCCGCGCCCGCCACGCCGTGCGCCGGCACGCCGAAGTGCCCGAAGATGAGCACCCAGTTGCCCAGCACGTGCACCACGTTCATGCCCATGGCCACGTACATGGACTGCCGCGTGAAGCCGTACGTGCGGATGAGGCTGGAGAAGACGTTGATGAGCGCCTGCAGGAAGAGGAACCCGCCCGCGATGTGCCAGTAGGTGCGCGCGTACGACAGCGTCTGCGCCTCCAGGTTCATCCGCCCGAGGATGGTGTCGCCCGACAGCAGCAGCCCGGCGCTCACCGTGAGCCCCAGGAGGAAGTTCATCGTGATGGCCTGCGCCGCGATGCGCGACGCCTCCGCGCTCCTTCTCGCGCCCAGGTACTGGGACACGACGATGGACGCGCCGTGGCTCACCACCTCCATGATGAGGATGCAGATGAAGACGTACTGGTTGACGACGCCCACCGCGGACACGGCGGCGTCGGACACGCCGCTGAGCATCAGCGTGTCCGCCGTGCCCATCAGCATGAAGAGGAAGATTTCGAAGAAGATGGGCCAGGTGAGCCGGAACAGGCCGGGCTCCTGACGGGCGTTCGCGACGACTTCAGTGGTCATGGAGGCGCCGGCCACTGTGCGCGAGCGAAACCCCGTTTTCAACCAGCCGGGCAGGCGCCGGAGACGGCCCTCCGGCACCCGGTTGGAGCTGCAAACATCCGGGCCTACGACGACGTGAGCCGGTTGACGGAGCTCACCAGGTCCCGCAGGGAGAAGGGCTTCTTGAGGAAGCCGGCCCAGCCCTGCTCCTCGGCCTTCGCCCTGGGCGGCTGGATGGCGCTCATCACGAGGATGGGGAAGTGGTGGGAGCCGTCCTTGTGGATGGCGTCGATGGTCTCGTAGCCGTTCATCACCGGCATCATCACGTCGATGATGGCCAGGGAGGGCTGGAGGTCCTTGAGCTTCTCCAGGGCCTCACGGCCATTGCCACAGATGACGACCCGGAACTGCTCCTCCTCGAGGATGGCCTGGACGGCCTCCGCGATGTCGAGTTCGTCGTCCACGACGAGCACGGTCTTCATGGGCGACTCCGACGGGAGGCGCCTGCCGGGGCCTTCTTCCTCGCGGGCTTCTTGCTGGCGGCCTGCTTCTTCGCGCCTCCCCGCGTGCCCAGCGGCGCCTTGACGGCGCTCTTGCGCGGGCTCCTTGCCGGAGACGCTGACGTCAGGCGCGCGTGACCGGTGAGGATGCTCTCCGCGCTCTCGAAGGTGTCCGCGACGGTGATGCCGTCCTCGGAGATGGAGAACTCGCGGATGCTGCTGTCATAGGCGCTCTCGCGCATCTTCATGATGGAGAGCAGCCGGTAGAGCTGCGAGCGCAGCTCCACGTAGCGCACGAGGATGACGTTCTCCACGGTGGCCGCGGCCTCTGGCTGGGGCATCTCCACGCCGGGGCTGAACAGGGGCGTCTCGTCCGAATACAGCGTGGTGACGTCCATCATCCGGAGCTGATGGGTGAGCGCGGAGAAGAAGCGGCCCATGCGGTCCGGGTACACGGCGGCGGAGCGGAAGCCCGCCACCCCGTCGATGAACAGCCGCAGCCGGGACACCTTGCGCTCCGCGATGCGCTCCAGGAGCCGCTCGGCGAGGGAGTCCAGGTTGTGCTCCAGGGGCGGCTGCCACTGGATTTCAATCAGCCCCTCGTCCACGTACTTCTTGAAGTCCTTCATGCCCGTGCCCAGGGCCTTCTCGATGAGGCGGGGGGGTGTTTCGTAGAAGCCGAAGTAGACCCCGGGCTGGCCCGCGCGCGCACCCTCCAGGAGGAAGCGCAGGCCCAGCAGCGTCTTGCCGGTGCCGGGCGCGCCCAACAGCAGCGTGGTGGAGCCGGACAACACGCCCCCGTGCAGCGCGTCGTCCAGGCGGGGGATGCCGAAGGGCATGCGGATGCGGTCCTCGCGGCCCTGGGCCGCGGGGTGCGCGAACTGCACCTCCGTGCGCGGGTGGATGACGATGCCCTGGTCGGAGATCTCCACCTCGTGGCGGCCCAGGAGCGACGGCCCGCCCCGGAACTTCACGGCGATGAGCTCGCGCACCGCGCGCGGCCCGTGCAGCCACAGGGACAATTCGAAGATGCCGTCCACCGCGGTGTTCTCCGGGTGGATCTCCCCCGCGTGGTGCGGCGCCAGCAGCAGCGTGGTGCAGCCCAGGATGCTGCAGAAGGTCTGCAGGTCCTGGAGGAAGCGCTTGAAGGTCAGGTCCGTGCGGGCGAACTCCTTCGCCGCATCCATGCCGTCGATGATGAGCAGCGTGGTGCCGTGCTGCTGGGCGTTCTTGCGCACCAGATCCAGCAGTCCCCGGAGGCCCTCCTTCTCCAGCTCCCGGTACGCGCTGAGGTATTGCAGCCGCTCCGGGATGACGCTGGCGTCGAAGAACGTCATCTGCGACAGGTTCTCCAGCATGCGCCCGTGCGACTCGGTCAGCAGCGTCACGTAGAGGGCCTTGCCCCCGGTGCGCACGTGCTGGAAGGCGATCTGGTTGGCGAACACCGTCTTGCCGGAGCCCGGCGGCCCGATGATGGCGTAGGACGAGCCCTGGATGAGGCCGCCCTTGGTGATGAAGTCCAGCCGGGGCACGTTGGTGACGAGCCGCTTCGAGGGGCTCCGGCCCTCCGCGGCTGTCGTACCGCCGTCACCGTCTCCATTGTTCGACACGAGGGGTTCTCCTTGGATGTTCAATAACGCCGGGTCAGGCGCAGGGGCAGTCGCAGCTCGAAGGTCGCGCCCTCGCCCAGGGCGCTCTTCACGGTGAGGGTGCCTTCGTGCGCGGTGGCGATCTCCAGGGCCAGGAAGAGGCCCAGGCCCAGCCCGTCGAAGCGGTCGCCGGACGTCACCCGCTCGAAGCGGCGGAAGATGCGCGCCTGGTCCTCCGGCGCGATGCCCACGCCCTCGTCCTTCACCGTCAGCACCGCCTGGTCGCCGTGCGTCTCCAGGCGCGCGTGCGCGGGCCGGCCCTCGCCGAACTTGATGGCGTTCGTCAGCAGGTGCGCCACGGCCTGCTCCAGCCGCTGCGGGTCTCCGAAGAGGAGCACGGGCTCCGGGGGCACCGTGGCCTCCAGCGCCACCCGAGCGCTGCGCGCCTGGGACTGGAGCCGCTCCACCTGCCCCAGCACCAGCCGGGACAGGTCCACGGTCTCCATGGCCAATTCCATGTCCCGCGTGGACAGGCGCGACACGTCCAGCAGGCTGTCCACCAGGTTCTGCAGGCGCGTGAGCTGGCGCACCGCGGGGGTGAGCCGCGCCTCCACGGGGCCGGTGGACACAAGGCCGTCCGCGTCGTTCACGACGAGTTGCACGGCGCGCTCCAGGTTGAGCCGCAGCACCGTCATGGGCGTCTTGAGCTCGTGCGCCGCGATGCTGAGGAAGCGGTCGCGCGCGCGCACCGCGTCCCGGGCGCGCGTCTGCAGGCGCAGCAGCGCCTCGATGTTCGCCAGCAGCTCGTCCTCCGCCAGGGGCCGGGTCCAGTACGCGTCCGCGCCCTGCGCGAGCCCCTTCACGCGGTCCTCGCGCTTCACGGACACGGACGACAGGTGCGCGATGAGCAGGTCCCGGGTGGCCGGGTCGGCGCGCAGGCGGCGGCAGACCTCGTAGCCGTCCACGTCCGGCATGTGCACGTCCAGCAGCACCAGGTCCGGCATCCCCTGCGCGAGCGTCAGGGCCTCCAGGCCGCACGTGGCTTCAATCACGTGGTAGCCGCCCTGCCGCAGCGTGAGGCTCAGCAGGTACAGCGTCGCCGGGTCGTCGTTGACGTTGAGGACCGTGGTCCTGGAACGGGCGCTCGGGTCTGGCAGGAGGTCGGAGGTTTTCACGTGCCTGGGTGCCCCGGAACAGTGGGGGCCCGCGCGTTGAATGGAACCATCCACCTTCAAAAAGTACGCAAGCAGTGTGCACGGCTGCCTGGGGGGTGTTGGCCTCTGGACGGAGCGGCCGCCGGACGGGTCGTTTCCAGGGCAGGAACTCGCCGATACGGGCGACGTGGAGGTTGAAGGACGCGGGCCCCGGGCGCCCGCGTGGAAAGGCAGCGGGGACCATGAAGGGCGCGGCAGGCGAGCTGTACGTGGACGATGGCGGGAGCGGACCGGGGACCCCGGTGGTGTTCGTGCACTCGGCTGCTGGGGATGCGACGCAGTGGGAGGCGCAGCTTTCGCACCTGCGCCCGCACCGTCGCGCCATCGCGCTGGAGCTGCGGGGGCACGGCCGCTCCACGCTCACGTCCGGGCAGGGCGTCCGCATGGAGGACTTCACCCGGGACGTGGGCGCGGTGGTGGACGGCCTGGGCCTGTCCCGCGTGGTGCTGGTGGGCCACAGCCTGGGCGGGGCGGTGTGCGTGGCGTGGGCGGGCGCGAACCCGGAGCGCGTCGCGGGCCTCTTCCTCCTGGACCCCGCGTCGGACGGCCGGTCCGTCCCCCCGGAGCAGGCGCAGGGGATGATGGACGCGCTGGAGACGGACGGGTGGACCGCGGTGGTGGAGCAGTACTGGGGGACGCTGCTGGAGCCGTCCACCCCGGAGGTGCGCGAGCGCGTGCTGGGGCAGCTGCGGCGCACGCCCCGGGAGGCCGTGAAGGCGGCCATGGGCGCGCTCCTGGAGTTCGACCCGGTGACACCGCTGAAGCGCTACCCCGGGCCGGCCCTGTCCGTCATCACGCCGCTCAACGAGGTGCCCGGCGCGTACCACATGCTCGTCCCGGGGCTGCCCTTCAAGACGGTGACGGGCACGGGGCACTGGGTGCAGCTGGATGCGCCGGAGCAGGTGAACGCCCTGCTCGACGTGTTCCTGGCGACGGTGCCCTGAGCGGCTGGGGCACCGCCGCCCGTTTCACATCAGGGCCTCAGGGCATCAGGGCATGGCCTCCAGGCGGAACTGCTGGCAGTCGTTGTTGGCCCAGACCCACTGCTGGACGGTGGCGCCGTCGCCGGTGTTCCAGCAGTTGGCCACGTCCAGCACCTTGCCGCTGTGGCGGGCCTCGAAGCGGGAGTAGCCGCCGGAGGTGGCCACCGGCCGGAACTGCTGGTTGGCGCCACCCGCCCAGGACCACTGCTGCACGCGCGCGCCGTCCGCGGCGCTCACGCCGTCCACGTCCATCACCTTGCCGCTGTAGCGCGACACCAGCCGCGAGTAGCCGCCGTCGGTGGCGACCAGGGACCACTGCTGGCTTGCGCCCGTGTGGCACGTCCACTGGTGCAGCCCGGTGCCGTCCGCCGCGGACGGGCCGACGATGTCCAGGCACTTGCCGGTGGCCTTGTTCACCATCCGGTACCACGGGCCCTGCGTGCCGCCCGTCGTCCCGCCCCACTGGAAGGACGCCACCGAGCGCGGCGGCAGGCTGTACTCGAACGCCTGGCCGCCCCAGCGGACCTTGAAGCTGAGCGTGGCGCCGTCATTGGAGTTGAGCGCGATGAGCGCGCGCGAGCCGTCCGGGTTGCGGAAGGCGAGCGTCTCGATGTTGTTGTTGCCCAGCGACGTGGCGCCCACGCGCACCGCGCCCGGCCGCACCACCTTCGCCAGGTGCGCCCACGCGTAGTACTCCTCGTTGCGCGTGTAGCTGCCGTTGCCGTTGTCCACCGTGAGCATGCCCCGGCAGTCCGCGCAGCCGCCCACGCGCGGCCCGTGGTTCGGATCCAACGCGATGTTCCAGTACAGCGACGTGCGCGCCCAGTTGCGCAGCGGCCCGAAGAGGTTGTTCTGCAGCGCCCACTCCAGATTCGCGGCGGCGTTCGTCGCCCAGAAGCCGCCGGTGCACTCGGTGAAGTGCACCTCCTTGCCGGGGTACGCGTTGTGGAAGGCGGACTGCACGGTGTAGCTGCCCTCGGGGCTCTCGTAGCAGTGGTAGGACGCGCCCGCGAGCGCCGCCTGCGCCTGGCCGCCGTTGTAGGACATCACCTCATGCGGGAAGCCCGCGGGGCCGGAGCCGTCGTGCCAGTTGTGGTCCCACGCGTGCAGCTTCACGCCGCTGAAGCCCGCGGCGTTGAGCGCGGGGCGCAGGTGCTGGGATGCGAAGATGGACTGGTCGTTGGACTCCATCTGCATCGTCGGGTAGCTGCCGTTGGCGTTGTGCGGCTCGTTCTGCATGCTCAGCGCGTGGATGGGCACGCCGTTCGCGTTGTACGCCTGCACGAAGCGCACGAAGTAGTTGGCGTAGGTGCCGTACAAATCGTTGCGCAGGTAGCCGCCGCCCGTGAGCGAGTTGTTGAACTTCATCCACGCGGGCGCGCTCCACGGCACCGCGAAGATCTTGATCTCCGGGTTGATGGCGCGCGCCTGCTGGAGCACCGGCAGGATGTACGCCGCGTCGTGGCCCACGGAGAAGTCGTTCAGGTCGCAGCAGGTGTCGTCGTAGGTGTAGTTGAAGCGGGAGAAGTCCGACGCGCCCATGGGCAGCCGGATGACGCTGTAGCCCGCGCCCGCGCCCACGCTGAACAAGTCGTTCAGGATGGCGGTGCGCTGGGGCGAGTTGTGGATGAGCCACGCGGACGCATCCGTCATCGCGCCGCCAAACCCGTCCAGCGTCTGGTACGTGACACCGTCGTTCACGTCGATGGCCGTCGCCGAGCCGCTCTCCGGACCGAACGTCTTGTTTGCTTCCACATTGAGCTTCTTCGCGAGCGTGCTGCCCGACGTCGTCGTCAGCCACACCCGGACGGACTCGTTCGCCGCGAGCGCGGCGGGGGGCGCGAGCGCGGACGCGGCCAGGAGCAGGCCCGTCAGGTGGGTGGGGACACGGGACCGCGAACCACGGAACGACAGCAAGGACATGCAGGACTCCAACAACGAGGGGGAGTCTGCAACCTATTCAAGTTGTACAGCTATGTCTCGCTTGTCGTGGAAGGCTGGGATGCGGGCGGCGTGTGCACCAGGGCCTCCAGCCGGCGGGTGGCGGCGCCGTGGAGCACGGAGGCCTGACGCGCGAGCCGCTCAAGCTGGGACTGGAGCAGGGGCGCCTCGGTGCCCAGCGCGAGCCCGGCCGCGTCGGGCGTGGGCACGTTCCAGCCGAGCAGCGCGTCGAAGGCGGGCAGGGGGCGCGGCCGGCTGCCGTGGAGCACGGCTTCCGCCAGGTCCTCCAGGGTGCCGTCCATGGCGCGGCCGAAGCGGGCGAGGGCCTCCAGCACCGCGGGCGTGGAGGGCACGGAGCGCCGCGAGGCGAGCAGGGTGCAGACGGCGGCGAACCGGCGGGTGAAGGCGAGCAGCGTCATCAGCGGCTCCAGCGCCTCGGTGCTCCAGCGCGGTTCATTCAGCAGACGCTGGAAGGACGTCTCCGCGTTGATGGTGGCCAGCCCCAGCTTGCGGCGGGCCTCCGCGAGCGCCAGGGACTCGGGCGCCTGTCCCCGCTGCCACGCGGACGCCAGCACGTCGAAGAACTCCCGGTCCGCGCGCAGGGCCTCCGCCATCTGCGACGGGAAGCGCTCCTCCTCCGAGCGCTGCCACAGGAAGAAGGTGCCCGCGAGCGCGAGCGCGCCGCCGATGAGCGTGTTGACGATTCTCACCGGCGCGAGCGTCCAGTCCCCGCTGCCTATCTCCGCGAGCAGCACGAAGGTGAGCGTGGCGAAGACGGTGAACAGCCCGTAGTTGAGCGGGATGAGGCTCACGCACAGGGCCGCGGTGCAGAACAGGAGCCCCATCATCGCGCGCGGATCCTGGAGCCACGACGCCACGGCGATGGCGAGGATGCCGCCCACCACGGTGCCCAGCACGCGCTGCAGCGCCTTGAGGACGGTGGGCCCGGTGTAGGGCTGCATCACGGTGAGCACGGTGAGGGTGACCCAGTAGCTGTGGTTCGGCCGGAAGATGCTGGAGATCCACACCGCGGCCGTGGTGGTGAGGCCCACGCGCAGCGCGTGCCGGAGCACCTCCGACTCCATCGTGAGGTGCGCGCGCACGGGCTCCCAGAGGGACGGGGAGGGCTCCTCCGCCAGCTCCCGGGTGGGCGGCAGCGTGCCCGGCGCCACGGGGCCGGGCAGGCGGCACGCGGTGTCCAGCGCCACGTCCGCGCGCTCGCGCAACTCCGTCACCAGCCGCGCCACGTCCCGCAGGCGCGCGCGCTCCAGCCGCGTCACCAGGCCCCGCGCGTCCAGGTCCATGATCGCGCCGCTCAGCGCCCGGCCGTCCCACGCCGGCTGGGGCCTGCGGCTGCGGCCTTCCTGCTGCGTCAGCCGCACCAGGTCGCGCGCGGTGTTCGCGAAGTCCAGCAGGGCGACCGCCGCCGCCGCGCGCGGGTCTCCCACGGGGCCGCTGACGGGAGGGCCCAGGCTCTCCAGGTCCTCTTGCAGCGCGATGAGCCCCATGAACATCGCGTCCGCGGCCTCCAGCAGCACCAGCAGCCGCTCACCGCGCCCGCGCTCCACGCGGCCCTGGCGCGTGGCGGTGAGCGTGGTGCGCGCCACCTCCAGCGTCTCGCGGATGCGCCCGTGCTGCTCCTGGATGAGCGCCTGCCAGGCGTCCTCGCGCGCGCCCTGGCACACGCGCGACAGCGCCTCCGCGTAGTCCGCCACCGCCTCGAAGCACGCCGCCACCGCCTTGCGCGCGGGCCGGTAGGGGCGGATGGGCCAGAGCACGAGCGACAGCACCATGGCCCACGCCGCGCCGGCGAGCAGCGTCGCGCCCGACAGGAGCGCGGCCCGGGGCCCGTCCACGGGCAGCGCCACGGCGATGACGAAGGTGGTGGCGGCGATGTTGCCGGTGGTGTTCGCCGCGGCGCCGTACACGCCCGCGAAGCTCCACGCCGTCACCCACAGCAGGGTGAGCGGGATGGACAGCGCGGGGTGCATGCTGACAAGCCCGCCCACCACCGCGGCCACCGCCGCCGCCAGCGCCGTGCCGCCCATGGCCCGCGCGCGCGCATGGTAGGAGCCGCCCTTGTCGACGAAGGACGTGTTGAAGCCGCCCACGGCGAGCCACAGGCCTCCGGGCAGGTTCAGCGCGGTGCCCACGGCCATGGGGACGAAGGTGGCGAGCGCGGCGCGCAGGCCCGCCTTCACCGCGGGCCGCACGGGCGCGAAGCGGGCCACGGCCTTGGCATGCTCCAGGAGCTGACGGTGGATCACCCGTCCCCCATAGAGCACGACCCCCGGCGGGGCCACCGGAATCCGGCCCCCAGCCCCCGGCTCCCAGCCCGGTGCCGCGGGGGACGTTCAGTGCGCGGCGGGCGTCGCGTCCCTCACGGGCGCACTCGCCGTGGCCCGGGGCCCCACGCCCAGGCCGTACCGCCGGGCGGCCGTGTCCACGATGCGCTGCACGAGCGCGTCGTAGCCCATGCCGCGCTCTTTGGCCCCCATGGCCACCTCGCACTGCGTCTCCAGGTAGGGGTTGGGGTTCACCTCCAGCAGGTAGGGCTCGTTGGTGCGGGTGGAGACGCGGAAGTCGATGCGCGCGTAGTCGCGCAGCTTGAGCGCGCGGAACGCCGTCACCGCGGCCCGGCCGATGCGGCCCTGCAATTCATCCGACAAGTCGGTGGGCAATACGAGATGGGGACTGCCCGGCGACTCCGGCGCGAACTTCACCTCGCGGCTGGCGATCTTCATCCGCTTGCGGTTCCACCGCGAGCCGAAGTCCAGCTCCACCACCGGGAGCACCTCCGGCTTCGCCGCGTCCCCGACGACGCCGACGTACAGCTCGCGGCCCTCGATGAACTCCTCCGCCAGCGCCTCGTCGTCGTACTCCTCGCGGATCTTCTTCACCCGCCGCGCCAGCCCCTCCATGTCCTTCTCGACGCCCAGGCCCAGGGAGGCGTCCGAGCGCGCGGGCTTCACCACCAGCGGGAAGGACAAATCGCCGTTCGTCTGGAACGACGTGCCGTCGAAGGTCGCGAAGCGCGGCGTGAGCACGCCGTGGAACTGGAGCAGCTGCTTGGTGAGCACCTTGTCCTGCGCGAGCAGCAGGCCCGCCGTGCCGGAGCCGGTGAAGGGCAGGCGCGCCAGCTCCAGCACCGCGGCGACGTTGACCTCCAGGCGGTAGTCCTCCGCGAACGTCTCGCAGAGGTTGAAGACGAGGTCGGCGTGGGCGCGCGTCACCTGCCGGACGAGGTCGGAGACGCTCTCGTCCACGCGCACGTCCACCGGCTCGTGGCCGGCCGCGCGCAGGGCCGCGCTCACCTGCGCCACCACGGCGTCCGGCGGTTCGTCCTTGGGCTGGTAGTGGAGGACGGCGATGCGAAGGGACTTCTGGGGCATGTCAGTCCTCGAAGAAGCGGTCGGTGTGGAGGTAGTTCATGGCCAGCACCGTGACGAGCGAAGAGAGCTGCATCGCGGCCTCGCGGCTGTCGTCCGGGTACAGGGTGAGGTTCAGCGCGGCGGTGCGCTCCGCCAGGTGATCCACGAGCGCGCGCACCACGCCCCGGCCCACGCCGGAGTAGTGGCCCACGGTGGAGAGCAGGCGCTGGCGCTCCGCCTGCACCAGCGTCACCGCGTTCACCGGGGCCTCGCCGGGCCCCCAGAAGATGTCCTCCAGCGCGTGGTCGAAGGCGTTTCTCAGCTCCAGGTCCACCTTCTCGTCCAGCTCGCGCTGGCGGTAGTGCTCCTGGACGGTGCCCTCCATCTCCTCGGTGGTGAGGTCCGGCTGCGCCAGCTGCACGAGCGGGGGCATCCGGCCCACGCGCTTCGCCGTCGCCTCCACGTACTGGAGCTTCTTGAGCGCGCCCCAGCCCTGGTAGCGCTTCTCCCAGTCGCTGCCCGGCGTGAGCCACACGGCGAAGGTCTCCGCGAAGTCCTCGTCCGGGTGCTTCTGCGCGTACCAGCCGGAGATGTGGAAGACGTACCGGCGGGAGAAGGGCCGGGGCTTGTAGTCGTCCTGGTAGGGCCGCCCGTAGTCGCCGAACACGCGGCGCCACTCGTCGGTCTCATAGAGGCGCCACGCGTAGTTGAAGGCGTGGCCGGCCTCGTGGCGCAGGTACATCAAGATCTCCGCTTCCGTCTCCGCGCTGCCCCCCAGCTCCGCCTCGATGGACAGCAGGTCCGGGTCCGCCAGGTAGAAGGGCAGGCCGATGACGGGCACCCCGGACGGACAGCCCCATTCGTCGGACAGGTAGCACTGGGGCTTGAAGGACAGCCCCTTGGCCTCCAGCTCCGCGTGGAGCTGCGCGATGTAGCGCTCCAGCGGTGTGCCCGCGAGGCGCAGCGACAGGTCCTTGATGCGGGCCTGGAGCAGGGCCTCCCGGCGGGGCGACAGCCTTCCCCGGGCGTCTGCTCCCTCGGTGGGGTGCTTCTCTCGCAGCACCCGTGACTCGGGCTGGGTGGAGGGCATCATCCCTTTGGGAGGTAAGGCGCCCGGGGAGGGATGGACAGTCCGGCGGCCGTCCGGAAGCAGCCGGCCAGCCGAGCCCTCGAAGGGAGGGAGCATGGAGGCGCGGGGTGGGAGGGTCCGCCGCCGGAGGACGGGCATTTTTCCAGTGGGAAGCCATTGGGTGTCCCGGCATAGGGAGATGCGTGCGTGATCCAGGAGCCAAGCTGAGATGAGCCAGGAAGCCCCCCCGGCGCCCGAAGTTCCCTTCACCGGGAGCAGCCAGATGCACGCGCTCGTGCGTGCGCATGACTGGGCGGCGACGCCCGTGGGCCCCGTGGCCTCCTGGCCGACGAGCCTCAAGGTGCTCGTGAAGACGCTGCTCGGGTCGCGCTACCCCATGATCCTCACGTGGGGGCCCCAGCTGTGCCAGTTCTACAACGACGCCTATTCGGCGGTGATTGGGGCCAAGCACCCGGCCGCGCTGGGCACGGACATCCGGGGCACGCTGGCGGAGGCATGGGACGCGCTGGGGCCGCTCGTCATGGAGGCCATGACGACGGGCGCCGCCAGCTGGGTGCCCGCGTTGAGGCTGCTCCTGGAGCGCAGCGGCTACCGGGAGGAGTCCTACTTCGACGTCAGCCACGCGCCCGCCTACGACGACACGGGCGCCATTGGCGGCATGCTCGCGGTGTGCGCCGAGGTGACGCAGCAGGTGCTGAGCAGCCGGCGCATGCGGCTGTTGCGCGACCTGTCCGCCCGGGCGTCGGACACGCGCAGCGTGGCGAAGACGTGCCACGACCTGATGTCCGCCATGGCCGAGCACCCGCTGGACGTACCCTTCGCGCTGCTCTACCTGCGCTCGGCGGAGGGCCGGACGCTGACGCTGTCCGGCTCCGTGGGTGTGGCGCCCGGAGGGCCCCTGAGCCCGGAGTCCGTCGCGTTGGACCCTTCGCTGCCGGAGTCAGCGCCGTTCCTGCGCGCGCTCGAGGGCGGGCCGGTGCGGCGGGACGGCCTGGAGGCCCTGCTGTCGCTGCGCGGGGGCCCCTTCGGGGACGCGGTGGGTTCGCTCCTGGTCCAGCCGCTCGCCGGCGCGGGCACGTCCGCGCCGCTGGGCGTGCTCGTCACGGGGCTGTCCCCCAACCGGGCCTTCGATGAAGGCCATGCCTCGTTCTCCGAACTGCTGGGCGCGCAGGTGGCGGTGGCGCTGCGCAACGCGCGGGCCTACGAGGAGGAGCGCCAGCGCGCCGAACAGCTCGCGGAGTTGGACCGGGCGAAGACGGCCTTCTTCCACAACATCTCCCACGAGTTCCGCACGCCGCTCACGCTGATGATGGGCCCGCTGGAGGACGTGCTCGCGCAGGCCCAGGTGACGGAAGGGGCGCGGCGCGACCTGGAGGTCGTCCACCGCAACGCGGGCCGCCTGCTGCGGCTGGTGAACACGCTGCTGGACTTCAGCCGGCTGGAGGCAGGGCGGGCGGATTCCCGCTTCGAGCCCATCGACCTGGCCTCGCTCACGCTGGACCTGGCGAGCAATTTCCGCTCCGCCGTGGAGCGCACGGGCCTGGCCTTCACGGTGGACTGCGCCCCGCTGCCGGAGCCCGTCTACGTGGATCCGCGCATGTGGGAGAAGGTTGTCTTCAACCTGCTCTCCAACGCGCTCAAGTTCACCTTCACGGGCACCATCGCCGTGCGGCTGACGTCCGGTGACGGCGACGTCGTCCTCACCGTCTCCGACACCGGCACGGGCATCCCGGCCGCGGAGTTGCCCCACCTCTTCGAGCGCTTCCACCGCGTGCGCAACGCGCGAAGCCGCACCCACGAGGGCACCGGCATCGGGCTGGCGCTGGTGCGCGAGCTGGTGGCGCTGCACGGCGGCGACGTGCGGGTGGAGAGCCGCGAGGGCGGGGGCACGACGTTCACGGTCCGCCTCCCCCGGGGCATGGCGCACCTGCCCTCCGAGCGCATCCTCGCGCCTCGCGAAGAGGAGTCCCCGTCCCAGGGCGCGCGGCCCTTCCTTCAGGAGGCCGAGCGCTGGGCGGACGTGGCGCCGGAGCCCCCGGTGACGACGGTGTCGCTCGGCGTGAAGGGCGTCGAGGGCATGACGGGCGTGGAGGGCGTGGAGGCCTCGCGGCAGCGCGTGCTGGTGGCGGACGACAACGTGGACATGCGCGAGTACGTGGCGCGCGTGCTGGCCCCCTCGTTCGACGTGATGCTGGCGGCGGACGGGCAGTCCGCGCTGGACGCCGCCAGAGCGAACCCGCCGGACCTCGTGCTGACGGACGTGATGATGCCCCGGCTGGGCGGCTTCGGCCTCTTGCGCGCGCTGCGCGAGACGCCCGCCACCCGCGCCATCCCCGTGGTGATGCTGTCCGCGCGCGCCGGCGAGGAGGCCGCGGTGGAGGGGCTGGAGGCGGGCGCGGATGACTACCTGGTGAAGCCCTTCAGCGCCCGGGAGCTGGTGGCGCGCGTGCGCTCCATGCTGGAGCTGGCGCGGATGCGCCGGGAATCGCTGCGCCAGGAGCTGGTCGCCGCCACGCTGCGCGAGAGCATCCAGGCCCGCGACGACTTCCTCGCGGTGGCGAGCCACGAGCTCAAGACGCCGCTGGCCGCCTTCCGTTTGCACCTGGAGCGGTTGGAGCGCGGCCTGGGCGACGAGGCCCGCAACCGCGTGCAGAGCCCGCTCGCGTCCGCGGGCCGGCAGGTGCAGCGGCTGCACGCGCTGATGGAGACGCTGCTGGACGTGTCCCAGCTCACCACGGGCCGGCTGGCGTTGGACTTGAACGACGTGGACCTCACCTCCGTGGTGGGGGACGCCGTGGCGCGGCTGCGCGACGAGGTGGAGCGGCTGGGCGTGAAGGTGACGCTGGAGGCGGTTTCGCCGCTCGTCGGCCGGTATGACAGGCTGCGCATCGACCAGGTGGTGACGAACCTGCTGGCGAACGCGGCGAAGTACGGCCAGGGCCGCCCCATCGAGGTGCGCGTGGCCGCCGAGGAGGGCACCGCGCGCGTCACCGTGCGCGACGAGGGCATTGGCATCAGCGCGGAGGACCGCGCGCGCATCTTCGAGCGCTTCGAGCGCGCGGTGCCCGGCCGCAACTACGGCGGCCTGGGCCTGGGCCTGTGGATCGCCCGGCAGGTGGTGGAGGCGCACGGCGGACGCATCACCGTGGACAGCGCGCCGGGCGCGGGTGCGACCTTCGTGGTGGAGCTTCCCCTGGAGGGGCTGAAGGCCGCCTGACGCGGGAACGAAGAAGGGGCCCAGGGCGTGCGGCCCGGGACCCCTTCTCCTGCTGCTGTGTGCGAGTCAGCTCAGCTGAGTGTGGCCTACTGCCCGACGGCGAACACCAGGTCGTCGCGGTCGTTGTACTCGTTGGAGACGCACGCGTTGGTGGTGCTGCTGCTGCCGTAGCGGAACTGCGCGCGCACCGCCTGGGTGGCGCCGGCGGGCAGCGTGTACGTGGCCGACAGCTTCACGGTGCCCGCGGCCGTCGGGGTGAGGCTGGTGCCAATCTGCGTCCAGACGGGCGTCGTCGCGGTGGCGTTGGCCGTGTAGAAGAACTCCAGCCGGTCCGACGACGGGTTGGCGTAGGCCCACACCGTGGCCTCCACCCGGACCTGCTTGCCCGGAGCGAAGGGCGTGCCGTCCACGGTGGACACCTTGACGGCGTCCAGGGACTCGTCGCTGTGGTAGGTGCCGCCGCTGCCGTCGGCGCAGGTGCCGCGCAGCGTGTTGGGGTAGTTCAGCTCCGGCCCGCGCGTGCCGCGGCCATTGAAGGACGTGCCGCTGTCGCACGTGGCGGCCACCGCGCTGCAGCGCAGCGTCCGGAGGGTGCTGTCATAGGTGCCGGACGTGGACACGTTCGACACCGTCACCGTCCGGGCCGTCGTGGTGGCGGAGTTGCCCGCGCTGTCGGACGCCTTCGCCGCCACGGTGTGGCTGCCGTTGGCCACCGTGCGGCTGTCCCACGCGAAGCTGTAGGGCGAAGCGAAGGACGTGCCCTTCACCGCGCCGTCCACCAGGAACTCCACCTTGCTGACGCCCACGTTGTCCGTGGCCGTCGCGGCGATGGACACGGTGCCCGTCACCGTCGCGCCGCTGGCGGGCGAGCTGAGCGACACGGTGGGGTCCGTGGTGTCCGTGGGCAGGCCCGGGATGGTGCCCTTGCCCAGCTCCGCCAGGTACGCCGCCGCGATGCGCGCGAACTTCAGCGCGTTGGTGGCGTTGCCGCCGGTGCTGTTGGCCAGCGTGTCGTTGGCCGTGTGGATGTAGGGGTTGTCCTGGCTCATCAGCGCTTCAAACGGGATGGACGCCGGGAAGCCCTGGGCGGTCCACGACGCGTGGTCCGAGCAGCCGTAGCCGCAGGTGATGTTGGAGCGCGTGTAGCCCGTGTACGTGTCGATGAGGTTGCCCAGGAACGCGTTCTGCGCCGCGTTGGTGTTGTCGGTGACGAGCGTCACCTCCACCGTGGAGCCCCGGTAGTTGGTCATGTCCAACTGGAGGACGCCCACCACGGTGCCGAGACCCGTGGGGTTCGCCTTGTGCGCCTGCGCGATGGCCTGCGAGCCCAGCAGGCCCACCTCCTCCGCCGCGTACGCCATGAACTTCACCGTGCGCGCCGGCTTGTAGCCCTTGGCCATCGCGACGCGGAACACCTCGGAGAGCGTGGCCACGCCGGAGGCGTCGTCATCCGCGCCCGGCGCCGACGCCGTGGGACGGCTGGACGAGGACACGTTGATGTTGATGGAGTCCAGGTGGCCGCCAATCACCACCACCTCGTTGGGGGTGAGGGTGCCCTTGATGGTGGCGATGACGGAGGGCTGGCTCCAGCTGCTGTGCGTGTAGAGCTCCACGGTCACGTCGTCGCGGTTCGCGCTCGCGGCGTAGGACGCCCACGTGCTCCTGAGCCAGTTGGACGCCTGCACGGAGCTGGTCGAACCGTTGTAGTAGCGGTTCGTGTAGCTGGACAGATCCGTGATGGTCTGGCGCAGGCTGCCCTCCGCGAGTCCGGAGAACAGCGAGTTGACCACCGACGCGTTGTCCAGCGTGTAGCTCACCAGCGTCTGCGTCAGCGACGGCTGCGGGGCGAGCGCCGCCAGCGCCGCCTCCTGCGTCTCATGCGTCATGAAGCCCGCGCAGCGGTGGTACTTGTCGTGCATCAGCCGGGACACATCCCCCAGCTGCTCCTCGCGCAGCTTGAGCACGCTGATGCCGTTCGCCTCGCGCACCAGCGTGGGCACGGTCTCCCCGGACGCGCGGAACGACGTGCGCACCGAGTCCAGCGTCTCCGAACCGATGGTGATGAAGACCTCGCGCTCACGTGCTCCCTGGGCGGAGGCGGTGGCGCAGCACAACGACAGGACGACGGGGGCCAACTTCTTCCAACGCATGTTCCACTCCGTTTGCGGGCCCGGGCCCGCCCTGCGTGAACGCCACGGCGCGCATCCTGTGGAAATCCAGACGGCCCCGTCAAGGCGGACAGCAAAGTGAAACAGGCTGAAACAGACCTATCGGAAGGGATTGACGCACCCCGGCCACGCACGGACGCACGCGACGCAGCCCGTCGCGGTGCCTCGTGCAAGCCTGGGAGGGTGAGGGGGAGGGCGCCGGGGGGCGCGCCAGACGTCAGGACGGCAGGTTCATGGACAGGCCGCGGCCTGCTTCGAAGCGGGGCTCGGACTGGAGCTTCTCCAGCACGCGGTCCGAGGCGACGAGCGTCACCTGGGGCAGCATCCCCGGTTCGCTCATCCACTTCACCGCGCCCAGCAGGTGCTGGGCCTTGATGAACTCCAGCACGGCGCCGTGGAAGGCCTTGCCCTCTTCGCGCCACGCGTGGGCCAGCGCCTCCCGGCCACGACGCTCGGGGGACCGAGGGGCTGCCGGGCTCTTCCGCGCTTCACGGGGCATGACGACGATTTCGATGAACATCGCAAGACCCTCCTGAAGGCCAGAACAGCGAAGCGGCGCGGACTATCGCATGAACCTGCGTCCGCCCGCCGTCATGTGCCCCCCTTTTGGTGAAGGTCCTTGCCGCTTCCGGGACTTCCCGGGCGCATGCACCTTGACATGCGCGATTTGCTGTTTTGAGGGTGGAAGGTCTGCGGGTTGTTGGACATGCAAATGGGTGAGGAACCCACAAGAGGAGGCTGACCATGGAGCTGCACATCGGCCGGATGTTCGACCACGTTCACCTTCAGGTCCGGGACCTGGAGGCGAGCAAGCGCTTCTACAAGGCCGTGCTGGAGGTGCTGGGCATTGCCCTGTTCAGCGAGAGCGCGCGGCACTTCTCCGCGGACGAGTTCTACGTGAGCGCGGACTCGGAGCCGACGGCGCGCGTGCACCTGGCCTTCCAGGCGAAGGACCGGGAGATGGTGCACCGCTTCCACCAGGCGGCGTTGGCCGCGGGGGGCCGGGACAACGGCGCGCCCGGCGAGCGCTCGTACCACCCGGGCTACTACGCGGCCTTCGTGTTGGACCCGGACGGCAACAACATCGAGATGGTGTTCCACGGCCCGGCGCGTCGCTCGGTGCCGTCGATCGTCATCGGCTGGGACTGAAAGCCGCGCCGACGTGGCCACAAGGAGACAGGGGCCCCCGGCATGAACCGGGAGCCCCTGTGTTGCTACGAGTCTCCGCGCGGTGCGACGGCTAGCGCGCCGTCACGGTGCGGCCCTGCGCCTTCTTCGCGGCCGGGGCCGCGGGGGACGAGGCCACCGCGGACACGACGCTGAAGGCCAGGTCGTCGTGATCGTTGTACGAACCCGTCACGCAGGCGCTGGTGGCGGTGCCGCCGAAGCGGAACTGCGCGCGCACCGCGTGCTGGCCGGTGGCAGCGCCCACGGTGAACGTGGTGGAGAACGTCTTCAGCCCCACCGCGGTGCAGGCCTGGGCGGTGGTGAGGGCGGTCCACGTGGGCGTGGTGGTGTTCGTCGTGTAGTACAGGTCCAGCTGGTCCGTGGTGCCGTAGCACCACACCGTCACGTCCACCGTGACCTGCTTGCCCGGGGTGATGAGGCCCTGGTCCACCGTCTTGAGCACCACGCGGTCGATGCTCTCGTCCGAGTGGTAGGTGCCGGAGACGCCGTCCGTGCACGTCGCGCCCAGCGTGTTGGGCTGGTTGGGTTCCACGCCGCCGGACATGGTGCCGCGCCCGTTGACGAGCGTGGGGCCGGTGTCACAACCGCAGACCGAACCGCAGGCCGGGGCCCGCACGTTCGCGTTGTAGGCGGCGACCGCGGGGGTGCAGACGTTGGTGGTGGTGAAGCTGGCCGCGGCGCTGTACGCGCCCGCGCTGCAGCTGTCGGTGGCCCGCGCGCGCCAGTAGTACGACGTGAGGTTGGACAGGCCGGGCGTCACGTTCCAGGCGCTCGCGCCCAGGCCCGTGGCGCTGCGCACCACGTTGGTGAAGGCGCTGTCCGTCGCCACCTGCACGTCGTAGCCGGCCGCGCTCGGCACGTCCGTCCAGTCGAGCGACGGGGAGAGCGAGACGCCGGTGGCGCCATTGGCGGGGGCCGTCAGCGTGGGCGCCGCCAGGTTGACGCAGCCGCGCGTGGTGAAGCTGCGCGCCGCGGTCCAGGTGCTGGCGCCGCCGCACGAGTTGAGCGCGCGCACGCGCCAGTAGTAGACGGTGCTGGCCGTCAGGCCGGGGGACACCGTCCACGCGCTGGTGACGAGCGAGTTGGCGCTGCGCACCACGTTGGTGAAGGCGCTGTCCGTCGCCACCTGCACCTCGTAGCCGGAGACGCCCGTCACGTCCGCCCAGTCCAGGGCCGCCAGCAGCTCCACGCCGGTGGCGCCGGAGGCGGGCGTGGACAGCGCGGGCGAAGTGGGCGCCGCGCAGACGGGGGTGGTGCAGGCGCAGGTGCTCGCCTTGCCGAAGCACGCGTTGCTGCTCGCGGGGATGACCGAGTAGCAGTACTGCCGGCCGTTGGCGACCTCCGGATCCGTGTAGCTGGTGCCGGTGACGGTGGCCACGCGCGCCTTGCCGAAGTCACAGCCCGCGAAGCCCTCCGTCTTCATCACCCAGTACTGGCTGGCGCCCGCGGACGCCGTCCACGACAGGCCCACCTGGCCGTCGCCGGGGGTGACCGTGGTGGTGGGCGCGGCGGTGGGGCCCGTCGCGCAGCCGCCGTTGGTGGGGGCAGGGGTGGAGCACGCGATGTTGTGGCGGTTGTACGCCGCGTAGATGGCCGTCATGTGCGGGGTGCCGTCCGCCAGGTTGCCGTTGTCGTCGTCCGCCGCCAGCCACTGCATGTAGCCGTTGGTGGCGCCGCAGCCGTCGGACGTGCCGGCGGTGCAGTTGCAGGCGTGCCACGTGCCCACGTTTCCGGAGCCCTGGTAGAACAGCTTGTTGCCCAGGAGGAACGCGTCGTTGGACGTGTAGTTGAAGGGCGCCGCGGTGAGGTCGCGCGTCACCAGGTCCCACGCGGCCTGACGCACGGGGGACGCCGCGCAGTGGACCTGCTTGCTGCACGGGCCGCTGCCGGAGCTGCACATCTTGCAGGTGAAGTTCTGCGGCGTGGCCGGGATGTTGGGCACGCTCGCCGCCCAGTCCGCGTCACGCACGCCGGAGCAGCGCGTGTTGCACCAGGACTGGCCGGCCACCTGGGCCTCCTGCTGGTTGTAGCCCGTGCCGTCCGGCGTGAGGCCGCAGCCGGTGTTCGTCGTCTGGAAGAAGCCGTAGCCCACGCAGGACGTCTGCAGGCGCAGGATGGCCGCGATGTCCGCGTAGCCCTCGCTGGAGTTGGAGAGCGAGCCGTTGGCGTCGAAGTCATCCATGCCGTGGCCCCACTCGTGGTCGAACACGGCGCCAATCTCACCCGTGTTCCGGCACCCGCCGCCGCTGCGGTAGAAGTTCACCGAGCTGCCGTTCCAGAACGCGTTGCACGTGCTGTTCAGGTTCACGTTGGAGGTGAGCTGGCCCTGGAGCCACGTGTTGGTGGGCAGCCAGCCGCGGGCGACCTCCGTGATCTTGTTCAGCTCATAAAAGCTGGAGCGCGCCGCCGGGGTGTTGCCCGCGGAGGTGCCCGCCGGCACCGTGCAGTCGTGGTCGTTGTTCACGCCGCCCAGGTTGATGCTGCCCGTGGCGGAGCTGACGTTGATGGCGCCGCAGCTGTCGGCGATCCGCACGTACTTGCCCGCGAGCGTCGTGCTGACGGAGCCCGCGCTGTAGTTGTAGATGCCCGCGCCGTCGGTGAAGTTGTTGGGCGACGCGAAGTTGGTGTTCGCCCACGGCATGGGCGAATCAGGCTGCATCGTGCCGCACGTCGTATTCGCCGCGCACGTGCCGATGTTGGTGGACGGGTAGACGCCGCCCTTCAGCTGCGCGTCGAAGTAGTGGTTGTCGTCCTCCACGGCGAGCACCTCGCCGGAGTTCGCGTCCACCGTCACCTTCCAGCGCTCGTTCTCACCGGGGTTGGAGAAGCCGTAGCTCCACACCAGCGCGTGGCCATAGCCCTGGCCGAACGCCGCGCCCGTGCGCGCGAAGGGGGTCACCTCCAGCGTGGGCTGCTGCCACAGGCTGGTGGGCGACAGCGTCTGGCCCAGGAACGTGCTGCCCGCGCTCAGCGCCTGCGACGACGCCAGCCGGGGCGTCACGTCAATGGCCACGTTGGCCCACGACTCCGCGCCCAGCAGGATGAGGTTGCCGTGGCTGATGGTCGCCGCCAGCCGGCCGTGCCGCACCGGCACGCCCCGCACCACCTGCGGGATGTGCACCTGCCACAGCGACTCCGTCACCGCCGTCACGCGCGGCGCGCCCAGCTGCATCAGGTCCACGCCGAGCGCGTCCTGGTTGTCCGCGATGAACTTGAAGACGAGCTCGCCCACCACCGACTCGTCCACGCTGCCCACCGAGCGGCCCAGGCCCTGGCGCACGTCGTTGAGCGTGATGTTGTTGCGGAAGCCGTCACCGGGGATCAGCGGGAAGCTGCCCTGGATGCCCGTGGCCGAGCCCGTCAGCGGATCCAGGTACACCTGCACGTTGCCGCCATGGCGCGCAAGGAAGCTGCTCCACCGGTCCGCGCCCACGCGCGGCATCAGCGTGCGCGCCTTCTCCAACGGCACGTTCTGGATGGGCAGGTACAGGTCCGGCTTGAAGAAGGCCTTCTTCGCCACCGCGCCCTGCTGCGCGGGTTGTGGGGGTTGGATCGCGTACGTCGTGGATGAGACCAGGAGGGCAAGACAACAGATTGCGGACCGCAGGGGGCGCATGCACGTCTCCTCGGATGATGCCGTCGGACGGGACCGACGGGCTCCGGGGCGGAGCGCTGTCTGCTTTAGTTCACGGGCCTTTTAAAAATGAATTGCGGCTATTCCTGAGTAACGCCGATATGGAGAAATTCCAGGAATTTCAAAGGCTTGAAGTGTTCACTGGCGACACCTTCACTGGGAGGGTTTTCCTATCCGCTCACAGTATTCCACCGGGAGCCGCGCTCAGGGCTTGGGCCAGAGGCGGACGCGGTCGTCCTGGAGGAGCTTGCCATTGGCGGCGTCGGTGCTGCCGCTGGCCATGAAGCGGCGGGGCACGTCGCGCGTGGCGAGGACGGCGGCCTCCAGCCACAGCAGCAGCAGCAGGCCCCCGAGGACGGCGGGCAGGCCCCGGGCAACGACGGCGTGGCGCTTTGCCAGCGCCATCAGCGGAAGCACCAGCAGGGGCAGGAGCGCGGGAAAGACGACGAGCATTCCGCGCGCGTAGCCGAAGAAGGCGAGGGTGATGAGCAGCCGGTGCAGCACCACCAGCGCGAGCAGCTGGAACGGCGCGAACGCGGGCCGCAGGGACAGCAGCATCCCGGCCAGCAGCAGCGCGGCGAGCGGCCATTTCAGGAAGCCCGCGTCGGGGACGAAGACATCCACCGGCGCGCGTTCACCCACCAGCCCCCCGGGCAGGTCCGACACGCCGAAGCCCAGGCGCAGGCCGTCCATCCACAGGTCCAGCTTGCGCCACGCCAGCCGGGCCGCGTCGCCGGGGGCGTCCGCCATCCACCGCAGCCCTTGCGCGTAGCCGTGCAACAGCAGGCGCCGGTGTTCGGGGAGGGAGGGCTCCAGTTGTCCGTTGAGGCCGCCCTGGTTGATGAGCGCGGGGGTGAAGCCGCCGGTGGCGCCCGCGTGGTTCGCCATCGCGAAGTTGAGCGGCCCGTACACGGTGACGGGCACCCACTCCGGCAGCGGCTCCAGCAGCGGGGCGCGCGCGTTCAACTCCCGCATCGTGCCCAGGTTGCGCACCGCCCCCGGCACCAGCATCAGCAGCGACACGCCCACCGCCACGGACCACCGGAGCGCCCACGGCCGCAGCCCCAGGCTCCCCGGGCTCGGAGGCTTCACGGGGGCGCTGCGCGCACGGGCCGTCCACGCGTAGAAGAGGAGGAAGGGCCACAGCCCCAGGTGCTCCGCGCGGGTGAGCGTGCCCAGGCCCATCACCACCCCCAGCGCGAGGGCCGTGGGCCACGACAGGGTGCTGCCCCGGAGCACCAGCGCGCAGGTGAAACACAGCCACAGCGCCGACAGGGTTTCATTGCTGTACGTGGTGGACAGCACCAGCCACCCGAAGCTCGCGGCGTACAGGCCCGCGGCGATGAAGCTCCACGTCCAGCCCAGGAGCGGGCGCCACCACGCCTGACAGAGGGCCACCGTGGCCGAGCCCAGGACGGCGAGCACCCACTTGTACGGCAGCGCGCTGCCCTGGGGTTCTCCCAGCAGGCGGTACAGCGCGCCGAGCAGCGCGGGGAACAGGGGCGGGTGGTAGGGCAGGGCGGCCGTGCCCTCCCGGCCGCGCGCCAGCTCCAGCGCGGCGGTGTGGAAGAAGCGCGCGTCACCCGCGAAGAAGATGGAGAAGGGCCAGTCCCGGTCCGGGGCGCCCGCCAGGTACAGCCCGCGCAAGAGCAGGCTCGCGGCGAAGGTGGCCGCCAGGCTCCAGGCCACCGGGTGTCGCCGGAGGACTTCGGGCAGGGGGAACGGGCCCACGGGTGCCTCCGCGAGTGGAAAGGCGACGCACTCTACATTGGCCCGCGCACGGAGGGCGGGGGCTGGAGTAGAGACGGGGTGCGTCAAACCGGGAGGACGACATGAGCCGTGTGCTGGACGAGCTGTTGGGGCTCCTCAAGCTGGAGCCCATCGAGGAGAACCTGTTCCGTGGCGCAAGCCAGGACCTGGGCTTCCGCCAGCTCTTCGGCGGGCAGGTGCTGGGGCAGGCGGTGTCGGCCGCCAGCCAGACGGTGGAGCCCGCCCGCACGGTGCACTCGCTGCACGGCTACTTCCTGCGCCCCGGGGACGCGGGGCTGCCCGTCGTCTACACCGTGGACCGGGTGCGCGACGGCGGCAGCTTCACCACCCGCCGCGTCGTCGCCATCCAGAAGGGCCAGCCCATCTTCACGCTGATGGCGTCCTTCCAGGCGGATGAGCCCGGCTTCACGCACCAGGCCACCATGCCGGACGTGCCGCCCCCGGAGTCGCTGCCCACGGACCTGGAGCTCTTGGGGCGCCACTCCGCGCGGATGTCGGAGCGCCTGCGGGAGAAGTTCCTGTCCGCCAAGCCCATTGAAATGCGGCCGGTGACGTACGTGGACCCCTTCGAACCGAAGGCCGCGGAGCCGGTGAAGCACGTCTGGTTCCGCGCCGACGGCAGCATGCCGGACGAGCCCCAGGTGCACCGCTGCGTGCTCGCGTACGCCAGCGACTTCAACCTGCTGGGCACCGCGCTCCAGCCGCACGCGGTGACGTTCCTCAGGCCCGGCTTCCAGATGGCCAGCCTGGACCACGCGCTGTGGTTCCACGGCGACCTGAAGGTCAACGACTGGCTGCTCTACTCCATGGAGAGCCCCTGGACGGGCAACGCGCGGGGGCTCGCGCGCGGGCACGTCTTCACCCGCGACGGGCGGCTCGTGGCCTCCGTGGCGCAGGAGGGCCTCCTGCGCCAGCGCCCGGACGCGGTCTGACCTCCCCCTAGAACGGGAGGCCGCGCTTCGGCAGGGCGTCGAAGTCGATGCCGCCACC
>NZ_RAWG01000124.1 GCF_003611735.1 Corallococcus sicarius | reverse complement strand
GCGGGGCGTGTCGTGGCAGGATGGGGGGGGCCTGGAGCCGGCAGGTCTGTGATTGATGAGGGTGACTTCATGTCCCGCCGCAAGCTCCGCCGTGCCTTCTCCCGCCTGCTGCTCCTCGCGCCCGTCTCCACGTTGGGGATGGCGTGTTCCTCGACGTGGGGCTGCGAGTCGGATTCCATGCAGCGGATGTACCTCCTCGGTGAGATCCGGTTGAGCGACGGAGGCGTGGCCACGGCGGACATGTCCTGCGAGGCGCTCTGCGCGCAGGTGGGCGGCGGCGCGCCCTGCTCGATCAAGCCCGCCGCCCAGAACAGCCTTGATTCCCACGAGGTGTGGTGCGAGGTGCCGTTCCTCTGCGAGGGGCGCCGGCCGGAGGGGTTGTGCAGTGATGGCGCGCTGGCCGTGGGAGTGCCGGCGCTCGGGGCCCTCTTCGCGAAGATGGCGCACCTGGAGGCCGCGTCCGTCCCGGCCTTTGAGCGGCTCGCGGACGAACTGGCGTCGCACGGTGCGCCAGAGCGGCTGGTGCGGGCGGCGCGTCGTTCAGCGGGGGAGGAGGTGCGGCACGCGCGGGTGATGGAAGCGTTGGCGGTCCAGCACGGGGCCGCGATGCCGGAGCTGACGGTGGCGCCGTTCCAGCCCCGGTCGCTGGAGGCGCTCGCCCTCGAGAACGCGGTGGAGGGCTGCGTGCGCGAGACGTTCGGCGCGCTGCTCGCGCAATGGCAGGCGCGGTGCGCGGAGGATGCGGCGGTGCGTGAGTCGCTGGGCACCATCGCGCCGGACGAGCTGCGCCACGCGGAGCTGTCCTGGGCCATTGATGCGTGGGCGCTGGGTCGGCTCTCCGTCGAGGCGCGGGCGAGGGTGGAGGCGGCGCGCCGTGAGGCGTGGCGCGCGTTGGAGCGTGACGCGGAGTCAAGCCACCTGCCCGGAGCGGTGGCCCGTCAGTCGGGGCTGCCCTCGCCGGAGGTGGCCCGGCGGCTGGCGCGCGAGCTGGCGCAGGCGATGACGGCGCCGCTGCCCGTGTAGCGCGTATGCTTCGGCGCATGACCTCCGCCGCGCGCAAGCGTCCTCCCAGGCTCTCGCGGGACCTCGTGGTGGAGGCGGCCGTGGTGCTCGTGCGGGAGCAGGGGTTGCGGCAGCTCTCCATGCGGACGTTGGCGGAGCGGCTGGGGGTGACGCCCATGGCCGTGTACAAGCATGTGGAGCACCGGGACGGACTGGTGCTCCTGGCGGTGGAGGCCATCCTGGGCACGGTCGTGTTCCCGGAGGAGCGGCTGGATCCGGTGTCCTGGCTCCGGGTGCTCGCGCGCCGCGTGCGCGCCATGGGGCTGGAGCACCGGGGGCTGATGGACTTCCTGTTGGACGAGGGCCCCACGGTGCACACGTCGCTGGTCATCCTGGACCGGACGGTCCGCAAGCTGCACGGCGCGGGCATCCCGTGGAAGGAGGCGGGAGCGCTGCACAACACCTTCTTCTCGTGGCTGGCCGGAGCGGTCCGCAGGCAGGAGCCGTGGGATGTGAGCGCTCAAGGGACACCCCCGCCGTTCGAGAAGTTCTTCGCGGCTGCGGAGGCGCTTCCCGCGAAGGACTACCCGGGCCTGGCGCACAGCGTGCCGCACATGCGGGCCACGGATGTCGGGAAGGAGTTCGAGGCGAGCCTCGGCTTCATGCTGGAGGGAATCCAGCGGCGCATCGACGTCCGGCAGGAGGCCCCGCGCAAGAAGCGTCCCCGCTCCCGCCCGGGCTGAGTCACGCGTCCTTCGCGGCGCCCATCTCCCAGTGCTCCGCGAGCGCCTCCCGTTCGCCGAGGAGCGCGGACGGCCCGCCCACGCGGGCGAGCACGGCGTCGCGAGCCTGGACCACACGGCGTCGGACCGCCGCCACGTCGACATCGACGAGGTCGCCCTGGAACTTCGCCCACCGTCCGCGGACCATCACCGACTCGACGTTGCCCGCGTGCGCCTGGAGCACCACCGCGTCCCGGGGGCGATTGAGCGGCGTCAGGTTGAGCGCATCGCCCGTGAGCACGATGAGGTCCGCGTCCTTGCCGGGGCGCAGCGAGCCCGTGACGCGCCCCAGGCCCAGGGCCTCCGCGGCATCGAGCGTCACCATGGAGAGCATGCGCGCCGCCTTGAGCGCGAGGACCCGGGACAGGCCGTCGCGCTCGTGGGCCCTGGCGCGCTCCACCTGGAGGGCCAGCCGCATCGCGGTGAACAGGTCCCCGCCGTTGCTGGAGACGACGTCGCAACCGAGCGTCGTGCGGACCCCCGCGCGCAGCGCCCGGCCGGTGACAGGAAAGCCCATGCCCATCTGAAGCTCCGTCTCCGGCGTCACCGCGATGGCGCCACCGCTGTCGGCGATGCGCTTCAGGTCCTCATCGGAGCTGAACGTGCAATGGACGAAGAGCACGTCCGGACCGAGCAGTCCCTCGGCCGCCATGCGTTGGACCTCGCTCGGGCCTGACACGGGCCACGCGGAGCAGTGGGCGGTGAGGGGGACGCCCAGCTCGCGCGCGGACAGGATCTCCGCCCGGCTCTGCTCCCACGGCACCTGCATCTCCGTCAAAGCGATGCCCATGCGGATCCGCCCGGTGTCCGACGCCAGCCGCGTGGTCCGCAGGCGCTGTGCATCCGCGAGCCGGCTCGCATGCGTGGGCAGCGCAGTGCTCTGCCGGGGCCCCGCCGCGAGGCCATAGGCGAAGAGCGCCCGGATGCCGGAGTCCTCGAGCGCCGTGAGCGCGGCGTCCGCGTGTCCGGGAGACTCGATGCAGTGCGAGTAGTCCACGAGCGTGGTGATGCCCGCGTCCAGCGCCTCCAGCGCCCCGGCGAGGTTCGCGGCATGCACGTCCTCCGGCTGGAACGCGGGAGCAAGCTTCACGCGCACGGCCGCCAGGTAGTCCATGACCGTCCAGTCCGCCCCCAGGGCCCGCAGGGGCGTCTGCCACGTGTGCCGGTGCGCATCGATGAGCCCCGGCAGGAGCAGCTTCCCGCGCAGGTCGACGACGCGGCAGTCGCTGGCGTGCAGCTCGGGCGCCATCGCGACGATGATCCCGTCCTCCACGAGGACGTCACCGCGCGGCAGGTCCTCCTGTGCGGGGTCGCAGGTGATGACCTCCGCTCCACGAAGCAGCCATCGGTCGCCCATGCGGTGTTCCTCCTGTGAGCGGAGTGCTCAGGTATACAGCGTATACCTTTCAGGCCGGGATGTATCGGTCCGGGGTCCAGGAGCCCGGGTTGGGGGAGGGGCGACTACCGGGGCGGACCTTTTTCCGTGTCGACACCTGATGTATTCATCCGAGGGGGATGCCGGGACATCGGCATGTGTCGGGCGCGTCCGGACCCGCCGGGCGTATGCAAGGGGGAACACGCATGGCTGGTCCAATCCGTGGCAACACGCCACCGGCACCTGTTGTCATCAAACCGCAACCGGCGGCGACGCAAGCCGCCCCGCCCCCACCGCCGCCCGTCGTCACGCCTCCGGTGAACAAGGGCCTGCTCGCGCTCCAGCAGGTCGTGAGCACGGTGAGCACCTTCGTCAACACGGCCACCCAGACGGCGGCGCCCCAGCAGGACGCGCGCGCGGGCACCACACCGGGCTTCAGCGTGGGCTCGCTGCTCATGGGGGGCGCGCAGGCGCTCCAGCAGCTCGCGCGCATGTTGCCCACGACGCGCGCTCCCGGCGCGACGGATCCATTGAGCCCGGGCCTGACGCAGCCGCTGACCACGGTGCGGGAGGAGTTGAAGCTGGAGCTGGCCCGCAAGCCGCCGAACCCCCAGGTCCTCGCCTTCCTCATCACCACCGGCCAGCAGGCGCTGGCCGAATCCTCGGGGACGCTCTCCAACGTGCCCTCGGACCTGGCCGGAGCGCCGGCCGCCGCGCTGGCGTCGGAGGCCGGGGCGCTCGCGGGCGTGATGGCGCAGGCCCAGGCCCTGCTGCCTCCCGGCCCGCAGCGCGCGCAGGCCGGACAGGCGGTGCTCGAATCGCAGGCCGTGCAGGCGCAGTCCGAGGCGCTGGTGGCGATGTCCGCCTACGTGAACGCCCCTTCGGAGAAGGGCTTCGACACGTACGTGCGCGAGTTCGCGGAGGCGCAGCTCGCCTCGCAGCGCTCGGACCTGAACCGCGCGGCGCTGCTGCTGCCCAACGCCACCCCGGAGCAGTGGGGCGCGCTGGCGGTGGCCGCCGCCGAACTCCAGGCGCTGATGGGCATCCTCCAGCAGCCGGATCCCTTCCTGACGCTGACAACGGAGATGCAGGCGCTCAACACCCAGTGCCAGGGCGTGGAGCGGGACTGGAAGGCCGCGCCCGCCGGCATGCCGGGGCAGCCCGCGGCGCTGGGGCCCCAGCTGTCGCGCCTGACGAACGGCGCCGTCACCGGCCTGCCCGTGTCGGCCGAGGCCCTGCTGGCCCTGCCCGTCTCCCAGCGACAGGCCGTCGTGGATGCGATGAGCCAGTACTCGGGCCAGGGCGCCGTCAGCCCGGCCCCCGCGTTCGGCATGACGGAAGCGGGCCAGCGGCTCACGCAGGCGTTGAGCACGGCCGGGGAGCTGCGCGCCTCCGGGCTCACCTTTCAGGCGTACCAGGACCAGGCCTCCGCGCGCGTCTCGGCGCTCTATCAGCAGAACCCGCTCCTGGGCGTGGTGGACCCGGCGCAGCTGGTCCAGGAACTCGCGCCCGGCATGACCGCGCGCTTCACGGTCTCCAACGGGCAGCTCAGCCCGTCCGTCCAGTTCGGCTCGACGGGCTTCGCCCCGGAAGCGAGCCCCGCGTCCAGCGCCGCGATGCTCCAGCGCATCACCTCGCAGTCGGGCTTCGCGGGGACCACCGCGGGCCTCACCCAGGGATACGGGACGCTGCTGCAGGGCGCGTTGGCGGACGTGGCGACGTTGCAGCGCAACCTCGCGAAGGCCGTGCCGCCGCCCACCGCGATGGACCTCTTGCCGTCCGCGAGCCGCGCCTTCGAGGCCCTGGCCTCGCGGCTCACGTCACCGGGCGAGGCGGGTGGCGCCAACGGGCAGCCCGGTCCGTTGGGGCGGGCGCTCATCTTCACGGGCGGGCTCTTCGACACGTACGCGGAGCAGCAGCAGACCCAGGCGCGCAAGGACCTGGCCATCGGGCTGACGGGCGCGGTGGCGGGGCTGGGCGCGACCATCCTCACGGCGGCCACGGGCGGGGCGGCGGCGCCGCTGCTCATCGCGTCGATGGCGGGCACGTCGCTGCTGGCCGGCGGCTACGGCATGTTCCGCACCCACGAGCGCTTCGTGGATGCGCAGCGGCTGTCGCAGTTCGGTGAGCTCTCCGGCGTGGAGGACCCGGGCGCGTTCCAGTACCTGCTGGAGCAGGGGCTCAACCTGTTCGGCATCGTGATGGACGGGGCGGACATCGCGCAGGCGGTGCGCGTGATGCGCGGCGCGGGGGCCGCCACGGAGGCGGCGCAGATGCTCGGCTCGCTGGAGCAGCTGCTCGCGTCGCCTCTGGGCCTGCGGCTGGCGAGCCGGCTGGACGCCGGCGCCGAGGTGACGGACGCGACGCTGACCACGCTGCGGCAGCTCCAGTCCGGTGGTTACACGTTCGAACAGGTCGCGGACATCGCGAACCGCGCGGTGACGGCGCCGGAGACCCTGACCGACGCGGAGCGCGCGCTCAACCAGGTGGTCCGCGCCGAGCGGCTCTTCACGCCGCAGGCGTTGGAGCTGTTCCAGCGCTACCACCTGGGCCAGGGCGTGTCTCCGGAGGACGCCTACCGGAGCGCGGTCGCCGCGTCGGACGGAGACGCGACGAAGGTGCCCCCGGAAGTCGCGCAGGACTACGTCCAGTGGATGCAGCGCCCCAGCACGGTGGACAGCGCCCGGAACACGCGCATGTCCCTGCAGCCACCCAAGCTCGCCGTCTACGAGAGCAAGGAGCTCGTCCGCGTCGGGGTGGATCCCCTGACGGTGCGGATGGAGAAGGGGCTGGGAGGGCGTCCTGTCTACACGGCCCCCAATGGCAAGCGGTACATCTACGATGGCTCGCAAGGCATGCGGGAAGTGCCCCAGACGTTCCTCGCCAGCGCGTATTCCGTCATGCCGGCGAAGATCAAGGAGGGCTCGCTCGACGCCGCGGGGCTCGAGGGGCTCAAGCCCGAGAACCTGCGCGTCTTCCAGGCCGTGGAAGGGGGCTCGGTGCTGGTGGACAAGACGACGGGCGCCTTCTACTTCCAGGGCACTGACGGCGCCGTCACGGACTTCTACGTCCACCTCACCCCTGCGACCCAATACGAGGCGCTGATCGCCGGCAAGGGCTTGCAGCCCTACGGACCCATCGCACCTCCAGAGACGTTCGTGGACGGCCAGCTCCCCACCGACGTCGAGGGCCTGACGCCGTGGAAGAAGGACGCGGACATGCTCACGGCCAGCTGGACCGTCAGCTCGCATGATCAGCCGGACTGGCTCGCCACGCGCAACCGGTCCAACACGTTCCTGGGGGACGCGCTGCTCGGTCAGGCCCGAGGCAGTGACCCGAACAATCCGGCGCTCGTCTACATCTTCATGCAGCCCGCTTCGACGGACGTGATCCAGGTGAAGGGACACACGTTCTCGGAGGGGAGCATGGGCCGCCCCAACCTGACGCGGGAGCAGTGGTACCTGCGGGAATCCCACACCGCCCCCGAGGTCATCCTCTTCAATCCCGTGTCCTGGGACCGCGTCACGATGGTCATGAGCCAGACGGGAGAAGTCCTCTACACCCCGCCGCCCGTTCCCTAGCGCCTGGGTCCCTGGCCGGGCTGCCTGCCCGGCCCCTTTCTGGCCGCTGGAGTCAATAGATTGGTTCTTGAGGGCGCCAAGAGGCAATATATTGAAGCATGCCTCGCCAGAACCTGACGGACGACACGACCCCCTTCGCGGTGGTCCGGGCCATCACCACGCTGGGCAAGAACATCGCGCGGGCGCGGATCCGGCGTGGGCTCCGTCAGGTGGATCTCGCGAAGAAGACGGGGCTGGCGCCCGGGACGCTCAGGCGAATCGAGGAGGGGAGCCCCACCACCGCCCTCAGTGCCTACTTCACGGTCCTGTGGGCCCTGGGGCTCGAACGCGAGTTCGCCGACCTGGCCTCGCCAGACCGTGACGAGGAGGGAAAGGCGCTCGAGCGGGCCCGCCAACCGACGCGCGTGGTCCTCAAGTCCAAGGAGGAGCTCGATGCCGACTTCTGACGCGTCGGATTGCTACGTGTACCTCCAGCTCCCGGACTCGCTCGACGTCGTGACCTGCGGGCGCTACGTCCAGCAGGACGGCATCGGGCAGTTCGTCTACGGCAGGAGCTACCTGGCCAACCCTCGCGCAGTCGAGCTGGAGCCGTTCGAGCTTCCGCTGCGGGAAGGCACCTTCCGGACGGCCCGGCTGGGAGGCATCTTCGGCTCGCTTCGAGATGCTTCCCCCGATGCCTGGGGCCGCCGGATCCTCGAACGCCAGCTGGGTCGTGGGGACCTGACCGAGGTCGGCTTCCTCCTCAACTCCCCGGAGGATCGGGCGGGTGCGCTGTCCTTTGGCACGGACAGCAAGCCGCCTGCCCCCGTTCATCAGTTCAACAAGGTGCTCTCGCTGCGATTGCTGATGGAGGAAGCCAGCCGGGTCGAGCAGGAGCTGCCACCCTCGCCGCAGGTCGACACCCTGGTGCATCCGGGCAGCTCCATGGGAGGCGCGCGTCCCAAGAACGTCGTGGAGGACGATGACGACCTGTGGCTCGCCAAGTTCCCGTCACGCGGGGACCGGTGGAACAACGCGGCGGTCGAGCACGGCATGCTGAAGCTCGCCCACGAATGTGGCCTTCGGGCTGCATCCGGGAAGGTCGTCAAGGTCGCCGGGCAGGACGTGCTCCTGGTCCGCCGGTTCGACCGTGAGCGCGTCGAGCAGGGTTACCTCCGGCACCGGATGGTCAGCGCCCTGACGGTGCTCCGCGCCGACGAGAACCCGCGCGCCGGTCCAAACGAGCGCGGAAGCTGGTCCTACCTCCTGCTGGCGGATGAGTTGAAGCGCTGGGTCCGTGACCCGGACAAGGACTTGCGAGAGCTGTTCGCTCGGATGGTGTTCAACGCGCTCATCTCGAACATCGATGATCACCCCAGGAACCATGCGCTCATCGCGGCCGGGAGCGGCTGGAACCTGTCTCCCGCCTATGACCTCACGCCAGCACCGCAGGCCAGCACGGAGCGCGATCTCGCGATGGAGGTGGGAAGCACGCAGCATCGCCGGGCCAACCGCCGCAACCTTTTGAGTGGATGCGCACGCTTCCGCCTGTCGCAAGAAGAGGCCACGCACGTCATCGATACGATGAAGGCGCGCGTGTCCTCCCGGTGGCGCGACATCGTCAGGAGCTGCGGTGGTACAGGAGCCGACTTGAAAGCGATTGAGCGGGCCTTCGACTACGAGGGCTTCGAGTACGGCGCTGACTCGCCGGAGTGACCCAGACCCCTGGCCTCACATCGGAGGCAGCTTGTCCAGGAAGCCGGAGCGTGACAGCCACATCACCAGCGCGAAGCTGATGGTGTTGAACGCCGCGTGCGCGACAATCAATGGCAGCAGCCGCCCGTGGTACCAGAAGACGAACCCGAACCACGCGCCCATGACGAGGGTCTGGAAGACCGCGAGCGTGCCCTCGTAGAAGTGGCCCACGGAGAAGAGGACCGCCGCGCCCAGCACCGCCGGCACCCAGCGCCCGAACACCACGCGCAGGCGGGGCACGAGGAAGCCTCGGAAGACGAACTCCTCGAAGCCCGTCACCACCACCATGATGGCCGCGAACGCGGGCACCCCCAGCCCCGTGTCCAGCAGCGCCGCCGCCACCCCCTTGCGCGCCAGCAGCTCCTTGCCCGCGAGCTTCAGCGCCACGGCGATGGCCGCCAGCGGCACCGACGCGGCGATGTGCACCGCGTAGGTCGCGGCGAGCACCGGCACGCCCAGCAGCAGCTCCCGCCACCAGCCCTCGCGCACCAGCCCCACCTGCGCGGGCCCCTGGCCGTCGCGCCACAGCAGCACCGCCACCAGCAGGCACATGCCCAGCGCGCGGATGACCAGGGGGCCCATGGACAGCGAGAAGCCCTTCTCCACCTCCGCATCGGAGGCGACCCAGGCGCCCGCGCCCGTGCCGCTCAGCGCCACGACGATTCCCAGGATGCCCAGCCATCCCGCCCAGCGCGTGGCCTCCCAGGGGCGCAGCAGGGCCAGCCCCCACGCCAGCAGCAGGGCCGCGACCACGACCACGGCCCACGTGCCCACCCGGGCCACCAACGAGGGCCCGAGCACGGCGAAGAACACGAAGGCCGCTTCGGACAGCGCGCGGCGCCGCGACGGGGCGTTCTCCAGCAGCACGGCGACATCACGACGCACGGGGGTTTCCTCCAGTCGGGTCCTTCACACACGCTAGCGGTTTCGCCCTCAGGTTTCTGATCCCTCCTCGGTTTTCCACACGCGGGATGCGCGCTGCCTGACGGGCGCGCCGGAGGGGAAGGACGGGTGGCATCCGCATTGCTCTGGTGCCCGGGACACCTCATTCAACGGAGCCATCCCATGCAAGCACAGCGTCTGCGCCACCTCTTCTCACGGGCCCTGCGGGCCTCGCTCGCCACGCCCCTGGTGCTGGTGGGCTGTGGCTCCGATGACGGGGGGACGAGCCTGAAGGGCTACGCGGAGATTGAATGCGACGGGGGCGCCCCCGCCGTCAGCGACCTGACGATTTCACCGAAGCCGGACTTCCTCCAGCTCCGCTCCATCCGGCCCACGGAGCCGCCCGCGTCGGATCCCACCAGCTCCTCCGGACAGCCGTGCGCGACGGCCACCGACGCCCAGGCCTGTGCGGCCGCGCTGGACGCCGCGCAGTCCACCGAGGGCTTCCACAACGTCTGCGTCCAGACCTGCGCGGAGTACTTCCTGGCGACGACGCTCGGGGACGAGGTGAAGACCTACGCGTCGCTGGAGGCGCTCAAGGGGCTGCTGGGCACCATCGACACCCGGCAGGAGGCCGCGCTGATGGTGTTCGCATCGGGTTACAGGCTGGCCTGCGGCGACCTCGTGCGGGGCGCAGTGAAGCAGAACCCGGATGGCACCTTCAACGTCGTGGGCACCCAGGGGTATCTCTGCGGCAAGGACACGGAGGTGACGCAGCACGTGCTGCGGGTGTCCGCCTCCGGCGAGGTGCAGGAGCTGGAGCGCAACGTCCTGGAGCGGGGCACGGGGACCTGCGCCATCGGCCGGCGGCCGGCGGGGCTCCAGGTCGCGGACGGGTGCGGGAGCATGGACGCGCTGGGGCGCTTCTTCGCGGAGGTCGCGCACCTGGAGGCGGCGTCCATCCATGCGTTCCTGAGGCTGCGTGAAGAGCTGGCCCTGCACGGCGCCGCCGCGGGCCTCCAGGACGCGGCGCTCGCGAGCGCCGTGGACGAGGTGCTGCACACCGACGCGACGGGGCGGCTCGCGCGCCGCTTCGGTGCCACGCCGATGAAGCCCTCGGTGGCCGCACTGCCGCTGCGTCCGCTCTCCGAGGTGGCGCGGGACAACGCCGTGGAGGGTTGCGTGCGGGAGACGTATGGCGCGCTGGTGGCCCACCACCAGGCGCTGCACGCGCAAGACACCGAAGTGCGCGAAGCCATGGTGCGCATCGCGGAGGATGAGACGCGGCACGCGGGCCTGTCCTGGGACATCGACCGGTGGGTCCGTCCGCGCCTCTCCGCGCAGGAGCGGGAGGCGCTGAAGGAGGCGCAGCGGCAGGCGGTGGCCCTGCTGCGCGCGGAGGTCGCGGTGCCGCTCGACGCGGGACTCGTCACGGCGGCGGGCCTGCCCACGCCCGAGGTCGCCCTGGCCCTCCTGGACACGTTGGAGCAGGAACTCTGGGCCTGAGTGGGGGCCCGATGTCCCAAGGGGAATGACTCGGGTGTCCAAGCCCTGTCATTCCCTTTGTTGTCATCCCAAGACCGCTCACCTGGAAGACGCCCATGAACGCACTCCGACTGCACCACCTCTTCTCGCGGGCCCTGCGGGCCTCGCTCGCCACGCCGCTGGTGTTGGCGGGTTGCGGATCCTCCGGGGGCGGGGTGCCCGTTGATGGCGGGGTGATTGACGCCGGGGGGCCCACGAGCGCCGACCTGACGGGCTACTCGCAGGTGATGTGCGAAGGGGGCGCCATCTCGCTTGGCGGACTGACGATCGCCCCGGCGCCGGACGTCATCCAGCTCCGCAACCGCGAGAAGCACCCCATGGCGGAGCCGCCTCTCTTCTGGACGTGGCCCGTGGTCTCCCAGGGCCAGCCCTGCGCGACGGCCACCGATGCCACCGCCTGTCAGGCCGCCCTGGAGGCTGCGGATCCCAGCGGGGGCCTCCACTTCAACTGCGGGCCGGTGTGCTCCGACTACTTCTTCATCACGACGCGTGGCGATGAGGTGAAGACGTACCCGACGCTGGAGGCCGTCCAGGGGCTGCTGGGCACCGCCGATACCGAACAGGAGGCCGTGCTCCTGGCCTTCGCGGCGGGCAACAGGCTGAGCTGCACCGAGCTGAAGATGGGCGCGGTGAAGACGAACGCGGACGGGACGTTCAACGTCATTGGCCACCAGGGCTCCACCTGCGGGAAGGACACGGCGCTGACCCAGCACGTGGTGAAGGTGTTCCCCTCCGGCGAGGTCAGAGAAGAGGCGCGCTACGTCCTGCAGGAGGGCGACCCCAACTGCACCGTCGGCCGGAGGCCCGTGGGGCTCCAGGTCGCGGGCGCGTGCGAAAGCATGGACGTGCTGGGGCAGTACTTCGCGGAGGCCGCGCACCTGGAAGCCGCCTCGGTCCACGCCTTCCTGCGATTGCGCGAGGAGCTGGCCCTGCACGGCGCGGATGCGGGCCTCCAGGACGCGGCCCGCCGCAGCGCCGTGGATGAAGTGCTGCACACCGAAGTGACGGGAAGGATTGCTCGCCGCTTCGGTGCCACGCCCCAGCGTCCCGTGGTCGCCGCGCTGCCCCTGCGCCCGCTCATCGACGTGGCCCTGGACAACGCCGTGGAGGGCTGCGTGCGCGAGACGTATGGCGCGCTCCTGGCCCACCACCAGGCCCTGCACGCGCAGGACGCCGAGGTGCGCGAAGCCATGGTGCGCATCGCCGTGGACGAGACGCGACACGCGGGGCTGTCGTGGGACATCGACCAGTGGGTCCGCCCGCGCCTCTCCGCTTCGGAGCGGGAGGAGCTGAAGGAGGCGCAGCGGCAGGCGGTGGCGCTGCTGCGCTCGCAGCTCGCGGTACCGCCCGACGCGGGCCTCGTCACCGCGGCGGGCCTGCCCACGCCCGAGGTCGCCCTGGCCCTCCTGGACACGCTGGAGCAGGAGCTGTGGGCCTGAGCCTTCGCTAACGCTTGCGATTCGGTGGGCGTGCAGCAGCAGCAGCAGCAGCAGCAGCGGCGGCCTCGCGCAGCTTGTCCTTCTTGCTCTTGCGCTTGCCCTTCACGCCGCCGTTCGGATCCAGCGGCGGCGCGGAGGGACTGGCCGTCGCGGAGGCCTCCGTCGGCTCGAACCCCGGGACCTGCTCGCGCGGGATGTCCAGGTGGTGGCGCCGTTCAATCAGCCGGAAGTGGGCCTCCATGTCCGGGGTGACGAAGCTGATGGCCACGCCCTTGTCCCCCGCGCGGCCCGTGCGCCCGATGCGGTGTACGTAGTCCACCGTGGAGCGTGGCAGGTCGTAGTTCACCACCGCGGGCAGCTGCGCGATGTCCAGGCCGCGCGCGGCGACATCCGTGGCCACGAGCACCCGCACGCGCTTCGCCTTGAAGTCCGCCAGCGCCTGCGTCCGAGCACCCTGGCTCAGCTCCCCGTGCAGCGAACTCGCGGCGATGCCCGCGCGGTTCAGCTTCAGCGCCACATGGTCCGCCGCGTAGCGACTGGCCACGAACGTGAGCACGTGCGACCACGTGTTCGTCTCCAGCAGGTGCCGCAGCAGCATCGTGCGCCGGGGCTCGTCCACCTGGATGGCCCGCTGCACGATGAGGTCCGTCGTGGGCAGCTCGCCTTCGTCCACGTCGATGCGCGTGGGCTCGTGCAGCAGCGCTTCCGCGAACTTGTGTACCGCGGGCGGGAACGTGGCGGAGAACAGCAGGTTCTGCCGGCGCTCGGGCAGCAGCTCCAGCAGGCGCGTGAGCTCGTCCGCGAAGCCCAGCGAGAACAGCCGGTCCGCTTCGTCCAGCACCAGCGTCTCCACCGCGCCCAGCCGGAGCGCGTTCTGCTCCACCAGGTCCAGCGCGCGGCCGGGCGTGGCCACCACGATGTCCGCGCCGCCGCGCAGCGCCAGCATCTGCGGATTCGCGGAGACGCCGCCCACCGCGAGGCAGGTCTTCAGCGGCTTGGGCAGGTGACGGCCGTACTGCTGGACGGCCTCCACAATCTGCGCGGCCAGCTCCCGCGTGGGCACCAGGATGAAGGCGCGCACCTGCCGGGACGACCCGCCCGGACGCGAGCGGAGCGACTCCAACAGGGGCAGCAGGAACGCGGCCGTCTTGCCCGAGCCCGTCTTGGCCGAAGCCCAGACGTCACCGCCGCGCAGCACCACGGGGATGGTCGCGCGCTGCACCGGCGTGGGCTCGTCGTAGCCCAGGTCGGCCACGGCGCGGGTCAGCGCCTCCGAGAGGCCGAGCGAAGCAAATGTCATGAAGGGGAGGCCTTGGAGTCGCGCGAGCGCGGCGTGGAAGCGCGGGAGCCTACCCCGGACGCCGCCTTGCCCCTTCTGCATTCCTGCCCCCTCCCCACCCAGGCGAGGAGCCGCCCCGGACGGGGAGTGTCGGCCAGGCTGACTCGCGCCGTCATTGGGCGGCCCGACGTGTTAACAGCATGCGCATGGCGAAAACCCTCCCTGAACGTCCGCGTGCCGTCCTCGTCGGTGTCCAGCTTCCCGGCGTCTCGGACGAAGAGCACGCCGCGGACTTCGCGGAGCTGCGCCGGCTGGTCCACACCCTCGGCTACGACTCGGTCGCCACCGTCACCCAGAAGCGCGACCGGCTGGCGACGGGCACCGTCCTAGGCACGGGCAAGCTCAAGGAGCTGGCGAAGCTGACGGGCGGCTCCGGTGTCATCGCGTCCGGTGCGCTCAACCAGACGTCCAAGGCCCGTGAGAAGTGGGAAGCCGCGGCCGAAGCGGAAGCCGAAGCCGAGGCCGGGCCCGACGCTGGAGACGAGGACGATGACGAGGGGCCACAGGAAGCGCTGGCCCCGCCCACGGACGACGACGAGGCGGAGCCCCGGCCCACCGTGGTGGTCGTGGACCACGAGCTGTCCCCCAGCCAGCTGCGCAACCTGGAGAAGGCCACCGGGGCGGAGGTGCTGGACCGCGCGGGCGTCATCGTGGACATCTTCCACCGGCACGCGAAGAGCCACGAGGCGCGGATGCAGGTGGAGATCGCCCGGCTCAACTACCTGGCCCCCCGGCTGCGCGAGTCCTCCGGAGGCCGCGAGCGGCAGCAGGGCCGTGGCGCGGGTGACTCGGCGGTGGAGCTGGACCGCCGGAAGATCCGCGACCGGCTCGCGGAATTGCGCGAGGGGCTCGCGGCCATCCAGAAGGACCAGGACCACCGCCGCTACGCGCGAAGGGACCAGCTGCGCGTGGCGCTGGTGGGCTACACCAACGCGGGCAAGTCGTCGCTGATGCGGGCGCTGACGGGCAGCACGGTGCTGGTCGCGGATCAGCTCTTCGCGACGCTCGACACGACGGTGCGCGCGATGCAGCCGGAGACCCGCCCGCGCATCCTCGTCTCCGACACCGTGGGCTTCATCCAGAAGCTGCCGCACGACCTGGTCGCGTCCTTCCGCTCCACGCTGGACGAGGCGCTGGAGGCCTCGCTGCTGCTCTACGTGGTGGACGCCTCCGACCCGACCTGGGCCGCGCAGCTGGAGGTCACCCGCACGGTGTTGCGTGAGATTGGCGCGGACACGGTGCCCAGCAAGCTGCTGCTCAACAAGGCGGACCGGCTGGACGCGGCGGCCCGGGAAGCGCTGCTCGCGAAGCACCCGGACGCCATCATGCTCTCCGCGCACCAGCCGGAGGACGTGGCGATGCTGCGCAAGCACATCATCGCCTTCTTCGAGTCCTCCATGGTGGAGGCGGACCTCGTGATTCCCTACGCCCGCCAGGGCCGCATCGGCGAGGTGTACGAACACACCACCGTCGTCTCCCAGGCCTACGACGAGAGCGGCAGCCGCCTGCGCGTGCGCGGCCTGCCGGGCGCCATCGCGAAGCTCACCCAGTCCTTCCAGGAGTAGGCTTAAGACAGACCTGATGCATGTCTGGATTCAGCCGGGAATCCGCTCCTCACGCCGAGGGGTGCGAAAGTCCAGCTCCGCAAGCCTCGCGCCCGCCTGCTGGATCAGCGCCTTGAGCTCGGCTTCCGCTTCGCTGGTGTCTCAACAATCCGGTGCGGTACACGTCCTACAGCCGGAGCCGCGTCCCAATCCCCTGAATTGGGTCAAGGCGCTGCACGGCCGCCGATCTCCGGGAAGCGCTCATAGGCACGAAGGAGCGTGTCCAGGTGAGCAGGGTTGTCGTAGGCGAGCGGCACATCCGTGAGCTGCACAACCCACCCACCCGACGCCGTACGCCGCGCCCGCGTGAGCAACTCGGCGTCGCGAGCAGGATCCGGGAACCCGATGGACCGCGCTGTGGCGGCAGACCAATAGTTCAGCCACCCAAGGAACCAGGGAATCGCAGGCGTGGGGAGCTTCTCTGGAAGGTTGAGCATGGGAAGCCCACGGGGTGAACGCTCAGGTCCATGAGGCGAGCGGCGAAACTGCTGCGCGACCTCCGATCCGTAACCGTACGGCGACGCATGCCCCCAGTGTGCGTGAGAGCCCTCGGCCACGGCCTCAAGCACAGCCGCCGCTGCCGCGATCACAGGTGCGTCCAGTGGTATTTCCGCATGCACTTCAAGCCGTGCTTGTCCGCCCGGGCTGAGGCGCCCCGAGCTTCCCCTTCCCGAAATCGTCACGGGGTAACTCTCATCCCCGTTGCACAAAAGGGGGAATTTCCCATCCTGCGTCATTTCCGCGAGCCATGCGTCGCGATGCGGCAATGCAATAGGGGGCCCGCTTTCGGGGATTCGCCACGCCAGGCGCAAACCGGGAAGTGCCTTTTCCATCCCATGGATGACATCAAGCGTGCGGCCATCGTTGCCCTCGAGTGCGGGCGCGTAGACGATAAAGGTGAGGGAACGAGGCCTGGTCATCGTTTGCACCCTGTGACGACGACATCAAGCAGGGGGGCCGCTTCGAGCAACGCGTCTTTGTGCGATTGGGTACTCACCCCAACCACGTAGCCATATCCGCATGCCACAGCCGCGTCTTGCTCCTTTTCTATCTGCGCCAGCTCCTTCTCAATCTCCCGCCTCCGGATGAAGTCAGGGTATGAGTCGAATCGATGGGTCTTGATCTCCCACAGCACGCGCACGCCCACTTGCAGCGCATCGAAGCGCACACCGCCAACGAGCACGTCCATTCGAGGATAACGGTTGGGCGGGAACTTGTCGGCGCACTCATTGTGTGGGGCGTCCTCGCCCGCGTGGGGCACTGGAACGGGTTCGCAACTGGCGCGGCCCGTCCGGTCCACGTGCACAGGTGGCACTGGGGGCTGCCAGTCCTGCCCCGCTGGCTCGGGCTTCGGTTTGGGCGTGCGTTGCGCTTCAGCTTCCCGGGAGGCCACCTCCATTCCTCGTGAGGTCCCAGCTTCCTCGGGGTAGGCATGGCGGAGTTCATATGCGTCCAGCGCTTCTTTGATGGCGACGCCGACCACCACCACGCCAAGCACCATCACGGCTCCCACGGCAATCTCAGGAGCCGCCAGCACGCAGACTCCAAGTCCCAGGGTCGCCGCGCCCGCGGAGGCGACCGTGCACCTTCCCGTCGGGTCGTGAAACCGGATCCGCTCCGAATCGAGAGCCTCAAAGCACCGCTCCACCACCACGGCCCAGGGCTGGGAAGCCTCTTGGACGACGCACCGGCCCTCATCACTCCAGGGCAGCTTCGCCGCGCGCTGGAGATTGGTGATCCTTGGGTTCGGGGACGCGCGCCCTGTGGGGCTCGGTGCTGACGTGGCGCAAGCCGAGAGGAAGAGGAGGAGTGCGGCGCAGGCGCGGAGTCGCATGGCTTCGTCCTTTCCGTCGAGCCAGCGAACCGCGGGTCAAGGCTGGCCGCATGTGGAGTATGCCAGCGGCCGAGAATGTCTGGGATACCCTGCAATGTTCCGAGGCGCAGGCTCTTGCGGAGCGAACCCTTTTTGAGAAGCGGAAAGCCGAAGTGCTCACGGCTCCTGGACGGTTCCTGGAGACCAGTGATCTTGCCTGCTGCGACAAGGGCATCATCAACGACTATCGCCAGCTCATCGGAGTGACCGTCACCAACCGTGCGGCGGTGCCGGTTCGGCTGAGCCAGGGCCGCATCGGCGAGGTGTACGAACACACCACCGTCGTCTCCCAGGCCTACGACGAGAGCGGCAGCCGCCTGCGCGTGCGCGGCCTGCCGGGCGCCATCGCGAAGCTCACCCAGTCCTTCCAGGAGTGAGCCCCGCCCCGGCCCGCGCGCCGTGAGGCTCAGCGCACCACGGGCACGGTCACCGGCTCCTTGTCATCCACGGTGACCTCCACCTTGCCCACGCGCCACAGCACCGGCTGGAACGCCATCTTGATGGTGCGTCCGCCCGCCGTCTCCACCAGGGCGACGCCTTCCTTGGGCAGATAGTTGCCCACCTCGTACAGCAGCGACGAGAAGGTGACGCGGTCGGTGCCCATCGGGCCCGTCAGCTCGCCCGGGCCGTCGAACACCAGCGACGTGCCGCCGATGATGGGCAGGCCCTCGCGCTTGCCCACGCGGCTGTTGACGTGGAAGGTGTGACCCTGGCGTCCCGGCACGTCGCCCATCACGTCCGCGAACAGGCGCGTCTCGTCGCCGCAGGTGCCGTAGCCCACCTCCGCGTTCAGCGGCTGGCCGTCCACCGTCATCCCGCGCAGGTCGGCGGACATCTCCATCAGGTCCTCGCCGCCCCGGTACTCCAGCACCGCCTGGCCGGTGAAGCGCAGGCCGTGCACGTCACAGCCCCCGTCATTGAACGACAGCACCACCGCGTCGGTGACGTCATCCACCGCCGTCACCGTCGCCTTCGCGCAGGACACCCGGGAGGCCAACCCTTCCACCGCGTGGCCCAGGAAGCCGCGCCGGGGCTCGCCGCACGTGTACACGGGCATCACGCCCAGCACCTCCAGCGCGCCGCGCACCAGGTGCGTGGAGGCCGCCACGCGCTCCACGCGCGCCTTCGCGTCGTCAATCTCCTCCTCGGTGGGGGCGTTGTCGCCACAGCCGGAGGCGAGGGCTGCGAGGGCAAGGCAGGTGACGGTGACAGGGGCGCGGTGCATGAGGATCTCCAAGTCGGTGCGGTCCTTCCGCTTCCTCGCGGTGGAACGTACCGCTCCCTCTCAGCAACCGTCATGCCCCGCCCAACCCCGCGAATCCTCAGGGCGGAGTACGCAATGACCCCGCGAAACGTGTGCAGCGCGCTGCGCACCCAGGGGCGGGGCTGTCCGGGCCCGTCGTCCTCACGGAGCGTCGTGTCGCAGGACACCGCGCGCGTGGGACGAGCGCCTCAGGTGAAGGAGAGGGGGGGCTCCCCGGCCTCGTGGGGGACCTCGCCGTCGTCGTCCAGGCCCGCGTCGTCGTCGTCGTGCTCGTCGTCCGGCGCTTCCTCGTCCGGCTGTGCGTGCAGGAGGTCGGGGACCTCCGCCATGCCGGCACCCATGGGGTAGATGACCAGGTGGCGCAGCGGTTCGCTGCCCACGCTCACGGCCTCCAGGTGGTTCCGGACGACGAGCGTGTGCTGCACCTTGCGAATGCGCGAAGGGCGGGGCGACAGCGGGATGCTGTCCCCGTCCGTGAGCACGCGCTGGATGGCGGCCTCGACCTCCGCGACGGCGTCGCGCACGTCGTTCGGATCCACGCCCTCCAGCAGGTGGAACTCGGTGCGCAGCGCGCGGCGGATCTCCGTGGAGCTGTTGCGCTTGAGGGCCACCACGCGCGCCCCTCCGCGCTCCGCGGCCCGGCGCAGGCGGGGGGAGTTGGCGCGGCTGCGCAGGGTGAGCACCAGCTCAGCGTTCTCCGGACGGCCCACGACGACGGCCTCCACCGGCAGGTCGCGCAGCACGCGCTCCAGCAGTTCCCGGCTCACCGCGTGCGCCGCGATGCGGGTGGGCCCGGGCCTGGGCGCGCCCAGGGCCGGGGTGCCCCGGGGGACGTGCCCGCCCGGGGGCGTGGCCACCACCACCTCCGGGGCCGCCTCCACGCGCACGGTGTCGCCCTGCTGCGTGCGCCGCTCGCCGCCGACCTCCGCGCCCGTCAGCAGCCGGTCCACGGCGGCGCCCGTGTCGCGGTGCACGCGCACCTCCTCGCGGCCCACCATCTCCACCACGATGTCGAAGGTGGGCGTGCCGCGCCGCTCCGTCACCGTCTTCTGCGTGCGACGGCGCCGCGCCTCCTCGTCGCTCAGCGTGACGGTCTGGAGGCCGCCCACGAGGTCGGAGAGCGTGGGGTTCAACACCAGGTTCTCCAGCGTGTTGCCGTGCGCGGTGGCCACCAGTTGCACGCCGCGCTCCGCGATGGTGCGCGCGGCGGCGGCCTCCGCGGAGGTGCCAATCTCATCCACGATGATGGCCTCCGGCATGTGGTTCTCCACCGCCTCGATCATCACGTCGTGCTGACGGTCCGGCCGGCTCACCTGCATGCGCCGCGCGCCGCCAATGCCCCGGTGCGGGATGTCCCCGTCGCCGCCAATCTCGTTGGAGGTGTCCACCACCATCACGCGCTTGCCCAGCGCGTCCGCGAGCACGCGCGCCACCTCGCGCAGCTTCGTCGTCTTGCCCACGCCGGGGCGCCCCAGCAGGAGCAGGTTCTTCCCGGAGTCCACCAGGTCGCGCAGCATGTCGATGGTGCCGTGGATGGCGCGGCCCACGCGCAGCGTGAGCCCCACCACGCGCCCCTGCCGGTTGCGGATGGCCGACACGCGGTGCAGCGTCCGCTCGATGCCGGCGCGGTTGTCCCCGCCCAGCTCGCCCACGCGGGAGAGCACGGCCTGGAGCGACTCCGCCTCCACGGGCACGTCGGACAGGCGCGCCACGCGGCCCACGAGGCGGGCCTCCGGCGGGCGCCCCAGGTCCATCACCACCTCCAGCAGCTCCGCTTCGGGCAGCTGCCGCACGGCGGTCTGGAGGGGCGCGGGGAGCACTCCGACCAGGAGGGCGAAGTCGTCTTCGTGAGGGGTGGGCCGGGAGGGCTCGGTCACGGGGTGTTTCATCAGGGTAAAGGTGCGCTCGTTTCGTCCCGCGCGCATCGGTTTCCGACACGCGGCGTGCAAGTCCCACGCACCCCGGTAGGGCGCCTCGTCCATTTCCCAGCAGCCGACCGGGCGTCAGTGCTCCGCGCGAAGGGAGGCAGGCGTCCCTACTCTGAGCGCCAGCGCCCTGAAGGACCTGACGGGGGAGATCCGCCGCGGCGAGCACGAGTTCATCTACGTCACGCCCGAGCAGTGGGAGAACCCGGAGCGGCTGGAGCTGTTGAAGCGCGCACCCGCAGGCCCCCGCCGCCTGACCGTCTGTCAGACGTTCGTGAGATGACTCTGCGTCGCGGTCCGCCTTGACTCGGGGTGGAATAGCGGTAAAGCCTGCGTATTGGGCAATTGCGGAAGACTCCAGTCCAGGTGTATATTCACAGAATAACTGGATGTAGCGCACTTCGGGTTTCCCTCCGCGGTGTCACGGAAGGCAGGAGGCGAGCATGGCGGAAGGCAAGTTGAAGGCACTGGTAGTGGATGATGATCCGCTCGTGCTCGAGTTGGTGGAGCGCTCCATCAGCCGCTACGGCTTCGAAGTCACCACCACGCGCGCGGCGCTGGGAGTGGCGAACCTCATCCGCACGAATCAGCCGGACATCGTGCTGCTGGACGTGAACATCCCGGCGCTCAGCGGCGACCGCATCCTGTCGGTGGTGCGTCAGTTCGCGGGCCCGCAGACACTGTTCATCCTCTACTCGTCCATGGATGAGTCGAAGCTGCGCGAGCTGATGCGGACCGCCGGCGCGGACGGCTACATCCCCAAGAGCGTCAGCGGCCCGGAGCTGGCCCTGAAGCTGTCGGGGATGCACCACAAGCACATGGCGTCCCGTCCCGTGGTCGCGTCTCAGGGCAGCGGCGTCCAGTCCCAGAGCACCACGGCCCAGGTGTCGGTGCTGTCCACGTAGGTGTGGACGGTGCGGAAGCCCACCCGCTCATGCGCGCGCAGTGAGCGGGTGTTGTGTACGGACACCTCCGTGACGACGCAATCGAAGGTGTCGCGGAGCTGTTCGCGGTGCTGGTGGTAGAGCGCCTCGAACAGCCCCTGGCCCCGGTGGGCCTTGTCGATGCAGATCTGCCCCATCACGTAGAAGCGCCGGTCCCTGAGGGGACGGCCTCCGTCCTCCAGCTGTTCGATGAGCGCGAACATCGGCTCCAGCACGGGGACGAGCTGCCGGCACTCGCGGGGCATCACCAGGGCGTACGCCACGAGCTCGGAGCCCTGGAGGGCGATGATGCTGGGGGCCACCGCGTGCATCCGCTCCAGTGTGGGCAGGTCATGCGCCACGGTCACGAAGCCCTGCGTGCGCCGCTCCTCCTCGGACAGGTGCTGCTTCAGGTTCCTGCGTTGCAACGCCAGGACCTGTTCAAGCTCCGCGCGGGACTGGACGGTCCTCAGGACATAGGGAGGGGACATGGCGCGCAATCATAGGGCACGGCGCGCGCAGGCTTTCTCGTAGGCGGCCTGAAGCTCACCGAACACCGAGCGTCGTGGGCGCGGCGCGTCCAGGTGCAGGTGGCGCAGCTCCGCCATGAACGCGTTCCAGAGGGGCGGGCCGCCCTTCTCCAGCAGCTCCGCGCGCACCGACAGCTCCTCGCTCGGCTGCGTATGGCGACGGCCCCAGGCGGCCATGTGCGCGAGCAGGGGCACGAGCTGGATGGACGCCTCCGTGAGGCTGTAGATGCCTTTCTGCCGGTGCTTCGGATCCGCGCGTCGCGTCAGCAGGTCGGACGCGGTGAGGCGCTTCAGGCGGTCCGCGAGGATGTTGGAGGCGATGCCTTCCTCGCTCTGTTCGAGCAGCTCGCCATAGCTGCGCCTGTTCCCGAACATCACATCGCGGATGACGATGAGGCTCCAGCGGTCGCCCAGCTGTTCGAGCGTCAGGTTGATGGGGCAGCCGGAGCGTCCTGTCTGCGGCATGGCCGTCCTCCTGGAGTTGATGCTTGCAGCATGCAAGCGGTCTCGGTACGGTTCAACCCCTTGCAAAGAACAAGTGGTTGAGCTGAAAGGTCCGACGATGTCGCTCGCGCTCTACGGTCATCCCTTCTCCTCGTACACGCAGAAAGTGCTCATCGCGCTGTACGAGAACGGCACGCCCTTCGAGTTCCGCTGTATCAGCCCGGAGACGCCACAGCATTCGGCCGAGTGGTTGCGGCGCTGGCCGCTGCGCAAGTTCCCGCTCCTGGTGGACGGCGAGCGCGACGTCGTGGAGACGAGCATCATCATCGAGTACCTGCAGCACGTGCACCCTGGTCCGGTGCGCCTGCTGCCCGCGGACCCGATGGCCGCGCTGGACGTGCGCTTCCTCGACCGCTTCTTCGACCTGCACGTCATGAACCCGGTGCAGGACGCGGTGGCCGGCGCGCTGACGGGGGATGCGGTGAAGCGCCAGGAGGGCCTGGCGCTTTCAAAGGAGAAGCTGGAGCGCGCCTACGCCTGGCTCGAAGGGCAGCTCCCGGGAAGGACCTGGGCCGCGGGCACGGAGTTCACGCTGGCGGACTGCGCGGCGGCGCCCTCCCTGTTCTACGCGGACTGGACGCACCGCATCTCCGAGTCCTTCCCCGTACTGCGCGCCTACCGCGCGCGGCTGCTGGCCCGCCCGTCCTTTGCCCGGGCGGTGGACGAGGCGCGGTACTTCCGGCCCTACTTCCCGCTGGGCGCGCCGGACCGGGACTGAAGCCCCGCGGGGCCCGGGGGCGGCTTGTCCGGGAGGTCGTTCTGCGGCTTGTCCGGCGTGTTCGGAAGGCCGTTCTGCGCCTCCTGCGGGGACGTCACCTGCTCGGATGGGACCTGGGTGTTCGGCATGTCCGGCTCCTTGAAGAGGCCCCGCTGCGGGCCTCATCCATACAACGCACCAGGTCCCATCCTTTTGCGTGACTCCGGGGGAGGGATGGCCTTACTCGAACAGGAGGACGTCGTGCACCCACCGGTCGCCGGGGGCGGCCTCCAGCCACCGCAGCCGCTCGTCGCGCAGGGCCACGGCGGGCGGGGCTCCGGCGCGGATGCGCTCCCGGACCGCGTTGAAGAAGCGGCCCGCGGAGTCCGGGATGTCCACCGTGGCGGCCAGCACCGCGCGCGCCCCCGCGTCGAGGAAGGCCGCGGGCAGGCTGAAGGACTCATGCGGGAAGGGCGCCGTGCGCGCGGCGCTGCACGCGGCCAGGAACACCAGCGGCGCTCCGGAGAGCCTTTGCGCCCGCACCTGGCTGGCGGTGAGCACGTACCGGCCATCCCGCTCCGGGGCCAGCATGAGGAGCGAGGCGTCCGACAGCTCCGGGCTGAACACCCCATGCGCGTGGAGCTCCACCTCGGTGGCCGAGCCCATCGCCTCCAGCACGCGTGACGGCGTGGCCCGGGCCCCCTCCAGCGTCACGCGCAGGGGGTCCGCGCCCGTGGGGGGCATGGGCGGGAGCCGGGGAAGTCCCAGGGCCACGGGGGTGTCCACGCCGGACACGACGAGGTGCGTGCCCTCCCGTGGCGCGAGCCCCTCCGTCGCCGCGGGCCCCATCCGGTAGCTCCAGGCGAGGTCCGGGGGCAGCAGTCCCGGCAGCCCGTGCACGGGGGGCGGGGCCAGCACCTCCACCCGGGCGCACCCCCGCAGCGCGTCCTGGAGCGGCGCCGGCACCAGCCCGGAGGCGTCCTGTCCGAGCGGCGCCGTGCGTCCCGGGGCGTAGTGTCCCCGCACCGTGCCCGCCGGCCCGAGCGCCACCGCGACCGTGCGCTCGTGCTGCACGGACACCGCGAGCACGCAGCGCTCCGGCACCTCGCCGCGCTTCAACTGCCGTCCCACCAGGGCCAGCACCTCGGTGAAGGCGCCCGTGCGCCCCGCCTCGGAGGCGAGCGCGGCATGGGCATACGCCAGCGCGCGGCGGGCGTTCGCGTCGTCGGGCCACGCTTCCGCCTGGGTGATGGCGCTCCACAGCAGCTGGCGCCCCGCGACGGGGTCGTGCTCCAGCTTGAACTGGCCTTCGATGAAGTCCATCAGCGCGCGCTCGCCGGGTCGGGGCTCGCCCTGGCGCAGCTCGGAGAGGGCCCGGCGCATCGCGTCCGCGGCCCCGAGCATGGGACCGAAGCGGGCCAGGTCCGACAGCACCAGGGCGCCGTGCATCTCCAGTGGGAGGCCGGACGCCATCGCCTGCTCCAGCTCATGGCGCGCCTCGTCCACGCGGAAGCCCCTCCACGCCACGCTCGCCAGGTTCCGGTGCACGTAGCCGCGCTGGTGGCGGTCCTCGGGCGTGCGTGCCAGGGACTCCCGCAGGTACGCGCTCGCGGTCGGCAGCCGGTGGTGCAGGCGCGCCACCTGCGCCAGCTCCTGGAGGAATTGCCGCTCCAGCTCCCACTCCCCCTGGGCCTTCGCGAGCTGCCAGCCGCGCAGCGCGTGCACGGAGGCGTCCGCCGGCCGGTGCAGCTCATACAGGTACATGTCCGTCAGCCATCGCCGCAGGTCGGCGCAGCGGTAGTCCAGCCGTTGTTCCTGGCAGGTGCGCAGGGCCTCCAGCACCCGCGCCTCCGCCTTCCACCACCGTCCCGCGCGCACCTCCTGGTTCGCGCGCTCGCGCTCGGCGAGGAGGTGGAACCACGGGTCGCCCAGGCCGTCCGCGGCCCGCGTGAAGGCGTCGGTGTCCACGGGGCGGCCGTCGCGCAGCTCGTACCCGAGCGCGCCCACGTACAGGTCGTCCTCGCCGGAGCGCTTCAGCGCCTCCAGGAAGGCCTCGCGCGAGGGCAGCTTGTTCCGGACGAACCGCGCGTAGTCCCGGGCCAGGGGCCCGCGCCGGAGGAAGTCCCGCGCCGCCACGCGTGTCACGTACGCGCGCAGCACGGTGCCGCCGTAGGCCCGGTCCAGTGTGTCCGCCAGGGGGAGCAACCGCAGCGTCGCCTCGCGTGAGGGCGCCGCCCGGACCGCGTCGTAGAAGGCCAGCCGCACGCTGCCCGGCAGCCTCGCGGCCTCCTCCAGCGGCAGCCGGGCGCCCAGGTCCACCACCAGGTCCTTCGTCGCCTCGAAGGCCTGCCACCAGGCGCGTCCCCGGGCCAGCGTCTCGTCGCGGAGCCGCTGGGCCTGGGCGCGGGCCTCCGTGCTCCAGCCCGGCTCGCGCTGATGCGCCAGGGCCTCGAAGGCGTCCGCGGCCAGCAGGGGCAGGTCCATGTCGCGCAGCACCAGCGCGCGGTTCCACAGGGCCTGCGGGTGGTCCGGCCGCTGGAGGAGCGCGCCGTCCAGCAGGGCCAGGGCCTCATCGAGCGAGGCCTGCTCCGGAGGCCCCCCGCGGCCCAGCGCCGTCGCCACCGCGCGGTCGGAGTCCCGGTTGGCGGAGGCCGGCGCGGCGCGCAGGGTGGCCAGGGCCTGCCGGGGGGCCCCGGCGTACAGGTACGCGGCGGCGAGCCCCTGCCAGTCCTGGCGCTCCTCCAGGCGGGCCAGCTCCCGCAGCGGCAGCGGCGCCGCGGCGGGGGGCTGTCCCCGCATGGGGACATGGGCGCGGTAGGTGTCGAGGGCCGCGTACGTCAGCCGGGCCTCCAGGGGCCGCGTGGGGCCCGGCGTGAGCCACGAGGCGGGAGCGTCGCGGGGGATGCGGAGCGTCCACACGGCCGCCGCCACCAGCAGGAGCGCGAAGCCTCCCACGCGGGTCCAGACGGGGTGCCGCAGGGGGGGCGGCGC
>NZ_RAWG01000123.1 GCF_003611735.1 Corallococcus sicarius | reverse complement strand
GAGGAGGCGGTGGAGAACTTGGGGAAGACTTGCTCGCGGAGGCCCAGAGCGCGGCGAGGCGTCCGCCATCGAGGCCGAGGGCCACGGTGGTTCCGAGGCCCGCGACCAGGAGGAGCACGACGAGGGCCGCGATGAGTACACCCCGGCCCCGGCGGGGCGTGGGGGCTTCGGCGAGGAAGTCGTGGGGTTCGGTCGCCCGGATGGACGCGCGCACCGCGTTGGGGCGGGCGGAGGGCGAGGACTGCTTGCGACGGGAGGAAGGGGACCGGCGGACCGCGGGCGTGTTCTCCGGTGCTTCTTCCGGAGGAAGGGACGGCGGGCGCGAGATGGACGTCTCGCTGTTGTTCACGTTGTGCGGCTGGGTGACCCGCACGCTGTCCAGGGTGGAGGAGCGCTGGGGACGCGGGCGGGAGTCCTCGGTGGATCCGTTACCAGCGTCACGAGGGGAACGGGCCCGTGCGTCGTCGGATCCGCTCGCGGCGTCGCGAGGAGGCCGGGGGCGGGAGTCCTCGGATCCGCTCGTGGCATCCCGAGGGGGACGGGGCCTGGAGTCCTCGGTGGATCCATTCGCGGCGTCACGCGGCGGTCGAGGCCGCGAGTCTTCGGCGGATCCACTGGAGGCTTCACGGGGCGGCTTGGGCCGTGCGTCCTCCGTGGCTCCATTCGAAGCGTCGCGCGGCTGCCGGGAACCCGGTTCCTCGGAGGCTCCATGCGCCGCATCCCGGGCGGACCGCGAGCGGGCATCCTCGGAAGGCTTTTCACGTCCAGCGCGGGGACGCGGCTCCTCCGGGGGCACGAAGGTCGGAGGTTCCTTCGAAGCGCGGGCCTTCGGTTCCTCAGGAGGCTGCGAGCCCACGCGGGACAGGGGCGTGAGGATCGTCTCACTCTCATAGCCGGGAGACGTCGTGACGGTGGACGGCGTGATGCGCAGGAGCGGATCCAGCACCACGGGCGCCAGGTCCGGCTGGGTGCGGATGGAGGGCTCGGAATCCGCGGGCTTCGTGGCCAGCGCCTCGGTGGGCGGCGAGACGCGGCGCGTGGAGGTCGGCGCGGGCTTGCGCACGGCGACGAGCTCCTCCGTGGTGCGCCGGCTGGCGTTGGCCAGGGGCACCGGAGCGGCCTTCGCCGGCGCGGGCGACTTCACCGGAGCCGCCGCCGCGGGCGGGCGGGGCGGCAGCGAGGAGGAGATCTGCGGCAGCCCGCCAGACGCGGGCGCGACGGGCTCCGGGACCTCCGCGCTCCGGGCCAGCACCTGCGCCACCTGCGTCTCGCTGGAGGAGCCGTCCCCGGAGGACTGGCCGCTCATGAGCAGCAGGCGGGTCTGGTCACGGCGCTCGGAGAACAGGCGCAGCATCAGCTCGCTGCTCTGTTCGGGGTGCCAGATGCGAGGGCCCACCGCGCGCTCGATGGCGCGGGCGAACTCCAGCGTGGTGCTGTAGCGGTCCTCGCGCCGTTTCGCGAGCGCCTTGAGGACGATGGCGTCCAGCTCCGGCGGCACCTGCTTGTTCACGCGCGAGGGTGGCGGCACGTCCCCGCTGAGCACCGCGTTCATCATCGCTTCGGCGCTCTTGGCGTAGAACAGGCGCATGCCGGTGAGGCACTCGTGCAGCACCACGCCCAGGCTGAACAGGTCGCTGCGGGCGTCCAGCGGGTCGCCCATGATCTGTTCCGGGGACATGTAGCCGCTGGTGCCCTTCACCATGCCCACGGCGGTGCGGCCCGCCCGGGCGAGGCTCTTGGCGATGCCGAAGTCGAGCAGCTTGGTGACGCCCTCGTACGTCACCATGATGTTCTTCTCGGCCACGTCCCGGTGGACCACGGGGGAGGGCCGGCCGAGCGGGTCGGTGAAGGCGTGCGCGTAGTTGAGCGCCACGGCGGTGTCGCGCACGGCCATCAGGCTGAAGCCGATGGGGATGGGCTCGTGGGCGGTGCGGCAGGCGCGAGCGACCTCCACCAGCGTGGCGCCGGGGACGAACTCCATCGCGAGGAACAGCTCCCCGTCCGCCACGTCCAGGTCGTACACGTGCGCGATGTGCGGGTGGTTGAACGCGGCCGTGACCTTGGCCTCGTCCAGGAACATCCGGACGAACTCCTCCTCGCCCCGGATGTCGGGGAGGATCTGCTTCAGCACGACCATCTTGCGAAAGCCGGCGAGGCCCTTCTGGGCCGCGAGGAAAATCTCCGCCATCCCGCCCGTGGACAGGCGGCAGAGCACCTCGTACTTGCCCAACACCCGGCCGCGGAACCCGTCCGGAGTGAGCGTCAGCGTCGTCCCAGCCATCGGTAGGGCGCAGACTCTACACCTGTAGCGGGATGGACGCGAAAGGCCCGGACCCCTGTTTCTGGGCAGCTGCCAGGGCTTCCGGGGTTGAGGCCTCCATCCAGGCCAGAACCGGCATCCCCGGCTGGGGCCCTGGAACGGTCCGGGCGTCGTGGGCTAAGCACGGCGGCGACATGGACACCTCCGCCTCCCCGCGCACCGTCACCGGCCGCGTCGACGTGCATCCCCGTGGCTTCGGCTTCCTCACCGTGCAGAAGCCCGGTGCCCCCGAGGTGCTGTCCGCCTTCATCCCTCCGCCGGACCTGAACCCGCTCTTCGCGGGCGACATCGTCTCCGCCACGGTGACGGCCGCCGCGGATGGCCGGTGGACCGCGTCCGGCCTGACGCTGGTGGAGCGCACCCGCACGCTCGTCTACGGCGAGGTGGTGACGCGCAAGGGCGCCTTCTTCCTGCGCATCGACAAGGAGGTCGCCAACTCCGACTGGCCGCTGGACCCGGGCTCCACGCCCGTCCAATACAACGACGCCGTCGTCGCTCGCATCGCGGACGGCAAGGTCGTGCTGCTCTACCGCCTGGAGACCGGCGCGGACCGCTCCCTGGAGCGCGTCATCGCCCGCCACGACCTGCACCGGGACTTCCCGCCGGAGGTCATCACCGAGGCCCTCCGTGCCCGCGAGGTGCCGCATTCACTCGGCGCCCGCCGCGACCTGCGCGCCATCCCCACCGTCACCGTGGACGCGCCCTCCACCCGCGACATCGACGACGCCATCTCCGTGCTGCCCGCGGGGCCGGACGGCGCCGTGCGCCTGCTCGTGTCCATCGCGGATGTGGGCGAGTCCGTGAAGGAGGGCAGCGCCCTGGACCTGGAGGCCCGCGCCCGCGCCACCAGCGTCTACCTGGCCGGCCGCGTCCTCCCCATGCTGCCCGAGGAGCTGTCCTCGAACTGGCTCAGCCTCGTGCCCGAACAGGACCGGCACTGTCTCACCGTGGAGCTGCGCATCGACCCGGATGGCCGCGTCACCTCCGCGGATGTCTATGAAAGCCTCATCCGCTCCTGGGCGCGGTTGAACTACGAGGAGGTCGCGGACTTCCTTGACGACGGCACCGTGTCCCCGGCCATGGAGTCCGTGCGCGACGCCATGCCCTGGTTCCGGCTGGCGGCGGCGCGGCTCGCCGTGTCCCGCGCGGCCCGGGGCGGCATGGCGATGTCCCGCGACGAGGCGCGCTTCACCTTCGACACCGCCACCGGCGCCGTGTCCGGCCTCGCGGGGGAGAAGGACACCTCCGCGCACGGGATGATTGAACGCTTCATGGTGGCCGCGAACGAGGCCATCGCCATGTGGCTGATGACCCGTGGCGTGCCCACCGTGTTCCGCGTGCACGAACAGCCGGACCCGCAGCGGGTGGCGGATGTGAATGCCTTTGCGTTGCATTCAGGTTTCGCGGCGGGCTTCGGCGCGCAGCTGACGCCCCTGGCGCTGGCTGCCTTTGACCGGCAGATCTCCGGCGCGAAGGCAGAGGCCGCGCTGCGCAACGTGCTGCGCCGTTCGCTGGGTCCGTCCCGCTATACGGTGAAGCCGGGGCCGCACTTCGGGCTCGCCGCGCCCCTGTACCTGCACTTCACGTCCCCCATCCGCCGGTACGCGGACCTCGCGGTGCACCGGCTCATCAAGGCGTACCTCCAGGGCCGGCGCGACTTCGTGCACGAGGACCCGGAGGTGGAGCTGCTCGCCCAGCACATCAACCTGCGGGCCCGCTCCGCCAACCGCGCGGAGGTGGACCGCCACCACGAGTTGGAGGCCCGCTTCATGTCCACCCGCATCGGCCAGGCCTTCCCGGCGCGCATCGTGCGGGTGAAGCCCTTCGGCATGGTCGCGCAACTGGATGGCATGTGGGTGGAGGGCATGGTGCCCGCGGAAGGGCTCGCCGGAGGCCCCTACCGTCCGGATGATCGCGAGCTGTCCATGGTGGGCCAGACGCGGACCTTCACCGTGGGCATGCCGGTGACGGTGAAGGTCGTCTCCACGGACGAACAGCTGGGCCGCGTGGAGTTCGCGCTGGTGGAGTAGTCCAAGCCGGGCCCCTCACCCCGCCAGCGGCAGGCCCTCCGTGGACTCCACGAGGGTCTTGCCGCGCACCCAGCCCAGCAGCCCGCTGGAGGACTTCACCAGGTACCAGATCTGCTCGCGGTCCCCCTTCGGGGGCACGCCCGCGGCCAGCACCTGCACCTTGGAGCCCTGCGCCGTCGTCGCCACCACCGCGGACTCCGTGCGGCTTCGCACCAGCGGGAAGGACTTCTTCACCGTCGCCTCCACGCCCACCGCGTACAGCTCCTGCGGCACCTGCGTGAGCTTCCACGCCTTGCGGTCCAACGTGTACTTCTCCCGCTGCTGCCAGAAGCCCATCCACGTCTCCACGAGGACGATGCCGTTGCCCTTCGCCTCCGTGAGGGCGCGCACGTCGCCCAGCGACCTCACCGCCCTGCCGTCGTAGCCATAGAGGAAGAAGCGGTGGTCGTCGTCCAGGTCCCCCAGGGAGTGCACGAGCAGCTCCTTCCACTTGTCCCCCGTGTCCAGGTCCACCACGGTGAAGCCGCTCACCTCGTTGCCGGACGCGTTGCCCTGCAACGTCACGGCGCCCACCTTCAGCGTGAACTTCCCGTCCGCGCCCGGCGTCAGCGCCACCGCGTCGGGCTTGCCGTCTCCGTCCAGATCCACGTTCGCGGACTTCACGGGCTCGTCACCCTGCGCACCCGCGGGAACGGCGGTGAACAGCACGGCGGAGGACAGTGCGGCCAGCAGGGACGTCTTCACGGGAGCAGGACCTCGGTGAAAGAAGGGAAACCAGGGTAGCCGTACGCCACCGGACCGGATATCGCCTTTCGTCCAGCTCATGCGACCCATGATCTCCGCTTCAAATCAGCCCCTGGAGGCCCCGGTACAGGCGTTCACCCGGAGCGCCGGAAACGGCCCCGGAAGTGCCGGTCCAGGAAGGCCTCGGCCTGGGTCAAAACCTCCCTCGCCTCGCTGGAAAACACCTCGGTGGAAGACGCCAGCGCCGCTTCGCGGGCCCGCCGCATCGCCGTTGCGTCCCCCACCCGGGACGTAGGAAACGCGCGCGCCACGGCTTCCACCCGGGCATGCGCCGCATCCACCACCCCCTTCGCCTCTTCCAGCGAAACCTCCCCGTCGGCGAGCGCGTTCAGGAGCTGGCAGCGGTAGCGGCGGCACGCCTCCGGGCGCTCCGCATAGGCGGTGCAGCACCGGCCGTCCAACGCCGCGCAGCGCTGGGGCAACACCGCGCCACCATCCTCCCTTGTCGCGAGCGTCAGGCCCCGCTCCCGCAGCACTTCCGCCTCGGGGGGCTGGAGCGGAACGTGGGTGAAGAGCGTGCCGTCACAGCACATGCCGCAGTGGAGGCAGAGGGTGGACAGGGGCATGGCGCGTCCCGGGATAACCCCTCGCGGGGGCGGGAGTCATCCCGGACGCCCTGGCCCCGCTCCGCCTCCCGGGCAGCCCGGCTCCCACCACCGGACATGCGACATGCCCTGCGTGTCAGGAGTCCGGGAATGACCCACTTTTCCTGGGTTGATCAGGACCCGAGGTGGGGCACCGTGTGCACCCGTCTCAGAAGGTCATGCTCCTGTTGATGGAAGGAACTCTCAGCGTGTGAGAGGCCAATCCGCAACAGTCCAAGCGGACCTTGCCGCTGTGGCCCGATGGTCTGAGTGCAGAAGGGGTGAATGATCTCCACTCTGTGGGAATTCGGCTTCCCTGGGTCTGCCGCAACTGGGGAACGCAGAGTTTCTTAGGACATTGTACAATTCTGCCCCGTAGGACACCGAGGGAGCCCCCCAATGCACACGGACACTCAAGACGCGCCGTCTGGCCGCGAAACCCTTCTCGGCTACCGGGTGGGGACGAAGTTGAACGCGGCGGCGTCATTCGGCGCGGACTTCTCGCCGGGTCGGCTGGTGCAGCTGTCCCTCGAGCACCTCACGCTCCACCTGGACTCGCGCACCGTGCCTCGCAAGGGGCAGGCCGCGTCCGTGGTGGTGGGCGAGGGCGAGCGGTGGGCCACCGCGCTGGACGCGGAGGTGATTGGCGTCAATGACGCGCGGCCGGAGATCAGCCTGCGCTTCGTCGCGCCGCCGCTCGACGCGGGCCGCCGCATCGTGGGCCTGCTGGAGTCGCTGCGCGACAACGGCCTGTTGCTCACGCCGGAGACGCGGCCGGTGTGGCGCGAGCAGATTGACCGCGCGGACCGCGTGGCGCGCATCTGTGAAGCGCTCGCGTCGCGCCAGGCCCGGGGCGTGCTGCGCACCCAGGACGGTCAGCGCGTGGAGGTGACGGCCTCCTTCTTCGAGCCCCTGCAGGACATGCTCGGCTGGAAGGTGCACGGCGCGCTCCCGCCGGGCCCCTTCACGGTGGAGGCCTTCGGCTACAGCAGCGTGGTGCACTTCCAGGCGGAGTCCGCGCGACTGGAGGGCGACCTGCTGGTGATGCCGGTGCCCACGTCGCTCGTGCGCTTCCGCCACCGCTGGCTGCGCCGCACCCAGGCCAGCGCGTCCTGCACGCTGGAGTTCGACCATCCGCTCTGGCCCCAGGTGCACGTGCGCCGCGGCCTGCTGGATGTCTCCTATGAGGGCCTGTCCTTCCTCACCGAGCCCGGCGAGGACCTGATGTACCCGGGCCTGCGCCTGCCGGTGATGGAGGTGGCGCTGGACGGCCACGCCCCGGTGCGCCTGCGCGCGGAGGTGCGCAACATCTCCAGCACGCCGCACGGCCGCCGCTGCGGTGTGTCCGTCCGGCCCCTGGACGCCGAAGGGGCCCGCGCGTGGCGGGCGCTCGTGGAGGTCCAGGCCCATCCCACCACCCGCGTGGAAGGCGACTGGAACGACTCCACCTGGAAGCTCTTCGAGCGCTCCGGCTACTTCCGCCTGCCGGGCAAGGAGCCGGAGAAGTTCACCAACCTGCGCGAGCAGTTCGACCACACGCAGGACAAGCTCCAGGAGCAGCCCCGCCTGGGCTACCGCGTGGTGCGCCCGGCGGAAGACGGCGTGGAGGCCACGCTGTCCGTCCTCAAGCCCTACGCGGGCAGCTGGATGGCGCACCAGCTGGCGCGGCACCAGCCCGTCAACAGCAAGTCCACCGCGCGCGAGGCCCTGCGCGACATCTACCTGCGCGGCTACGAGCCCACGCAGGCAGACCCCGAGGTGAAGTGGTTCTTCGCCTACTGCGAGGCCAACGTCCGCTGGGTGCGCTACACCAAGTTCGACTTCGCCAACTGGTACTCGCACACCGGCCAGACGTGCCTCGTGCCCTTCCGCCTGATGGAGGGAGAGGTGGATTCCCCCTGGGCCGTGCCCATGGGCATCGCGCTGGACACGCCCACCGAGGAGGAGCGCGCGCGCTTCTTCGAGAAGATCGCCAGCACCCGCCCGGAGGCCTACCGCGAGGCGCTGGACCTGGTGCCGGAGCGCTTCGACCTGCGCGAGATGCGCACCGGCTGGGGTGAGGCGGGGCTGTCCCGCGAGCGCGAGCTGGTGGTGGCCCGTCACGAGGGCCGCGCCGTGGCGCTGGCCGTCTTCGAGTCCGCGCAGCCGGGCCTCAACCTCTTCAACGTGCTGGACGGCGTGCGCCTGGTGCCGCTGGAGGACGACGCGCGCCCGGAGGTGCAGGAGGCGTTCGTGGCGCTGCTCGGCCGCGCGGCGGACTGGTACCGCGCGCGCAACCGCAAGGTGTTCGTCCACTACGTGGAGTCCACCTGCGTGGAGTACGCGGAGCGCGTGTCGCTGGCGGACCTGGGCGAGGGCAAGCTGTGGGTGATGTCCGCCCGCCTGCTGCCGGAGTTCCTCGAACACCTGTGCGAGTCCACCACGCCCCGCGCGACCTGAGTCCCGCCTGAGCTGTCGTCCGCACACGGACCGGGGAAGCTCCCCGGTCCGCGGCGACGGTGCCGCTGCTACGGCTTAAAGCCCTTCATCCTCGGGGTCCGGATAGGACTCCAGCTCCTCGTCCTCTTCCTCCACCGGGGCGGGCGCCTTGGCGTGGCGGCCCTTGCCGCCGCCCTTGCCCTCGCTCACCGGGGCGGGCAGGTCCGTGTCCGGGCCCACGACGTAGCCCTGGCGGCCCTGCTGGATGCGGCGCAACAGGCCCTCCTGCTCCAGCGCCTCCAGCAGGCGCGCGAAGGTGGAGAAGCCGTGGTCGCGCTCGTCGAAGTCGGGCTCCTTGCGGACGATGGTCTCCTTGATGAGCGACGGGTTGAGCGGGCCGGTGGCGCGGCGCAGCAGGCTCTGCACGACCTCGCGCGCGATGGCGGGCACCTCCGCCTTGCTCTTGCCGCCCTTGCCCTCGTGGCCTTCCTTGCTGGAGGACTCGCCCTTGTGGCCCTTGCCCTCGTCGGACTTGCCACCCTTGCCGCGCTTGCCACCGCGGCCCTCGTCGGACTTGTCGCCCTTGTGGCCCTTGCCCCCGTGGTCCTTCTCCTTGTCGCCCCGGGACTTGGGCCGCATGTAGATGAACTGGTCGCACGCGTTGACGAACATGCGGGAGCTGGCTTCCTTCACCGCCAGCCCGATGACGGTGCGGCCGTTCTCACGCAGCTTGTACGCCAGGGGGCAGAAGTCGCTGTCCCCGGAGCCGATGACGAAGGTGTCGATCTGCTCGCGCGCGTAGCACAGCTCCAGCGCGTCGATGACCAGGCGCATGTCCGCGCTGTTCTTGCCAGCGCGGGTGGAGGGGGGCACGTCCACCAGCTCCACGCCCACGTCGTGCAGGCGCACCTTCGCGTCCGCGAAGCGCGACCAGTCGCAGTAGGCGCGGCGGAAGACGACCTTGCCCTGCTCCAGCAACTGGTCCAGCGCGGGCTGGAGGTCGAAGTTGTTGGAGCTGATGCCGGTGTTGGTGACCAGGTTCTCGAAGTCGATGAAGAGGGCGATGCGGTGCTGCTCGTCGGTACGTCCAGCCAAAAGGTGCCTCGTATTCGTTGCCGCGCTCACGCGGCGAAAAGAAAGACAGACAGGGGGGCATCCGCGAGCGGTCCCTGGCCCGTGCGTGTGCCACCCTACTGTGTTGCCGCTACCACGGGCAGGGCCCGTGTTCAGCCGCTGAACATTCAGCGCCCTCCACCCCATGTTGAGGTGTGAGCCCAGGGGGCAGCGCCCCCACGGCACGGAGGTGTGACGATGATGCGCAGATTCCCCAGAGGATGGCGAGCAGTGCTGTTGACCGCTCCAATGCTCGGCCTGTTGGTGGCACCCGGCCTGGGCCGGGCGGAAGCACCCAATGTGGGGAGGGCCCAGGACCTGGGCGCGAGGGGAGAGCTCAGCGAACGGGCCAGCACCAGCCCGTCCAACGTCGTGGGCACCGTCCCGGACAGCAACCCAGCGAACCTCACCCAGAACCTCCCAGTGCGGCAAATCACTCCCGACCCGGACAGGATGCTCCAGGTGACGGGGCCGGTGGTGAAGCAGGACGGGCTGACGCTGTACGTCCAGGACGTGTCGGGGCCGGTGGTGCCCCTCGACATGAGCGTGCTGCAAATCAACAAGCTGCCCCAGAAGGGCCAGCAGGTCGTGGCCGTCTACCAGGTGGAGGAAAAGACAAACAACGTGGCCCTGTCCATCTCTGGCGAGAAGCTGGACTAGCGCGCCGCCAGGTCGGAGGGCGACTTCAGTTCGGCTTCGCGCCGCGCACCTCATCGAGGACGCTCAGGTCCACGAGCCCGGAGATGTCGTCGCTGGGAATGAACCCCAGCTCCTTCGCGTGACGGGCGGAGGTCGCGAGCGCGGCGGGCACCGGGTCCAGGGAGGGCTCCAGGCGGGAGAAGGCGTCCTGGAGCACCGGGCCCGGCAGGGGCTTCTGCGTGAGCCGACCGAAGGCGGCGTTGGCGGACGTGGCGAAGGAGGGCCGGTCCGCGCTCCAGCGCTCGGTGAGCCGCACGTGCGTGCGCAGGAGCGCGGCGATGCGCGAGCGCTGCGTCTCCAGCACCTTCTTCGTCGTCACCACCACCGTGGTGGGGAAGCGCTTGTCCGGCCACAGGTCGCTCTCGTTGACGAGGATGTGGCCGCCGCCTTCCGCGAGCATGCGCGCGCCCCAGGGCTCCGGCACCCACGCGCCCTCGATGGCGCCCTGGAGGTACTGGCCCAGGATGTCCGGGTTGGAGATGGGAATCACCTGCACGTCGCCGCCCGCGTCCGCGGCGATGGTGAGCTTCTGGTCCTTGAGCCAGTGGCGCAGGGCGATGTCCTGGGTGTTGCCCAGCTGCGGCGTCCCCAGCTTCTTGCCCTTCAGGTCCGCGGCCGTCTTCGCGGACTTCACCACCAGCACCGCGCCGCCGTTCACCGCGCCGGAGATGATGCGCAGCTCCCGGCCGGCCTTGAGGTACGTGTTGATGGCGGGGCCGGGCCCCACGTAGGCCACGTCCACGGAGCCCGCGACCAGCGCCTCCATGGCGGCGGGGCCCGCGTTGAACTGGCGCACCTCCACCTGGCCCATCCCGGGCTGCGAACCGAACAGCCCCTCGGAGTTCGCCACCAGCGCCTGCGCATGCGTGATGTTGGGGAAGAAGGCCACGCGCAGCGGCGCGTTGGCGCCCGACGGCGTGTCGCGCTTGCACGACGCGACGCCGGTCAGGAGGACGCAGAGGAGGACGAGGCCGGGCAATGGACGCAGGGAACGCATGGGTGCCCTCACGCTAACGGGCAAGCGGTGCCGGTTATCAATGCCCTTGAGGGTGAAATGACGTGAAGCGTCGCAAGGCGCACACGCAAGCCCACCCCCGTGGGGGCTACGTGGCCGTCGTCAGACCCCACCGGCGGCGCAGCTTCGCCTCCACCGTCTGGAAGAGGACGCGGTCCACGGTGACGCCGATGATGATGATGGCGAGCATCACCGCCATCACCTGCGTCACGTCCATCAGCTCGCGTCCCATGGTGAGCAGCTGGCCCAGCCCGCCGGAGACGAAGAGCAGCTCGCCCGCGAGCAGCGCGCGCCAGGCGAAGCTCCACCCCAGCTTGAGGCCGGTGACGATGCCGGGCAGGGCGCCGGGCAACAGCACGCCGAAGTAGAAGCGCAGGCCGCGCACGCCCAGCGTCCGGGCCACGCGCGCCAGCTGCGGGTCCAGGCCGTTGACCGCGTCCTCGGTGGCGATGGAGATGCCCAGCACGCTGCCCATCACCACGACGAAGAGGATGGCGCTGTCGTTGAGGCCGAACCACAACAGGGCCAGGGGCAGCCAGCAGATGGAGGGCAGCGCCTGGAACCCCGTCACCACGGGCTTCACCGCGTTCCTGAAGAAGGCCAGCCGCGCGATGAGCAGCCCCAGCGGCACGCCGATGGCCACCGACATGGCGTAGGCGCGCACGAGCCGCCCCATGGAGCGCAGCGTGGCGCCGCCCAGCCGCCCGTCGCTGGCCATGGCGACGAGACTCTCCAGCACCTGGAGGGGGCCGGGGAACAGGTGCTTGTGCCACACGCCCGAGCGCGCCAGCACCTCCCAGAGGGCAAAGAGCAGCACGAGCATTCCCAGCTTCTGCGCCCACTTCATGGGGGATTCCTCAGCGGCCCGTGACGATGCTGGGACGCGGCAGGCTGGAAGGGGTCTGCGTACGGCGGGGCACGGGCTCCGGGGGATGGGTCTCCAGCACCGGGCCCTCCACGGCGCGCAGCCGGTGGCGGATGTCGCGCGCCATCGCGTCGAGCGACGGGTCCTCCAGCGAGCGGGGCATGGGCAGGTGGATCTCCAGGTCCTCCACCACGCGGCCGGGCCGGGGCGCCATCAGCACCACGCGGGTGCCCAGCATCAGCGCCTCCTGCACGTCGTGGGTGACGAACACCACCGTCTTGCCGGCGCGCATCCAGATGGACTGCAGGAGTTCCTGCATGTGCACGCGCGTCTGGGCATCCAGCGCGCCGAACGGTTCGTCCATCAGCAGCACGGTGGGGTCCACCGCGAGCGCGCGGGCGAGGCTGGCGCGCATCTTCATGCCGCCGGAGAGCTCGTGGGGCAGCGTGTCCGCGAAGCCGTCCAGGCGTACGCGCTGGATGAAGGTGTCCGCGCGCTCACGGCGCTCGGAGCGGGGCACGCCCCGGGCCGCGAGCGCGAAGGTGATGTTGCCGCGCACGGTGAGCCACGGGAACAGCGCGGCCTCCTGGAACATCAGCAGCCGGTCCGGCCCCGGGCCATGGATGGGCTTGCCGTCGATGGCGACGGTGCCGCCCGTGGGCGCCACGTGGCCCGCCAGCGCGTAGAGCAGCGTGGACTTGCCGCAGCCGGAGGGGCCGAGCAGACAGACGAACTCCCCCGAGCGGACGTTGAGGTTCACGTCCTTCAGCGCCACGACCTTGTTCGCGTAGTGGTGGTCCAGCTGGGCAATGGCGATCTTCGCCCGGTCCGCGTTCACATGCGCGGGCCGCAGCAGGTGGGGGGCCACCTGGCGCAGACCGCGCAACCGCTCGAAGAGGCGTCGAACCATTCACCCCAACCTATCCATCTGCCCCAAGGTCGCACAGGTAGGACCTGGCAGCGGGCAGCCAGGTTCGATTGTAGGACAGACGGTGCGACTTTCGGCGCCGGCTGGCTGCTTTCCCCGGTTTTTCGGGTGCTTCAGGACAGGAGGGCCCGCCCGGTTCGCTCGGCCCGCTCGGTTCGGCGATGCGCCACGGTGCGCGCGGCGAGCCACAGGCAGAGGCAGAGCACCGCCAGGCCCACGCCGGTGAAGGCGCCGCCCACGCGGAGCGACGCCCGCCGGTCATCCCGGTACACGTGGAAGGGGTCCGTGCGCGGGCCCGACAGGTAGCGCTGCACGGTGTCCACGAAGGCGGTGGCCTCCGCCTCGTCCTCCGTCCACTGGTAGGCGAGCGGCTGGACGCCGGAGGTCGTCTCCAGGCGCGGGCGGAAGATGGGCGCCGCGCCCTTGCGGGTGCTGCGGCTGCGGGCCACGTCCACGCGGCGGATGTCCTGGGGGCCGTAGCGGCCCACCTCCGCCTGGGACAGCCAGCTGGAGCTGGTGAGGACGCACGCGGCCCTGGGTTCACACCGCAGGTCCAGCCGTGCCTTCTGGCCGAGGAAGAACACGCCCAGCACCAGGAAGGGCAGGGCGAGAATCAGGAAGGCCGTGGCACCGATGGCGGTGGCGCGGCTGCGACGGGAGGCGGGGGGCGCACGCACAGCCCCCGTCTATAGACCCGCGCGTCCCTTCCGGGGCAGTGCTTTCACGCGTTCGCGGAATGTCGCCCTCCAGGCAGGCGGGCGCTCCGGGGTGTTCAGCGCGGGAGCCTTCCAGGTTCGCGGCCGTGAAACCCCTGCGCACGCCAGGCACTTGCGACATGGACCCGGGGTCCGCACCCCTTGTCCAGGGATGTCTTCCCGAAGGAGGCAGTCGCCCATGAAGGCCGTGGCCATCACGTTCCCCGCGCGCGAAGTCCGCGTCATCGACGTTCCCGAGCCGCGCCTGCACTCCCCGACGGAGGTCAAGGTGCGCACGTTGGAGGTCGGCGTGTGTGGCACCGACCAGGACATCCTGAAGGGCCACCACGGCGCGGCGCCCAAGGGCGAGGACCACCTCATCCTGGGCCACGAGTGCGTGGGTGAGGTGGTGGAGGTGGGCGCGCACGTGCAGGGCCTCAGGCCCGGCGACCTGGTGGTGCCGCGCGTGCGCAGGCCCTGTCCGCACACGCGCTGCCCGGCGTGTCGTCACGGCCACCCGGACTTCTGCGTGACGGGGGACTACACGGAGCGCGGCATCCAGGGCGCGCACGGCTTCTGCGCGGAGTTCTTCGTGGAGGACGCGGCCTACCTGCACCGCGCGGACGATGGCTTGCGCGACGTGGCCGTGCTCACCGAACCGCTCACCGTCGCGGAGAAGGGCCTGCGCGAGGTGGCGCACATCCAGACGCGGCTGCCCTGGAAGCACACCCCGGGCAAGGCGCTGGTGCTGGGCGCGGGGCCGGTGGCGCAGCTGGGCGCGATGGCGCTGATGCGCGCGGGCTATGAGACGACGGTGTACTCGCGCAGCCCCAAGCCCAACGTGAAGGCGGAGGCCTCCGAGGCCATGGGCGCCCCGTACATCTCCTCCAAGGAGGTCACGGTGGAGGCGCTGAAGGAGCAGCTGGGCGGCGTGGACCTCATCTACGAGGCGACGGGCGCGTCGAAGGTGGCGTTCGATTCGCTGAAGGTGCTGGAGGAGAACGGCGTGCTCATCTTCACCGGCGTGCCCGGACGCGAGGAGCCGCTGGAGTTGAAGGGGGACGAGGTGCTGGGGCAGCTGGTGCTGGGCAACCGGGTGATGTTCGGCACGGTGAACGCGGCGGACAGCGACTTCAGCGCCGCGCTGGAGGACCTGGCCCGCTTCCGCGCCCGCTGGCCCGGCCAGTTGGAGAAGCTCATCACCCAGCGCCACCCGCCGTCTGACTTCGCGAAGGTGGTGGAGGAGAAGGGCGGCATCAAGCACGTCATCACCTTCCAGGGGGCCGGCCGGTGAATCCCCATGTGGACCTGAAGGGTGGAGTGGCCATTGAAGACCACGGCGTCATCGGGGACCTGCGCACGGTGGCGCTGGTGGGCAACGAGGGCACCATCGACTGGCTGTGCTACCCGCACTTCGACAGCCCCAGCGTCTTCGCCGCGCTGGTGGATCCGCGCAAGGGCGGGCACTGGCGCGTGTCCCCGGAGCCGGACGGGGTGCTGAAGCGCCAGTTCTACTGGCCGGACACCAACGTGCTGGTGACGCGGTTCTACACGCCGGACGGCGTGGGGGAGCTCATCGACCTGATGCCCCTGGGCAGGGGGGCGAAGGCGGAGGGGCGCGAAATCCTGCGCCGCATCCGCGTGGTGCGCGGGCAGATGTCCTTCCGCATGGAGTGCTTCCCGGCCTTCAACTACGCGCGGGACGAACACGGGACGCACCTGGTGAAGGGCGGCGCGGTCTTCGTGTCGCCGGGGCTGAGCATGCAGCTCATCACCCCGGTGCCGCTGGAGCAGGAGGGCACGGGCGTCGTCGCGCACTTCACGCTGAAGGAGAGCGAGTCCGCGGTCTTCACCCTGCGCGAGGGCGGGGTGGAGAGCTGTCACCACCGCATGCACACGCACGAGTCCGCGGAGCACGTCTTCCGCGACACGGTGGACTACTGGCGGCACTGGCTGTCCAAGTGCAAGTACACCGGGCGGTGGCGGGAGATGGTGCAGCGCTCCGCGCTGGCGCTGAAGCTGATGACGTTCGAGCCGTCGGGGGCCATCGTCGCGGCGCCCACGTGCAGCCTGCCGGAGTCCCCCGGGGGCACGCGCAACTGGGACTACCGCTACTGCTGGCTGAGGGACGCGGCCTTCACCGTCTACGCGTTCATGCGCATCGGCTTCGACGAGGAGGCCGCCGCGTTCATGCGTTGGGTGGAGGCGCGGTGCGCGGAGGTGGGAGACGGGCCGCTGCCCCTGATGTTCTGCCTGGACGGCAGCCCGGTGCCCCACGAGGAGGAGCTCACGCACCTGGACGGCTACGGCGGCGCGAAGCCGGTGCGCATTGGCAACCTGGCGGCGAACCAGCTGCAGCTGGACATCTACGGCGAGCTGATGGATTCGGTGTACCTGTCCAACAAGTACGCGGCGCCCATCTCGTATGACTTCTGGCGGCACCTGCGCAGGATGGTGGACTGGGTCTGCGACCACTGGCAGCTGGAGGATGAGGGCATCTGGGAGATCCGCGGCTCGCGCCGGCACTTCGTCTATTCGAAGCTGATGTGCTGGGTGGCGGTGGACCGGGCCATCCGGCTGGCGGACAAGCGCAGCCTGCCGGCGGACCGCGCGAAGTGGCTGACCACGCGCGACACCATCTTCGAAGACATCATGGAGAAGGGGTTCTGCAAGCAGAAGGGCGCCTTCATCCAGGCCTACGGGCACGACGCGCTGGACGCGGCGAACCTCCTGATGCCGCTGGTGTTCTTCCTGTCGCCGGTGGATCCGCGGATGCTCTCCACGCTGGACCTCATCCGGAAGTCGCCCCGGGAGGGGGGCCTCACGTCGGACGGCCTGGTGTTCCGCTACGAGGCGGACGAGAAGCTGGATGGGATTGAGGGCAGCGAGGGCACCTTCAACCTGTGCAGCTTCTGGCTGGTGGAGGCGATGACGCGCGCGAGCGCCGCCAGGCCGGACCTGCTGGACGAGGCGCGGCTCATCTTCGAGCGGATGCAGGGCTACGCGAACCACCTGGGGCTCTACGCGGAGCAGACCGGCATGTCGGGCGAGGCGATGGGCAACTTCCCGCAGGCGCTCACGCACCTGTCGCTCATCAGCGCCGCGTACAACCTGGACCGGACGTTGGGACGTCACGACTGAGAGCGAGAAGGTAGAGTGTCACCACCCGCCATGCCCCCACTGTATCCGCTGCTGTTCAAGTTCGCCGTGAAGGCGGACGCCCACTACGACGTGCTGAGCCGCCGCGTGCGCAAGGGGCTGGGCATTGCCCCGCCGCTGCGCATCCTGCCGTACCGCGGCTATGGCACCCCGGACCGCGTGGTCATCAAGGCGCGCGTGCTGGAGGAGCGCAAGGTGAAGCCCTCGCGCCAGCGGCACACGCTCTTGAGCAGCGCCGTCGCGTCCTACAAGCGCTACATGACGCGTGAAATCGCCAGCGCGCAGGTGGCGGTGCGCTGGGGGGACAAGCACTGGGAGGGCACGACGGACGAGGAGGGCTTCCTGGAGCTGTGGGTGCCGCCGCCGGCGGGCGTGCGCTCGGGCTGGCACATGGTGGAACTGGAGCTGCTGTCGCCGGAGGCGCAAGGGGTGCCGCGCGTGTCGGCGCCGGTGCGGGTGGCGGGCTCGAGCGCGGAGGTGGGCGTCATCAGCGACATCGACGACACGGTCATCGCCACGGGGGTGACGGACCCCATCAAGCGCGCGTGGGCGCTGTTCCTCACGGAGCACCGGGGGCGGCTGCCCTTCCCGGGCGTGGACGCGTTCTACGCGGCGCTCCAGGCGGGCGCGAGCGGCACGGCGGACAACCCCATCTTCTACGTCTCCAGCAGCCCGTGGAACCTCTACGAGCACCTGGACGAGTTCCTCTCCATCCACCGCATCCCCATCGGTCCGCTGCTCTTGCGCGACTGGGGGCTGTCGCGAGATGGCTTCGCGCCGGGCGGGGGACACGGGCACAAGCTGGACAAGATCCGCGGCGTGCTGGAGACGCTCACGCACCTGCCCTTCATCCTGATTGGCGACAGCGGGCAGGAGGACGCGGAGCACTACCGCACCATCGTGCACGAGTACCCGGGCCGGATCCGCGGCGTGTACATCCGCAACGTGCCGGGCAAGGCGAAGCGCGGCGATGAGATGGCGGCCATCGCCCGGGACATCCTCGCCGCGGGCAGTGAGCTGGTGGTGGTGGACGACACGGTGGCCGCCGCGCGTCATGCGGCCCGCGCCGGGTGGATCCGCTGGGAGGAGGTGCCCGAGGTGGAGGCGCACCGCCGCGAGGATGTCGCCCGCAGCCCCCCGGGCCCCCTGGGCGAGCGGGACGAGCAGGGCTGAAGATTTCCAGTCACTCCGTGAGGACGCGCGTGATGCAGCGGTCACGTGACGAAAGCGCGGCGTTGTCACTTGAGGACGGGGACGGGGGTGTGGCACAGCCACGGTTCCCCCGTTTCACTGCTCAAGGATGTGACCATGCTTCGACACCGGGTGCAGTTGTCCGTGCTGGCCTCCGCGCTGCTGTTGGGTGCGTGCAACGCAGCGCCTCCGCCGGCGCAGGAGCCGACGCCGGAGTCCCCGCAGGCGGTGCGCGCGGTGGAGTCCCGGCTGAGCCAGATCGAGCTGGAGTACGAGGGCCCGACGGCGCTGCTGGAAGCGGACATGGAGGCGGGCAACGCGGAGTGCGAGGCGCACAACAACTGGTGCGACGGCACGCTGGAGGTCTACAGCTTCCCGTGGACGTCGACGCAGGCGCCGACGGTGGCGGACGCGGTGGAGTCGGTGTTCGCGCTGCGGCAGGACGACCGCATCCCGTTCCGGTTCCAGGGCAACGTGCCGTTCAGCACGATGTCGCAGCAGCTCTTCTTCTTCGACGCGTTGGATCCGCACCTGTTGACGGAGCTGGGCAACGGCACGGAGCAGGTGCAGATCGCGTACTACTACGCGTCGTACCTGGTGGCCGCGGGCGCGCATGACTGGAACCACCTGTTCGTGGTGCTGTTCCCGCAGTCGCACCGCGTGGCGGTGTTCAACCTGGTGAACCACGAAATCTGAGCCGTAGGAACCTCACGCCACCGGACGGCCGCTCTGCACATGGACCATCCGGATGGCGCGCTCCATCAGCTCCCCCTGGGCGGAGCGCTTGTCGCCGGTGGTGGGGGGGATGCGCCGGCGCCAGGAGCCGTCCGAGGACAAATCCCAGGAGCCGCTGGTGTCCACCATGCAGCGCTCCACCACGTCGCGCACCTGCGCGCTCAGGATGGGGTCCTCCACCGGCGCCAATATCTCCACGCGGTGGTCCAGGTTGCGCGGCATCATGTCCGCGGACCCGATGTACGTGCGCGACGTCGCGCCCCGCTCAAAGGCGTAGATGCGCGGGTGCTCCAGGAAGCGGCCCAGGTTGGACACCACCCGGATGTTCTCCGACACGCCCTGCACCCCCGGCCGCAGGCAGCAGATGCCCCGCACGTTGAGCTCCACGCGCACCCCGGCGCGTGACGCGTCGTAGAGGCCGCGGATGATGCCCGGGTCCACCAGCGCGTTCATCTTCATCAGGATGCGCGCGGGCGTCTCCGGCGTGTGCGCGGCGATGGTCTTCTTGATCTCCTCCATCAACCCCTCGCGCATGGTGAGCGGCGCCACCAGCAGCTTGCGGAAGGAGCGCGGCCGGCCAAAGCCCGTGAGGAAGTTGAAGACATCCGCCACGTCCGCGCCAATGTCCGGGTCCGTGGTGAACAACCCCAGGTCCGTGTAGAGCCGCGCCGTCTTCGGGTTGTAGTTGCCCGTGCCGATGTGCACGTAGTGCCGCACCCGCTCGCCCTCGCGCCGCACGATGAGGATGGCCTTCGCGTGCGTCTTCAGGCTGGGAATCCCATACACCACGTGCACGCCCGCCTCTTCCAGCGCGTTGGCCCAGCGGATGTTGGCGCGCTCGTCGAAGCGGGCCTTCAGCTCCACCATGCACACGGCCTGCTTGCCGCGCTCCGTCGCGCGGATGAGCGCGGGCACCAGCGGGGAGCTGTCCGACGTGCGGTACACCGTCTGCTTCAGCGCCAGCACGTCCGGGTCCTCCACCGCCTCGCTGACGAAGCGCTCCACCGACGTGCCGAAGGACTCGTAGGGGTGGTGCACCAGCAGGTCCCCCCGGCGCATCGCGGACATCACCGTGCCCCCGCCGTCCGGGGACTCGCTGTCCGTGCGCAGCCGGGCCTGCGTCACCGGCGTCCACGGCGGGTCGCGCAGCTCCGTGAAGCCCGGCGTCATCGCCAGCGACATCATGTCCGCCAGGTCCAGCAGGCCGTGCTCCTCGTAGACCTGCAGGGGCTCCAGCGACAGCGCCTCCACCAGCGGCTCCAGCAGCTTCGCGCTCATCCCCGCCTGCACCTCCAGGCGGATGACGTTGCCGAAGCGGCGCTGGCTCAGCTCCGTCTCCACCGCCTTGAGCAGGTCCTCCGCGTCCTCGGACACGGTGAAGTCCGCGTCGCGCGTCACGCGGAACAGGCTCCAGTTGAGCACCTCCATCCCCGGGAACAGGTCCCCCAGGTGCTGGGCGATGATCTCCTCCAGCGGCACGAACAGCGTGCCCCCCTTGAGCGGCACGAAGCGCGGCAATATCTCCTTGGGCACCTTCACCCGCGCCACGCTCTCCTCCTCCGCCACCGGGTCGCGCAGCAGCACCGCGAGGCTCAGGGACATGTTGGAGATGTACGGGAAGTGCCGCCCCAGCCCGATGGCCAGCGGCGTGAGCACGGGGAAGATCTGCTCGCGGAAGCGCTGATCCACCTGCGCGCGTTGATCCGCGTCCAGCTCCTTCGTGGACAGGATGCGCAGGCCCTTGTCCGCCAGCGCGGGGCGGAGGACCTTCTCGAAGCAGTCCGCGTGGCGGCGGCCCTGCTCCAGGATGCCCTTGTGCAGCTTGTCCAGCGTCTCACCCGGGGAGGCGCCGTCCGGCACCAGCCGGCCCACGCGCGCGGCGATCTGCTCGTGCAGCCGCGCCACGCGAATCATGAAGAACTCGTCCAGGTTGCGCGCGTAGATGGAGATGAACTTCAGCCGCTCCATCAGCGGCACCTCCGAGGACTCCGCCAGCTGCAACACCCGGTCGTTGAAGGCCAGCCACGACAGCTCGCGGTTGAAGAACAGGCCGCTGTCCGGCACCTCGGCCCCGGGCGGAAGCGCATCCCGCTCCAGGACCTTCTGGGTGACGCCCTTCGCTGCGGCGCGCTTCGCCATGACGTGTGACTCCTCGAGAAGACCCACAGGATGTGTCCTCTAGCAGCCCTGTCCGCCGTCCATTGTGAACTTGCACGGCTGACCCGGAACCGGACATCCGGACGTATCCCACCCCGACCGACGCCGGGAAGCGACCGGTAGGGCGTGACGGGTGTGGACTCACTTGCATCCCGGGCGCGCGAGCGGCATTCAGAAAGGCGTGAGCGCTCCCCACACCCCCCCCCTGCAACTCATCCCCGGCGGCGGCATGTCGGCGGACACCTCTCCGGAGTCCCTCTTCACGGCCTTCCGGGAAGACGCCCATTCGAAGAAGCACGGCCGCTTCAGCTTCACGTGGTTCGTGGCCGCCGCGGTCCCGCTGCTGTTGATCGTGGGCTTCGTGTCGCTGTGGCGCGCCCACGGGACGACCTTCTCCGTCATCACGCCGCACGGCATCAAGATGGTGCGCTCCGGGATGTCCACCCAGGAGGTGCACGGCCTGCTGGGCAATCCCCTCACGCTCCAGAAGCAGGGCGACCAGGACTGCTACCGCTACGGCCGGCCCAACTTCCAGAACGACGTCTTCGTCGTCTACTCCGTCTGCTACGAGCAGGGGCAGGTGCGCGACGTGCTCGCCCACCAGTACTCCGCCTGGCAGGTGGACCCCACCACTGGCGCCTTCGTCGCGCCGGGCCAGACGCCGACACCGGCTCCGGCGGGGACGCCCCCGGCCGTCCAGCCGTAGGGCGTTGCCGCGGAAGGAGGCGCCGGAGGCTCTGGAGCCTCAGCCCTGGGACAGCCCTGCGTCGGCGCCCTCGAAGGTGACCTTCGCCTGGGTCATCACGTGCTCCACGACGAGCAGGTGCCAGGCGACGTCGTTCATCTGCGCGGCCGCCGCGGGGTCCATCATGGACTCGCGCAGCTGGGCCTCGGTGATGCCGAAGGGCTCCGAGGACTCCTTGAGCAGCTCCAGCGCGACCGGCGGGGTCAGCTGCAGCTTGTCCCGCTGACCGATGGCGCGCAGCACGAGGGCAATCTTCAGCCGGCGCTCCACGTCCTCGCGGATGCCCGGGTGGTGGAGCCAGCCGTCCAGCGCCTCCTGCTGCTCCTCCAGGGTGAAGAACTTCTGGGCGAGCGCCTCACCCTCCATCTGGAGCCAGCGGCGGCGGATCTCCTCGTCCACCAGCGCCTTGGGCACCGTGACGCCGGAGCGCTCCACCAGCGTGTCCAGCACCATGTTGCGCGCGTCCACCCAGAGCAGGTCGGCCATCTCGCCTTCCATCTCGTCCACGATGGAGCTCATGACCTCCTCGTGCGTGGCGCCGCGCCCCAGCTTCTGGATGAACTCGTCCGACTCCGTGTCGGGCATGCGCACCTCGCGCGCGGCCCGGATGTCCACGAGGAAGCGCGCCGGCATGCCGCGCAGCTGCTCCGCGGGGTAGTCATCCGGAAGGATGAGGCCCACCTCCACGCTGTCGCCCACGTTGGCCTCGGCGATGACCTCCGAGAACCCGGGCAGCATCAGCTGGGGCGCCAGCTCCATCCAGTAGCCCAGGCGCGTGCTCAGCGGGATGAGGCGGCCGTTGGCGTAGCCCAGGATGTCCAACTGCACGTCGTCGCCCATGGCCAGCGCTTCGCCTTCCGCGCGCGGCCGGGACTCCGCCTTCGCGCGCGCCAGCTCGTGGAAGCGCTCCAGCAGGTCCGTTTCGGTGAGGTCCTCGCCCGCGGGCACCTGGATGGCCAGGTTCTCCAGCGAGGGGGCCTTCACCTCCGGCAGGTCCGCCTGGTGGCCCAAGCCGGGGGCGACGGGCAGGCGCTGCACCAGCTGCTGCACGGCGGCCACCGGCTGCTGCGCGGTCTCCGGAGCCTTGCTGGGGGGAGCCTTGCTGGGGGGAGCCTTGCTGGGGGGAGCCTTGCTGGCCGCGGCGGTCCCCGGCTTCTTCGCCGGAGGAGGGGAGGCTGCGGGCTTGCCGGACGCCTTGGCGGCCGGGGGATTCGCGGGGGGATTCTTCTTGCTGGCCACCGGCGGGCCTCCTGGAAGATAGCGACCGTGGTCCCAGATGGGATTGAACCGAGCGCGTCTCACACGGTGTGCCTAGCAGAAAAGGGCCCCCCGGTGAAAACCCGGAAAGGCCCTTCGGTGATGACCCCCGGAAATCAGCGCTCCGGGGGTTCTGGGCTGCGACGACTACCCGAACAGGCCGCCGACGAAGCTGGAGACGGCGGAGACGCCGGCGCCAATCTGGCTGACCACCGGGATGTTGGTGGCCGCGGCGATGGAGCCCACGGCGGTGATGACCGACGTCACCTTCTTGGTGGTGCTGGCGTTCGGGTCACGCACGGTGGAGACGGCGTTGGCCGTGTCGAAGGCGGCGATGGCGATGTTGGCGCCCGGCGCGAAGCGGCCGGCGGCCTTGGCCAGCGTCCCACCAGCGGCGCGGGCGGCGGCGGTCGCACCGGCCTTGGCGGCGGCCTTGCCACCCTCGGTCAGCGCGGCGCGGGCGGCGGCGCGGGTCGCGGTGCCCGTGACGGCCTTGGCGGCGAGGCCGCTGTTCTTCACGGCCGTGTTCACCGCGGTGCGCACGCCGCTCTTGATGGCCTGGCTGGCACCCCCCTCGAAGGCGGCCTTGGCGGCGGCGCCAGCGGCGGCGCGGGCCAGCTTGGGACCGGCGCCCGGGACGGCGGCCTTGAACGCGGCGCTCGCCGCCTTGTAGGAGCTGCCGAACTTCTGCACGTCACGGGCGATCTCCAGCCCGCCCTTGACGGTGGAGACGGCGCCCTTGCCGGCGGTGGCGACAGAGCCCAGCGCCTTGTTCCAGTCCTCGCTGCTGCCGCTGCGCACGGCGTTGCGCACGTCGCTGAACGCGGTGCCCACCTGGCCCGGCAGCTTCGCGGCGCTCAGCACCGTGCCGAACGCCTTGCCCGCGATGCCCAGCTTGCCCTTGAGGTCCAGCTTCGTCTTCGGGTCCGTCGCGTTGGCGACCAGCTTGTCGACGTTGCCCTTCAGCGTCGCCTTGAAGCCGTCCGTCTTCAGGCTCTTGACGTTGTCGAAGCCGTCCTTCACGGCCGTCTTCACCTTGTTGAAGGTGTCGTAGCCCTTCTTCGCCTGCGTCCCGATGTCCTTCGCCGCCTTGATGGGGTCCTGCTTCACCTGGCGGATGGTGTTGCTGACGGAGCGGCGGGCGGCGTCGATGAAGCTCATGGGGGACTCCCTCGGGGGTGTGCGAGGAAAAGATTTGGAAAGGATTGCTAAATGCCTTGCCCGATTATCGCACCACCCCCCGATCAGTTGCGTAGCACCCCCACATCTCCTGAGAAGGTGGGGAACAACCCCTCCTGAAAGGTGCGCTGCTGTCGGAAAGCCGGTGGGTTACCGGCAGTCCCGGTCCGCGCTGTCGGCCGCGCCGTCCGCGTCGTTGTCCGCGCCGTCCTGGCAGTGGCCGGCCTCCGAGGCGGCCCAGGGCGTGACGTGGAGGGTGTAGCGCAGGGGGGTGTCCCGGTCCGGGCGGGCCATTCCGTCCACCACCACCAGCACCGTCTGCCCCTGGGCGAGGGTGAGCTTCACCGCGGGTGCGGCCCTGCGGGTGGGCTGGAGGTGGGAGGCGCAGCCCAGCTCCGTGCCCCGGCAGCCGGTGAGGACGTAGAGGGCGTTGCCGGCGGGGCTGGCCTCGTCGCCGGGCGACGTGTCGAAGACGTAGGTGCCGGCGAGGGGCGCCGTCCACAGGTGGGCGCGGTCCTGCTGCAGGAGCGCGCCGCAGGTGCCCTGGAAGCCGTCGCCGGAAGCGGCGGTCTCCCCCTGGAAGGTGACGGGCAGGGCGCTGCCCAGGTCGTGGTGCGCGCAGCCCGGGCCCTTGCAGCCGGGGGCGTCCCGGCAGTCGGTGTCCGCGCAGTCCACCCAGCGGTCGCCGTCGTTGTCCGTGCCGTCGAAGCAGGCCCCGGCCTCGCTGGGGCGCAGCGCGTCGATGTGCAGCTCGAAGTAGCCCTGCGTGAACGACGCGCCCTGCACCGCGTCCACCGTCACCAGGACCTGCTGGCCCGCGGTGAGGGGCACCGCCACCCGCGCCCCGCCGCCGTAGCTGATGCCGCCCGTGGCGCACGCCAGCTCCGGGCCGCCACAGCCGCCCCCGTACACGGCGAGCGCGGACCGCACCGCGGAGCGGGCCGTGTCGAAGGTGAAGGTGCCCGCCCGGGGCGCCGTCCAGAGGAAGCCCCGGTCCGGCGGGCCCGAACCCCCGCAGGAGCCCGCGTGGTCGTCGTTGGCCTCCACGGTGGAGCCCTTCACCGTCACCGGCAGCGCGCTGCCCAGGTCCCGGTCCGCGCACACCGGCTCCAGGGTGGCGCACACGTTGGGCACGCCCGTGCCCCCGCACGTGTCCGGCGCGGTGCAGCTTCCACACGCGAGCGTGCCGCCGCAGCCGTCCGGCACCGCGCCGCACGTCTTGCCCAGCAGGCCGCAGGTGGCCGGACGGCACGGGGCGGGCGCGCACACGTTGGCCGCGCCGCCCGCGCCGCATGCCTGTCCGTCCGGGCACGCGCCGCAGGAGAGGGTGCCGCCGCAGCCGTCCGCCACCGTGCCGCAGTCCTTCCCCAGCGCGTCACACGTCGTGGGCGTGCACGGGGCCTGCCCGCAGACGTTGGGCACGCCCGCGCCGCCGCACGTCTGGGTTCCGGTGCAGGCGCCGCACTCCAGCACCGCGCCGCAGCCGTCGGACACGCGGTCGCAGTCCTTGCCCAGGGCCTCGCAGGTGGCGGGCACGCAGGTGCCGGGGCCGCAGACGTTGGGCAGGCCCGCGCCGCCGCACGTCGCGCTGTCCGCGCACACGCCGCAGGACAGGGTGCCGCCACAGCCGTCCAGCACCTCGCCGCAGTCCTTGCCCAGCACCGCGCAGGTGGTGGCCAGACACGCGCCCGCGCCGCACACGTTGGCCACGCCGCCTCCGCCGCACGTCAGGCCCGGACCGCAGGCGCCGCACTCCAGGACGCCGCCGCAGCCGTCGGACACCGGGCCGCAGTCCTTGCCCAGGGCTTCACAGGTGGCGGGCGCGCACGGGGCGTGGCCGCACACGTTGGCGGCGCCGCCTCCGCCGCACGTCAGGCCCGGACCGCAGGCGCCGCACTCCAGCACCGCGCCGCAGCCATCCGCGACCTGTCCACAGTCCTTGCCCAGGGCCTCGCAGGTGGTGGGGACGCAGGGCGGGGGCCGCAGACGTTGGGCACGCCCGCGCCGCCGCACGTCGCGCTGTCCGCGCACACGCCGCAGGACAGGGTGCCGCCACAGC
>NZ_RAWG01000122.1 GCF_003611735.1 Corallococcus sicarius | reverse complement strand
CCCCCGAACCGCCCCCTCCGTCCTGCCCGGACCCAATGACGTCTGCTGGTGCGGCAGCGGCTCCAAGTACAAGAAGTGCCACCGCGGCGCGGACACCGTGGAGGCGCGCAAGAAGGGCACCGACCTCAACGTCCGCAAGGGCCTGCGCCCGGGCATCGTCAGCCCCCGGCGCGTCGTGCCCATGACCATCGCCCGGCCCGAATACGCGGACTCCGTGGGCGGCCGGCCGTCGCGCTCCCGGAACGAGTCGGACGTGAAGTCGCCGGACGTCATCGCCCGCATGCGCCGCGCCTGTCAGGCCGCGGCCCAGGTGCTGGTGGAGACCGCCCAGCACGTGCGCGTGGGCATCACCACGGATGAGCTGGACGCCATCGCACACGAGGCCTACCTCAAGCGCGGCGGCTACCCCAGCACCCTCAACTACCACCGCTTCCCCAAGTCGCTCTGCACCTCCGTCAACGAGGTCATCTGTCACGGCATCCCGGACAGCCGCGCGCTGGAGGACGGCGACATCGTCAACCTGGACATCACCATCTACCTGGATGGCGTCCACGGCGACTGCTCCGCCACGTACCTGGTGGGCAACGTGGAGCCGCAGCACCAGCGCCTGGTGCAGATTGCCCGCGAGTGCCTGGACGTGGGCATCGCCGCCGTGAAGCCCGGCCGCCCCATCAGCGACATTGGCCGCGCGGTGGAGGCCCACGCCGTCAAGAACGGCACCAGCGTCGTGCGCGCCTACTGCGGCCACGGCATCGGTGAGACCTTCCACACCGCGCTCCAGGTGCCCCACTACTACGAGCCCGAGGCCGACACCGTCATGCAGCCCGGGATGATCTTCACCGTGGAGCCGATGATCAACCAGGGCCACTGGGACCACCGGACGTGGAACGACGAGTGGACCGTCGTCACCGCGGACGGCATGCGCAGCGCCCAGTTCGAGCACACCCTGCTCGTCACCGACACGGGCGCGGAGATCCTCACCCTGCCGTAGACCTGCCGCCCCTTGAAACATCACGGGCCCCGGACGCGCTGCTGTGCGTCCGGGGCCCGCTTCATTCCAGCCCTTCGGCTACGCCCGACGACGGCGCAGCTTCAGCATCAGGCCCACCGCGAGCAGCAGGCTCATGGCGCCCATGGGACCGGGGTTGGTGCTGCGGCAGCCGCAGCCGTCGCCCTCGTCACCTTCGTCCGGGTCCAGGGCGTCGTCGGTGACGAACACCGCGGTGGTGCGCGCCGGCACCGTGAAGCTGCCCGCGTTCCGGTCGTACGAGGACTGGCGCACCACGGGGTCGGTGGAGTCCTTCAGCACCGGGTGCAGCTTGAGCTTCACCGACTCGTACCCGGCCGCCTTGAACGTCTGCGCGTCATCCGTGCCGTTGAACAGCACGACGGCGCGCTTGCCCTCCGCGTTCGTGCCGTGCTCCTGCATGGCCATCACGATGAGGCCGGGGATCTGATCCGGGCCGGTGTTCAGGAACCGCACGTGTTCCATCACCTCGTCGCCCGTGCGCAGCCGGAACAGCCGGCTGCTCTTGCGGACGGTCAGCATCTCCTCGAAGTGGTCGCGCGCGCGCACGATGTTCACCGACACCGGCTTCAGCGCCACGTCCGCCAGCAGCGGCCCGAAGAGCGGCCAGTTGGCGGTGTTCTCCGGGGCCGGGGGCAGGCCCACGCCCCAGTTGTTGGACTGGTACGTCCAATCCATCTTGTTGAACCAGTCCCCGGAGTTGAAGCTGTTGCGGTCCAGCGACTTGGAGCGCAAGAGCTCATCACCCGCGTGGAAGAACGGGATGCCCTGGCCCAGCGCCACGAGGGCGATGCCCAGGTTGTTCATCCGCACGCGCTCGTCCAGGGGCAGGTCGCGCCGCGCCTTCAACTGCACCGCGTCGAACAGCGTCTCGTTGTCGTGCGCGGAGACGTAGGTGATGACCTCCTGCGGATCCGTGGTGTAGCCCGCGGGCGCCCCACCGTTGTAGAGGACCTGTGAGCCCTTCACCTCCGCGCCCGTGCGGTCCTGGAGCACGTAGTCCTTCAGGTTGCCCGTCAGGCCCACGCGGATCCAATCACCGTAGGTGAGCAGCTTCTCCTTCTGCGCCGCTTCCGTGCCCTGGTCCGTGCTGTTCGGATCCGACAGCAGGCCGGTGATGAAGCCCTGCTCCTGCAGGCCGCTGAAGGGGCCACCGCCGCGGGCGCCGTCGCGCAGGCGGTCGTTGAACGTGCCAATGCCCGTGCCCGCCATGTTGAGCTGCGTGGCGTTGGTGCCGCGCGCGTTGTTCGCCACCTCGCCGAAGTCCCAGCCCTCGCCGTAGACGTAGATGGCCTTGCCGTCCACGCCGTCCTTCGCCACGGTGAGCGCGTCCAGCGTGGCGCGCAGCTTGACCATGTTGGACTTCAGGTGGTGCCCCATCAGGTCGAAGCGGAAGCCGTCCACCTTGTAGGCCGTGGCCCACGTCACCACGGAGTCGATGAGCAGCTTCTCCATCATCGCGTTCTCGGACGCGGTGTTCTGGCAGCAGGTGCTCGTCTCCACGTTCCCGTCGTCGTTGAGGCGGTGGTAGTAGCCGGGGACGATGCGGTCCAGCACGCTCTTGGCGTCCTGGCCCGAGGAGTTGGTGTGGTTGTAGACCACGTCCATCACCACGCGCAGGCCGCGCTGGTTGAGCGACTGCACCATCTCCCGGAACTCCACCGTGCGCGTGGGGCCTTCCGCCTGCGTGGCGTAGCTGCCCTCCGGCACCGTGTAGTGGTACGGGTCATAGCCCCAGTTGAAGCCGTCCAGGTCCGCCACGGCCTTCACCGCCGCCTGCTGCTGGTCGGAGTCCGGCGGCAGCGACACCAGGTCGCCCGCGGGCTGCTGCTGCCCGGCGCGGTCCTCGTTGATGGTCGCGATGTCGAACACCGGCAGCAGGTGCACGTGCGTCAGGCCCGCCTTCGCCAGCCGCGTCAGGTGCTTGGTGCCGTCCGACTCCCGCGCGAACGCCTTGAACGTGCCGCGCTCGTTCTGCGGCACCGTCGCGTCGTTGATGCTGAAGTCGCGCACGTGCAGCTCGTAGAGGACGATGTCCTCGGGGGCCTCCAGCGCGGGCTTCTTCAGCGTGCTCCAGCCCTGGGGCGCGAGCGTGGGGTCCGCCAGGTCCACGATCTGGCTGCGCTCGCTGTTGGTGGAGAGGGCCACCGAGTACGGGTCGGTGACGCGGTTGGTGACCACCTTCCCCTCCTTGCGCACGTAGACCTCCGCCTCGTACAGGTAGAAGCGGCTCTTCCACGTCGCGTCGCCCGTCGCGCTCCACACGCCCTTCGCCCCGGCCACCATGGGCACGCGGGTGAAGGCCGCCGTGGGGGTGGCGTCCGCGAACAGCAGCAGGTTCACCTGCTTCGCCGTGGGCGCCCAGACGCGCAGCGTGGGGATGCCCGCTTCAAACGACACGCCGAGCGCGCCGTCGTACGTGGACAGCTCATCCAGCACGCCCGCGAACTGCGCGCTCGTGGCGTCCAGCGGCGTGCCCTCCGCGTTCGTCGCGGACAGCACCACCTGGCCCTTGAGCCACGCAGCCGCGTTCGCCGCATCCGCCTCCGACAGCTTCAGCACCGGCCGGCCCACCAGGTGCGGGAAGCGCGCCTGCTGCGCGGCGGTGAGCCCCGCGGCGTCCACCGTCAGAGTCACCGCGGTACCGCCCTGCACGCCCGTGCCCGCGAGCGTCATCGCGCCCGTGGGGTCCGTGTGCAGCTTGAACACCGTGCCCGCGGGCACCGCGACCTCCGGGCTCCACACCAGCGTGTCGCGCGCCACCCAGTGCGCGCGCGCCAACAGCAGGTTTCCGGCCGGAGCTCCCGCGGCGCGGATGGTCACCTTCTTGGACGCGCCGGAGTCGAACGTGATCACCATCTCCTGGTTGTCCTCCGTCACCGCGAACGCGGCGTTGCCGCCCGGGTACGACGTGGCCCAGCCCTCGTCGAGCGCGACCTTGCACTCGTAGTTGCCCTTCGGCAGCGCCTTGGTGGTGAAGGCATAGATGCCGTCGCCGTCCGGGTCCTGCATCATCGAGCGCAGGCAGTCCGGCTGCCAGTCACCCGGGCAGCCCAGCTCGCTCTGGAAGCTGCCTGCGACCGTCGCGATGGTGCCGGAGCGGTTGCTCGTCACGTACGCCGTCTTCGCGTCGAAGTAGAACTTCACCGCGCCCGTGGTGGCCTGCGTCAGCACGATGTCCGCGCCGCCGGGGCCGCCCTGCGTCTGCGACAGCGAGCCGTCCAGCGCGACCTTGAAGCGCCACGTGCCGGCCGGCACGTTGAACGAACCCTGCCAGACGTCATCCGCCGCGTCGTACGCCAGCGCCGTCTGCGCGCAGGTGGGGTCAAGGTCCGCGGCGCAGCCGGCCTCGCTCTGCAGATCGCCAATGACTGTCACCGACGTCGGTGCCGCCAGCGAGGAAAGGGGAACCAGCGCGGTGAACAGCCCGCCGAACGCGAGCGCGCGCACCGCGCGGGAGAAGGGGATGGGGACTCTCAGGGGAAACCTCCAGGGGGGTGAAAATTTTCGCGCACGCTAGCAGCCGGCCCTGTCACCCGCGGACCGGTGGGCGGGTACCCCGCAGACCCCGCAATCCACCCTGTGGCGTCGGGTCCGGGACGACCACCGACGGCCACCCGGGGGGCTTCAAGCGGGACGCGGTGCGGCAGGACTTACGCGCTCCGTCGAAGTGACCCGCGCCTTGCGTCAAACGGGTGTGCAACGGAAGACATCTGACAGATGGCGCGTTGCGGCATCAGCCGATTGTTCCAAGGGGCCTTCACCCCTCTTCAATCTGTTGGCTACAGTGCCGCGCCCAGATGTCCCTACGTCTCCCCCGCCCACAATCCAACGCTGCCTCCCACCGGGGTCGGATGCTCCAGGGCCTCCTCGCCCTGTGTCTGGCGGGGTGCGCCACGGCCCCGGAGACGCCGACCCGACCCGCGACGGAGGCCGCGACGACGCAGCCCGCCGTGACCGCTCCGGCCCCGGCGGCGCCCGTCGCCGCCGCCCCCGAGCCGGCGCCCGCGCCCGCGTCCAAGAAGGAGCCCGCGCGGCCCTGGGCGGACGAGGTGCTGTACTTCGTGGTGGTGGACCGGTTCGCGGACGGCGACCCGACGAACAACGAGAAGGGCGACCTCAAGGCCCCCGGCACCTTCCACGGCGGGGACCTGAAGGGGCTCACCGCGAAGCTGGACGAGCTGTCGTCGCTGGGCGTGACGGCGCTGTGGGTGACGCCGCTGCTCAAGCAGATCCCCGGCTTCGTCACCGGCTCCGGCTTCCCGGACTGGGGCTACCACGGCTACTGGGCGGACGACTTCCACGCGTTGGATCCGCGCTTCGGCACGGAGGCGGACTTCAAGGCGCTGGTGGACGCGGCGCACACGCGCGGCATCCGCGTGCTGCTGGACGTCGTCTACAACCACCCGGGCTACAACTCGCGCTACCTGAAGGAGAAGCCGGACTGGCTGCGCTCCGAGGACAAGGGCACCTGCGGCCAGGACGACCTGACCTCCTGCGTGGCGGGCCTGCCCGACTTCAAGACGGAAGTGCCGGAGGTGGCGAAGTACCTCCTGGACGCGCAGCTGGACTGGGCGAAGCGCACGGGCGTGGACGGCTTCCGGTTGGACACCGTGAAACATGTTTCACATGACTTCTGGAAGGAGCACCGCCGCCGCACGCGCGCGGAGGTGGGCGCTGACTTCTTCCTCCTGGGCGAGCTGTGGGGCGGCGACGTGGAGTCGCTGGCGCCGTACTTCACCCCGGATGAGATGGACGCCGGGTTCGACTTCGCCTTCCAGGGCAACACGCTCGCCTTCCTGCAGGGCCGGGGCCGCGCGGTGGCGTTTGATCGCTACCTCCAGTCACGCGGGAAGGTGACGCCGGGCCACCACCTGGCGCACTTCCTGTCGTCGCACGACGTGGACGGGGCGCTGCACCAGTTGAAGGGCGACGTGTCGCTCTTCCGGCTGGCCGCCGCGCTGCAGCTCACCACCACCGGCATCCCCGTCATCTACTACGGCGAGGAAGTAGGCCGGGCGGGCGGGGACTGGCCGCAGAACCGCAGCGACATGCCGTGGGGCAAGCAGCCGGTGAAGCCGGGCGCGGGAAAGAAACGCGACGAGGCCCTGCGCGAGTATTACAAGCGCCTCATCTCCATCCGCCGGGCCCACCCGTCCCTGTCGCGCGGTGCGCACGACGCGCTGTCCACCGAGGGGGACGTCTATGTCTTCCAGCGCAGGGACGCGGCTTCGGGTGACACGGTGGTGGTGGCGGTGAACCGGGGCAAGACGCGGGGGACGGCGTCGGTGCCGTGGCCGGAGGGGTGGACGGGCGTCGCGGAGGTGGAGGACCTGCTGAACGGAGGGCGGACGAAGGCGGGCGCCACGCTGGACCTGGCGCTGGAGCCGCTGTCCGCGCGCATCCTCGGACGCGTGCAGTGAAGCATCCGCAGGGCGCGCAGAACCTGACCCGGACGTGCTGCTGTTGTCGTCGGCGCGAGCGGGGCTCTTGTTGGAGGGCCTGATGGCCGGCGTGTCGTTCAAGGACGTGGCGAAGCGGTACGGGGACGTGTCGGTCATCGAGGGGCTCAACCTCGATATCCGCGACCATGAGTTCATGGTCCTCGTGGGGCCGTCGGGTTGCGGCAAGTCCACGGCGCTCCGGATGATCGCCGGCCTGGAGGAGATTTCGGGGGGCACCATCTCCATTGGCCCGCGCGCGGTGAACGCGCTGCCGCCGAAGGACCGGGACGTCTCCATGGTGTTCCAGAACTACGCGCTCTATCCGCACATGACCGTGCGGCAGAACCTGGAGTTCGGCCTCAAGATCCGCAAGACGCCCAAGCCGGAGATGGACAAGCTGGTGGACGAGGCGGCGGAGATTTTGGGCATCACGCACCTCCTGGACCGCAAGCCCAAGGCGCTGTCCGGCGGCCAGCGCCAGCGCGTGGCCCTGGGGCGCGCCATCGTGCGCAAGCCGGCGGTGTTCCTCTTCGACGAGCCCCTGTCCAACCTGGACGCGAAGCTGCGCGTGCAGATGCGCTCGGAGATCAAGAAGCTCCAGCACCGGCTCCAGGTCACGTCCGTCTACGTCACGCACGACCAGATCGAAGCGATGACCATGGGCCACCGCATCGCGGTGATGAAGGACGGCAAGCTCCAGCAGCTGGGCACCCCGCTGGAGGTGTACGAGAAGCCGGTCAACGTCTTCGTGGCGCAGTTCATCGGCACGCCGCCCATCAACATGCTCTCCGCCACGCTGGACGCGGACGGCGCCGCGCTGGTGGGCGAAGGCTTCCACCTGCCCGTGGCGCGCACGCTGCGCGCGGCGACGGCGGGCAAGGGCGGACGCAAGGTGAAGTTCGGCATCCGCCCGGACACCATCCTGCCCGCGGGCGCCACGGCGCGCGGTGAGACGGCCCAGGTGGAGGCCCTGGTGGAGCTGGTGGAGCCGCTGGGCAACGAGCTCATCGTGCACGCCCGCCTGGGAGACAACCCGCTGGTCTTCCGCCTGCCGCCCCAGTCCACCCCCGAGCCGGGCACGAAGGTGCCGGTGTCCGTGGAGCTGGAGTCCCTGCACCTCTTCGACGCTGAATCCGAACTGCGTCTGTCCGTTTGATATCCCGGAGGCATTTCATGACGAACCTGCGAACGTTGCTCGCGGCCCTCTGTCTGTGCGCAGTCGGCCTGTTGCCCGTCCCGTCCTTCGCCGCCACGGAGCTGGTGCTCTGGCACGCCTACCGCGCGGAGGAGAAGACCGCGCTGGAGAAGGTGGTCGCCGAGTACAACAAGGCCAACGAGGCCAAGGGCATCAAGGTCACCACGCTGGCGGTGCCCTACGACGCCTACGCGGATAAAATCTCCGCCACGGTGCCGCGCGGCAAGGGCCCGGACCTCTTCATCTTCGCGCAGGACCGCCTGGGCGGCTGGATTGAAGCGGGCAACACGGTGGAGCCCATCGACTTCTTCCTGGATGACGCGACGAAGAAGCGCTTCATCCCGACGACGATGGAGGCGATGACGTACCGGGGCACCGTGTACGGCCTGCCGCTGAACTACAAGGTCGTCACGCTCATCTACAACAAGAAGCTGGTCCCCACGCCGCCCAAGACGTCCGGTGAGCTGGTGACGATGGCGAAGAAGCTCTCCGACGCGAAGGCCGGCCGCTTCGGGCTCGCGTACCCGTACGGCGACTTCTACTACCACGCGGCGGTGATGAACGGCTTCGGCGGCGGCGTGTTCGACGCGAAGACGAACCCCACGATGAACTCGCCCGCCAACGTGAAGTCGGTGGAGCAGGTGCTCAAGTGGAAGAAGGACGGCATCCTGCCGGCGGAGCCCTCCAGCGCGCTCATCACCTCGCTCTTCAACGAGGGCAAGACCGCGATGGTGTTCTCCGGCCCCTGGTTCCTGGGGGAGATCGCCAAGAACGTGGACTACGGCCTCGCGAAGCTGCCCACGCTGGATGAGAACAAGGGCACGCCGATGAAGCCCTGGATGACGGTGGAGGGCGTGTACGTGGCCGCTCCGTCGAAGAACAAGGAAGCGGCGTACGACTTCGCGAAGTTCCTCACCGACGTGGGCCCCGGCAAGACGCTGGCGCTGGAGGGCCGTCAGAGCCCGGCGAACCAGGCGGTGTACTCCGACGCGAAGGTGGCCGCGGATCCGCTGCTCAAGGCGATGAAGGAGCAGGTGGACGTCGCGGTGCCCATGCCCAACCTCGCGGAGATGTCCATGGTCTGGACCCCCGCGACCTCCGCGATGAACTCCGTGCTCAAGAACGCGGCCACGCCGAAGGCGGCGCTGGACGTGGCCCAGAAGAGCGTGGCGAAGGACGTCGCCGGCCTGCGCAAGAAGTAAGTGAGGACCTCGAAGTGAGCCAGAACGCCCCCGTGCAGCCCCCTTCCGCGCCCGTCACCTCCGTGACGGCGCGCACCTCCCCGAGCGGCGACGCGACGGCCCCCTCTTCGTCGGGGCCCTCGGGCCGTTCCGGACGGGGACACTGGGGGCGTGTGCTGGTGGGCCTGGCGCTCGCGCTGGCCGTGACCCTGCTCCTGGCGCACGGCCTGCTCGCGCGCGCCCAGGAGGAGCGCGGCGCCGAGCGTGCGCAGCGCAAGTCCGTGGTGGCCCTGCTGGGCCTGACGGACCTGGTGCAGCGCGCGGGGGGCACCGGCGACGCGGTGCGCGCCGTGGTCTCAGGCTGGCCCCGGGCGGAGGGCGGCGCCGCGCGCGTCATCGCCTTCAGTGGCATCCGGCTGGAGGCGTCCACCTTCCCGGAGGACACCGGCGACAAGGCGGCCCCGCGCCGGCTGTCGCGCGAGGAGAAGCCGCTGTACGACCGCGGCCAGCGCCTGCGCGCCGCGGTGGAGACGAACCGCGAGGAGGGCAGCGCGCGCAAGTCGGAGGTGGAGTCGCAGACGCTGCCCAGCGGCGGCCGGCTCTTGTCCGCGCCGGTGGAGCTGGACGGGCAGGTGGTGGGGGCGGTGGAGTGGTTCACGCCGGTGCTCACGGAGGCGGAGGCGCCTTCCTGGGGCCCGGTGCTGCTGGCCTTCCTGTTGCCGCTCGCGGCGTGCGCGGCGGCGGTGTTCGCGCTGTCGCGCCAGGGCGCGCGCGTGGCGGTGGCGGCGGTGCTGTTCGTGGCGGGGCTGGGCGGCTACACCGTCTACTCGCTGCGCGCGCTGGACGCCGAACTGCGGGAGACCGAAGAGGCCGTGAGCGCGGAGCTGCGCACGCGCGGTGAGAAGGCCCAGGCCCTGCTGGCCGCGAACAGCCTGACGGCGGAGCCCGCGCTGAAGCCCGGCGCGTGGGACGCGGACGCGATGCGCCGCCCGCTGGGGCAGCTGACGGACGCGGGCGTGCCGGACGCGGGCAAGCTCGCGGCTCGCGGCGCGCAGGTGCGCGGCGAGGCGGGCAAGGCGCTGGGCGCGCTGGGGGTGCTGGGGCTGGCGGTGCTGCTCTTCATCGGCCTGGGCGCGCTGCACCGCGCGGTGGCGACGGCGGTGGAGTTCCGGCAGGCGTACGCCTACGTACTGCCGGCGATGGTGGGGATGGTGCTGCTCGTCTTCTTCCCCTTCGCCTACGGCATCACGCTGTCGTTCACCGACGCCAACCTCTACAACAGCAGCCAGCCGCTGTCGGAGCTGTGGATCGGCCTGAGGAACTACGCGGACATCCTGGGGGACTTCAGCTTCGCGAAGACGGCGGCGGACGGCTCGCTGGTCTTCAACTACCTGAACTTCTACTACACGCTGCTGTTCACCATCGTGTGGACGGTGACGAACGTGACCATCGGCGTGACGGTGGGCCTGCTGCTCGCGCTGGCGCTCAACGTGCCCAACCTGCGCCTGCGCCCCATCTACCGCGTGCTGCTCATCCTGCCGTGGGCGATGCCCAACTACATCACCGCGCTCATCTGGAAGGGCATGTTCCACCAGCAGTTCGGCGTGGTGAACCACGTCTTCCGGATGTTCGGCAGCGAGGGCATCGCGTGGTTCGATTCGCCCCTCACGGCGTTCTTCACCGCGCTGGCCACCAACGGCTGGCTGTCCTTCCCGTTCATGATGGTGGTGTCGCTGGGCGCGCTCCAGTCCATCCCCGGGGAGCTGTATGAAGCGGCGCGCGTGGACGGGGCCAACCGCTGGCAGCAGTTCACGGCCATCACGCTGCCCGCGCTGAAGCCCGCGCTGGTGCCGGCCATCATCCTGTCGGTGGTGTGGACCTTCAACATGTTCAACATCATCTTCCTGGTGACGGCGGGCGACCCCGGCGGCTCCACCGAAATCCTCGTCACCCAGGCGTACAAGTTCGCCTTCGAGCGCTACCGCCACGGCTACGCGGCGGCGTACTCCACCGTCATCTTCGGCATCCTGCTGATGTACAGCGTGGTGCAGAACCGCATGAGCCGCGCCACGGAGGCCGCGTAACCATGGCGCTCTTCACTGAACGTCGCGAAGGCGTCTCCCACCTGCCGCTGCACGTCGTGCTGGTGGCCTTCACCCTCTTCACCATCTACCCCATCCTCTGGGTGGTGAGCCTGGCCTTCTCCGGCAAGCAGAGCCTGGCCATCGCCACGCTGCCGGAGAACCCCACCTTCTGGGACCGGCTGCGCGCGGTGACGCCGTGGCCGGAGCAGTTCTCGTCGTCCAACTTCGTGTCGGTGATGACGGATCAACCGTTCGCGAAGTGGATGCTCAACAGCGCCATCGTCTCCATTGGCACCACGGTGCTGGGCGTGTTCCTGGCGTGCACCGCGGCGTATGCCTTCAGCCGCTTCAAGTTCCCCGGCCAGCGCGCGGGCATGATGGCGTTCCTCGTGTCCCAGATGTTCCCGGGCACGCTGATGCTCATCCCGCTCTACATCATCCTGGTGCAGTGGCTGGGCCTGGGCAGCAGCCGGCTGGGCCTCATCATCGTGTACGCCACCACGTCCATCCCGTTCAGCGTGTGGATGCTCAAGGGCTACTTCGACACCATCCCCCGGGACCTGGAGGAGGCGGCGATGATTGAGGGCGCATCCGTGGGGCGCATCTTCTGGAGCATCATCCTGCCTTTGGCCAAGCCCGCGGTGGCGGTGACGGCGCTCTTCAGCTTCATGACGGCGTGGAACGAGTTCATCCTCGCCGCGACGTTCATGGACCAGGAGACGATGTACACGGCGCCTGTCGGCCTGCGCTTCTTCGTGGGCGGGTTCAGCCAGCAGTGGGGCTACTTCGCGGCGGGCTCCATCATCGTGTCGGTGCCCGTCGTGTTCCTCTTCCTGTTCCTCCAGAAGTACCTCGTCTCCGGGCTCACCGCCGGCGGCGTGAAGGGTTAGTCGCAGTCCTTCGCAGTCCTTTGTCGTCACAAGGAGCCACCCCCATGATCAACCCCCGCATCGCAGTCCTCACGCTCGCCGCCTCGCTGGCGACGGTGCCCGCCCTGGCGGCCGACAAGGTGTCCCTCAAGGACCCCACCGGCGACGACAAGGGCCCGGGCAAGTACGTGTACCCGACGGACCCCGTGTACAAGCCGGGCTCGTTCGACCTGACCGGCTTCACGCTGGACAAGGGCGGCAACAAGACGGACCTGACCATCCAGATCAAGGGCTCGCTGGAGAACCCCTGGAAGATGGCGGACGGCTTCTCCGTGCAGGAGGTGTTCGTCTTCATCGACACCGACCGCAAGGTCGGCAGCGGCTTCACGGACTCCCCCCCGGGCCTGAACATCGCGTTCGACGCCGCGGACGCCTGGGACAAGGTCATCGTCATCTCGCCGCAGGGCTCCTCGCGCGTGCGCGCGGAGGCCAACAACAAGGCCGGCGCGATGAAGGGCGCCGTCGTGGTGCCCACCAAGGTGCGCGCCTCCGGCAACAAGATCACCGCCACCGTGATGAACGCGGACCTGGGCGAGGGTGATCCGTCGCAGTGGGGCTACCAGGTCGTCATGCAGTCCAACGAGGGCTTCCCGGCGGACAACGACCTGCTCACGCGTCGCGTCAACGAGTACGAGGGCCAGCACCGCTTCGGCGGCGGCACGGACTTCAACTGCGACCCGCACGTGATTGACGTGCTGGCCGGCCAGGCCAAGGGCGACGGCTCCGAGGCGAAGGCGCAGTACGACATGCTCGCCTACGAGTGCGGCTCCGACGGCACGTCCAAGAAGAAGGCCACCCTGCGCATGGTGGGCCCGAACCGTCCGTCCACCACGGAGGCCCGCGCCGCGACCCCGGCTCCGGCCGCTTCGCCCGTCCCGGCTCCGGCGCCCGTGCCCACGCCGGCCGCTCCGGCTGGAACGACGGTGGCGCCCACGCCGGCGCCCACGACCGCTACGCCCACGAAGTAGTGGGCGACTGTTCAAAAACGGTCTGTTTCCAGGTTTGATGCAACACGGGGAGGGCTGCCGCGGTGAACCCGTGGCGGCCCGGGAGAGGGGATGACCCCCCTCTGACTCAAGTTTTCGAGAAGGGTTTTCCGAACATCATGAAGATTCGCACGAACGTGGTGCGGGGAGCGTGTGTGCTCTCCGTTGCGGCCGGCCTGATTCCCGGGACGGTCATGGCGCAGGACAGCGGCCCCAAGCTCACCATTGGTGGCACGACCTATACCAAGTACCTCTGGGGCAACCAGCGGGACCAGGGCGCGCTCTACAACTTCTCGACGGTGCCCGGTGAGGGCTACGGCGACAACGGCATCGGCACGGAGCTGGAGCTGTTGCTCAACGCGAAGATCTCCCCGCAGGTGGAGGTCAACGGCCGCATCCACAGCCGCTTCAACCAGAACTTCTGGACGAACTTCGGCGGCTTCGGCGGCAAGAACCCGCCGACCGGCTGCACCGCGGGCGACTGCGGCGAGTTCGACCCGCGCTCCAACCAGTACATCAAGCTGCGCGGCATGTCGGTGACGCTGCGCCCGGGCTACCTCATCGACTCGGCGCTCATCGGCGCGACGGACCTGGGCCAGTTCGACCCGTTCGTCATCGGCCGGGTGCGCTACATCGACCGCGACAACGCGGCGGCCATCATGATCCAGGGCTCCAACCTGGACCGGAAGATCACCTGGGACGCGGCGCGCATCTCGCTGCCCCGGCTCTGGGCCGGCCCGAACTTCAGCACGGGCGCCTTCCACGCGCGCGACGCGGCCTACGGCTTCCAGGCGAAGTACACGCCCACGGAGATGTTCGACGTGGGGGGCATCTTCCAGTACGCGAACGACCAGGAAGTGAACGCGGAGGACACGAACCTGGATGACGGGCGTGACCTGACGCCGCGCTACCGCAACGGCGTGGGCGGCCTGAAGGCCGGCCTGCACATGGGCTCGTGGCTGGACGTGCGCGGCGCCGTGTACACGTCGTACTCCAACGCGGACCCCATCCTGTCGCCGAAGAGCTTCGGCGTCGGTGGGTACAGCGCGGTGCTGGCCGGTCACCACACGGACCAGACGTACATGCTGAACGCGTCCGTGAACGACCCGCTCGACGTGGGCCTGTCGCTGAACTTCCAGCTCTTCAGCATCGGCGCGGACTACATGGCGGTGATGGCCAGCCGCCGCGAGGCGGACGTGCTGCTGACGGAAGGCCACGACGGCAGCTTCGCGTTCCCGGGCCCGTCCAATGCCTCCTACGGCAGCTACAAGGGCAACCCCACGCGCATCGGCTACGGCGGCTGGTCCAGCGAGTCGCAGCAGGTGGCGACCATCAACGTGGACAACGACTTCACGGACTTCGACGAGCCCTTCGCGGAGACGGCGATCGGCTGGAAGGGCGCGACGCTGAACCCGGTCTACACGAACAGCGCGCTGGAAGTGGCGGGTGAGTATTCCTTCATCACCTACAACACCAACTGGCAGGCGTACGGCAACGAGGACAGGCCGCTGGGCGACAGCCAGTACCCGGGCACGGAGCTGGATTCGGGCGTGGGCCACAACTACCGCACGGCCTACCAGCCCTTCCAGGACAAGAAGACGCACCTCATCGCGCTGCGCGCGAAGTACGTGGTGGACGTGCTCAAGGGCATCGATGTGTTCGGCAAGTTCAAGTACATCCACGAGAACGACAAGCGCATGAACGACGCGCGCTTCCTGCCGTTCGCGGAGGGCGCGTGCGCCGGCGGCGGCGTGGCGTGCGACAACGGTCTCATCAGGACGTACGGCTCCGGCAACAGCACCTCCGATCTGTACAGGAACCCGGACGTCATCACGAACAGCCAGGGTGAGACGGGCTACGCCTTCAAGCCGTTCGACAACATCGCCGACGACGACCGCGTGCTCGACTACACGACGTTCACGGCGGGCGCCGGCTACCAGTTCACGGACGACCTGTACCTGTCCGCCAGCTACTCCAAGTTCTTCGCGGACCTGCTGGACGGCAACACGGCGTTCCAGGCCTACGGCAACCACGAGATGGCGTCCGGCAAGCACAACAAGAACCAGGTGCTGGTGAAGGCGCGCTACATCCTGTCCGGCGTGGAGTTCGGTCTGGAGGGTCAGTACGCCTTCGGTTCCTTCCGCCCCGACTTCGGTGACGGCTTCGTGGTGCAGTACGCGGACGACACCACCGCCGCGGACCACAACGTCGCGGTGGGCTCTCGCGGCTTCCGCGGCCGCAACGGCGGCTGGAACAGCCTGGAAGAGCGCAACTTCGACCACATGCGCGTCAAGGCGTTCATGAAGGCGCAGTTCTAGTTCCCGTCGAAGCATGACGGAGCTTGGGAGCCCGGGGCGCCGACAGGCACTCCGGGCTCCTTGCGTTTGGAGCACCGCGCGGTACACCTCCGGGAGGTCGTCCCCTTCGTGCTCGAGGTGTCCCGTGCTCCTGCGCCGCCGCGGTCTGTCCGCGTTCCTGCTCGCCACCACCCTGTCCGCGTGTTCGGGGGCCCGGACGCACGAGGACTCGCTGCTGTTCCGCCTGGAGGATCCGGCGGGGGACGACCACGGTGACGGCGAGCTCGTCTACCCGCGCCGGGGGGACCTGGGGCCCGGGGACCTGGACGTGGTGGCGGTGGCGGCGTTCGCGGACGACGGGGCGACGCGGTTCGAGGTGACGTTCGCGCACCCCATCTCGAAGCCGTCGCGGGCGCAGGCGGTGGACATTGGCGGGTCCACGGTGGCGGACCGCGCGCGGCACGGCTTCTACACGTTCAACGTGGACCTGTACGTGGACACGGACCGGGCGACGGGCTCCGGGCGCACGGACACGCTGCCGGGGCGGGAGCTCACGCTGACGCCGGACTCCGCGTGGGAGAAGGCGGTGGTGCTGACGCCGCGGCCGTACGAGGCGCGCGAGACGCTGCGCAAGCACTGGCGCGAGGCGGCGCTGCGCGCGTACGAGCAGAAGACGGGCCCCATTGGCGGCAAGGTGGAGGCGGAGCTGAACGCGAAGGCGGAGGCGGAGCTTTCAGCGCAGGTGTTCTTCCCCACGCTCATCCAGGTGAGCGGCCGCACGGTGATGTTCCAGGTGCCGGACAGCTTCCTGGGCGAGCGCGCGCGGAAGGACTGGGGTTACGGCGTGGCGGTGACGGGGGCGTCCATCGACCGGCGCGTGTCATTGGGTGGGGTGTTTGGCGGCGTCACCGAGGGTGGGCCGAAGCTGATGGCAATGCCCATCGCGCCGGGGGAGCCGCTCAACGAGCGCTTCGGTGGGGGCCGCAAGGGTGACCCTTCGCAGTCGCCGGTGGTGGACCTGCTGGTGCCGCCGGGTGATTCGCAGGAGGCGGTGCTGGGGCCCGCGAAGCCGGCGTGGTCCACGGTGGTTCCGTCGGGGCGTGTGGTGCCTGCGGCTCCTGCGGCGACGGTGGATGCGGGTGTGTCTGATGTGGCGCCGGTGGAGGACGCGGGTGTGCCTGAGGCTGCTCCGTCGGCGGCCCCGGTGACGGGTGGTGCGGTTGCGCCTGTTCCGTCCAGCGTGCCCGGGGATGCGGGCAGCGCTTCGCCGTCGCGCTGAGCCTGAGCGCGCGGTTTCACGGCCGGTCACTGTCAGGATGGGGCGTCGCGCATCCTTGAGGGGCGTGGCCGCCCCTGACGGGGTGTACCGGAGACGTCCATGTCCCTGTGTCGGAGCTGGGCCGTTGGGGTGTTGCTGCTGCCGTCGGAGCTGGCGTGGCTGCTCCAGCAGGGCCGCGGTGGCGCGGCCGAACTGGCGCGGCGCTTCGCCCAGGCGGGAGACGGCTACGTCTCCCGTTCCTGGCGTCAGCCCGTCGTCTGACGGGACGCCTACTGCAACCGCCAGATGCCGGTGCCGCGCGCGGGCAGGCTCGTCTTCCACGCGCCCGAGCCACCGGTGAGCTGCGACACGCCCGTATCCGTGAACAGCGGCTCCGCCGTCGTGCCCTCCACCTCGAGCGGCCCCACGGAGACCTGGGCGTTGGAGAAGTTGTGCACCACCAGCACCTGCTCGCCATCCAGCGTGCGCACGAACGCGAGCGTGGGGGACGGGCCCGTCGTCGGCGTGAAGAGGCGCAGGCCTCCGGTGCGCAGCGCCTCCGAACCCTGGCGCGCGCGGAGCAGCGCCTTGTAGCGAGACAGCAGCGAGCCCGGCGCCGCCTTCTGCGTCTCCACGTTCGCCGTCTCCCTCCCGGACGCGAAGCCGTACCACGGCGTGCCGGTGGTGAAGCCGCCACCCGCCGCGGCCGTCCACGGCATGGGCGTGCGCTTGGACTCGTCGTTGTTGGCCGCGCCGTTGCCCAGCCCGACCTCCTCTCCGTAGTAGAGGAACGGCGCGCCCGGCAACGTCAGCAGCACCGCCGCCGCCAGCCCCAGCTTCGACGTGTCGTTGGAGAACTGCGTGGCCACCCGCACCATGTCGTGGTTGGTGAGGAAGGGCGCGTCCGCCACGCCCGCCGGGTAGTTGTTGCGCATCTCCAACAGCTTCGTCGCCACGCCCCCGCCGCTGCCCGCGTTGATGCCCTCGAGCACACGGGTGGACAGGGGGAAGTTGAAGTTGAGCGGCAGCTCGTCCCCTCCGGGCACCTGCGCCGTGGAGCCGTAGTACTTCGCCACCGAAGGCGTCTCGCTCCAGTTCTCTCCCACCAGCACCGCGTCCGGCTTCACCGAACGCACGTGCGCGGAGAACTCCTTCCAGAACGCGTGCGTCTCCGCCGTGTCCGCCTGTCCCGCGCCGCCGCCCGTCTCGATGAGGTAGCGGGCCGCGTCCAGCCGGAAGCCGTCCACGCCGCGCTGGAGCCACAGCGTGGCCAGACGCTTCACCTCCTCGCGCACCGCGACCGTCTGCACGTTCAGGTCCGGCATCCCGCCCCAGAAGACCCCGTAGTAGTACGCGCCGTTGCGCTCGTGCCACGTGTCCGTCGTGGAGTAGGCCAGGTCCCACGGCTGCTTCCACGCCGGGTTGGTGTCCCGCCACGAATACCAGTCCCGCTTCGCCGACCGCGGTGAGGACGCCGACTCCACGAACCACGGGTGCGATGAGCTGGTGTGGTTGATGACGAAGTCGAGGATGACGCGCATGCCCCGGCGGTGCGCTTCGTCACACAGCTTCTGGAGGTCCTCCGCCGTGCCGTACGCGGTCTGGATGCGCTCGTAGTCCACCACGTCGTAGCCGTGGTAGCTGGGCGACGCGAACACCGGCATCAACCACAGCGCGTCCACGCCCAGGTCATCCGTCGTCGCCGGGTTGCCGTCGTTCAGGTAGTCCAGCCGCGAGATGAGCCCGGGCAGGTCGCCCACGCCGTCGCCGTTGGAGTCCTGGAAGCTGCGGACGAACACCTCGTAGAAGACGGCGCCCCGGTACCACGCGTCGCCCGCGGGCGGCGCGAGCGTCACGCTGCCCGGCGAAGGCGGAGGGACGGGAGGCGGAGGCGAGGAGCTTGCGCAAGCCGACAGCAGGGCCGCGCTGAACAGGGAGAGGCCGCGGAGGGGACGCATGACCTCCAGCTCTAGCAGCGAACGTTCCACGGCGGCCAGCGTCCGCGCCGCGTGCCGCGCGCCCACCCGGACAGTAGGCTTGGGGCCGCCATGTCCCACCCCGTGCGCCGCCTCCATTCCCTGCACATCCGTCAGGGACACCCGGACTTCCTCGACCTCCCGTGGGAGCTGCCGCTGGAGGCGTGGTCGGAGCGTTCACCCCGCGTGGTGGAGGTGCCACGCGGCCTGTCCCGGCACGTGGTGCTGTTCGTCAGCTACGGCGCCACCATCTACGCCTTCAAGGAGACGCCCGCGCGCGTGGCCCAGCGCGAGTACGACCTGCTGCGCGGACTGGAGGACCGGCGGCTGCCGTCGGTGGTCCCCGTGGGCCTGGCCATCCAGACGGAGGCCGGACACGACTCCGTGCCGGATGACCGACCCGCGATGCTCATCACCCAGTACCTCGCCTCGTCGCTGCCGTACCGCGCGCTGTTCATGCAGCAGGGGTTGGAGCGCTACCGCTCGCGGCTCCTGGACGCGATGGCGGGCCTGCTGGTGCGGCTGCACCTGGGTGGCTTCTTCTGGGGCGACTGCTCCCTGTCCAACGTGCTCTTCCGCCGCGACGCGGGCGAGCTGCAGGCGTACGCGGTGGACGCGGAGACCTCCGAGCTGCACGAGCAGCTCTCCCCCGGCCAGCGGGAGATGGACCTGCAGATCATGGAGGAGAACGTCGCGGGCGGGCTCGCGGACCTGGCCGCGCGCGTGGAGCTGCCGGAGGAGCTGCCCGCGGAGCTGGAGGCCTGGCAGGAGACGGCCACCAGCATCCGCCAGCGCTATGAGCGACTGTGGGCGGAGATCAACCGCGAGCTCATCCTCCAGCCGCACGAGAGCTACCGCATCCACGAGCGGATCCGCACGCTCAACGACCTGGGCTTCTCCGTGGGCGAGGTGGAGCTGCTGGCCAGCGCGCAGGGCAGCCAGCTGCGCATGCGCACCATCGTCACGGACCGCGAGTACCACCGGCACCAACTCCACACGCTCACCGGCATCGTCGCGGAGGAGCGGCAGGCGAGCCTGCTGCTCAACGAGATGCAGGAGATGAAGGCCACGCTGACGCGCAAGCTGGACCGCAGCGTGCCCCTGAGCGTGGCCGCGTTCCGCTGGCTGGACGAGCGCTACCACCCCGCGCTGTCCCAATTGCAGAAGGACCTGGGACGCGCGGCGGACACCGCGGAGCTCTACTGTCAGGTGTTGGAGCACAAGTGGTTCCTGTCCGAGCGCGCGAAGCGCGATGTGGGCCTGGACGCCGCGCTCCAGGACTACGTGACGCTCAGCCGCAAGCAGCCCGGCATCGCGCCGCTGGTGGAGGACGCGACGCGGGCAGCGCAGGAAGCCTCGGAGTTCGCGCCCGCGCTGGAGGCCGACGCGGACGTCCTGCCTCCACGCTCCGTGACGTGACGACTCAGATGCGGATGGGCGGCTCGATGAGGAACGGCTCGGTGGCCTTCGGGTCGTCCGGGTCGAACGCGGGCGCGAGGGGCCCCGCGCCCGTGGGCTTCCACTTGCGCGGCACGCGCTCCAGGCCCACCGGGTAGATGGTCAGTACGCCGTCCTTGCCGATGCGCAGGCGCAGGAAGTTCTTCCAGTCCGGCAGCGCGAGCGACCCGAAGGCCTCGTTGGAGTGCGCGCCGAAGAAGTTCACGCACAGCCAGAGGTAGAGGCCGGTGATGAACGGGCCCACGAGGAAGCCGCCCACGAAGGTGAGGCCGCAGGAGAAGAGGAACTTGCCGGCCAGGTGCATCCACCCGTCCGCGCAGTGCGCGCCGTCCGGCGTCAGCACCGGGCAGATGCCCAGGTGGCTGACCGTGAAGTAGACGCCTCCCCAGGCGACGCAGAACGCCGCCGCGATGTGCGCGAGCCCGTGCAGCCCGCCCAGGAGCGCGCGCCATTTGCCGAGCGCCGCGTCCGCGAGCCCCGTGAGCCCGCCCACTGTCACCAGTCCGAGGATGAGCGTCCACGGCCGGTTGACCATGTTGTTGGCCACCGTCGTCACCACCTGCGGCAGTTGGGACAGGCCCAGCGAGCCCACCTCCGCGTAGGCCGCGAGCGCGAGCAGCAGGTACCAGAGGCCGGTGATGAGGCCGAACAGCGGGCTGTAGCGGATGAGCAGCAGGTTCTTGCGCGCGAGCTTCCGCGAGGTGGCCTCGTCCGGGAAGCTCTTGCGCAGCGTGGAGCCGTCGCGCAGCACGGGCGCCGCGGGCGCGTGCGTGGGGTGCATGAAGGCGCCGCCGCCGCCCGCGGTGATGCGGTGCTGGCCGGTGTCGTCCTCGTGCCGGCGGTAGTGGTGCAAGTCTCCCGCGAGGAACACGCAGATGCGCCGCCCGAGCACCTTCTCCTCCAGGTACTCCAGGTTGTTCTCCAGGTAGCTGCCCTTGTTGCGCCGCGAGGCCGCCGCGAGGATCCACGCCGGCTCCGCGTTGCAGAGGATGACGCGGTCGTTGGGGCCCATCTGCTCGGCGACGTTGCGGAAGTACTCCACCTGGGGCACGTCGATGTCGCTGTTGAGCTGCACGTCGGTGCCGATGAGCCACCAGTCGTGCGGCAGCTTCAGCGCGAAGTAGCTGCGGCTCTGGCGCGTGCGGCGGCCGGCCACCCAGCGCTGCGCGCAGAACAGCCGCATGAAGGCGGACAGCCCGTCGTACCAGTCGTGGTTGCCGGGGATGACGAACAGGTCCGGGTGGGGCGCCTGCGAGCGGCGCATGGCGGCCTCGTAGGGCTGCACCGTGCGCTCCTCGTAGGTTTCGCGGCTGGCGCCCGGGTAGACCTCGTCGCCGCCGAACACCAGCACCCGGCCGCGCGGCGTGATGTGGACCGTCTTGCCGTCCTCCTCCGGCAGCTTCAGCTCCGGCAGCGCCAGCAGGCGCGCCACCGCGTAGGTGGAGTCCCAGCCGTCGCCGATGTCGGAGACGTAGTCGAGCCACAGGTCGCCGTCCGCGCCTGCCTCGTCCGAGTAGTCGAAGAAGGGCGCTTGGGGCCGCACCACCGCTTCGATGAGCCGGTGGTCCGCCCGCGCGCCGAACACCGTGGCCACCACCGCGTCCAGGCCCGTGCGCAGCACCTGGGTGGGATGCAGCCAGCGCACCATGTCCGCGTGCTTCTGGGGCTTGGTGGCGGTGGCGCTGCCCCGCTCGCGCACCAGGTGCGGCGGCGAGGGCAGCGGGCCCGGGTCATCCCAGGGCGCGGGCGTGTCGTCACGGCGGGCCCCGGAGGGCTTCGTGGGTTCAGCCGCCATCGCGGACTCCCGGGATGACGGAGGAGGACGGCAGGGAAGGGGGCGGTGCCAGGGCGGACCGGAGAGCCATGCACCCCTGGCTTAGCATGTCCGCCACGGACTCCTGGAGAGCAGGCAGGCATGGTTTCCGTTCCCTGGCGGGACGGTGCTTTGCGAGCATGGGGCCATGTCGGACGCCCCCCTGAAGGCCTTCCCTGTCGTCGTGAGCTTCCCCGTGCACTGGAGCGAGATGGACGCCTACGGGCACGTGAACAACGCCCGCACGTTCACCTGGTTCGAGTCCGCGCGCATCGCGTACATGGCGCGCGTGGGGCTGGTGGGGCCGTCCGCCGCGGGCGCGGACACGACGGTGGGGGGCATTGGCCCCATCCTGGCCAACACGCACGCGGACTATGTGCGGCCCGTGGTGTTCCCGGCGAACCTGGTGGCCGGAGCGCGCGTCACCCGGGTGGGCACCTCCTCCATCACCTTCGAGCACGTGGTCGCGGGCGCGGACGATGGCGTCATCTACACGCGGGGCGGCTCCATCGTGGTGACGCTGCGCTACGCGACGCACGAGAAGGTCCCCGTGCCCCCGGAGGTTCGCGCGGCCATCGAGAAGCTGGAAGGGCGCCCGGCTGGCGGTTAGTCCCAGCGAGCTGTCGAGCGGGGTCTGTCGTGCCCTGGAAATCCAATGGGGCGGCTCAAGCGTCCCTCTCGTGCTGTCCTGAAAGCCCCATGGTCATCTCTCCCCCTGCCAATCCCCACATCCGCCCTGCTGACGCGAACGCGTCCAGTGTCGCATCCGACGTCGAGGCCGTGGGTCGCATCGACGCGGTGAAGACGGTGTTGAAGGTGCTGACGCAGACGACGGGCCTGCGCCTGGCGGTGGTGTCCCGCGTGACGCCGGAGTCGTGGACGTGCTGCGCGGTGCTGGACGAGATGAACTTCGGGCTGCGCGTCGGGGACACGCTGGAGGTCGCCACGACGTTCTGCAACACGGTGCGGAACATGGCGGGGCCGCTGCTCGTCAACCATGCGAGTCAGGATCCCCGCTTCAAGGACCACCCCGCGCCGAAGATGTATGGCGTCGAGAGCTACATCGCGGTGCCGCTGTACCGGCGCAACGGGGAGTTCTTTGGCGTGATGTGCGCGGTGGACGCGAAGCCTGCGTCCGTCAGCGAGGACAAGCTGGAGGTCTTCCGCCACCTGGGGGACCTGGTGGGCCATCAGCTGGAGCAGCAGGAGGCGCTGAGCGAGCGCGACTCGCAGCTGCTGGGCGCCCGCGAGGCGTCGCTCTTGCGTGAGCAGTTGATGGGCATCGTGAGCCACGACCTGCGCAACCCGCTCAACGCCATCTCGCTGGCGGCGGCGACGCTGATGCGGCGCACGGACCTGGACGACCGGGCGCGGCGGGGGCTGCGGCGCATCCTGGATTCGTCGGACCGGGCGAACCGGCTCATCCTCGACCTGCTGGACTTCACCCACGTGCGCACGGGCATGGTGTTGCCGGTGAAGCCGAAGCCCGTGGACCTGCACGAACTCACGCAGCAGGTGGTGGACGAGGTGCAGCTCACGGCACAGGGCCGCGCGCTGGACGTGCAGTGCACCGGGGATGCGCAGGGGGCGTGGGATCCGGACCGCATCGCGCAGGTGCTCACGAACCTCATCACCAACGCCGTCCAGTACAGCCCGGCGCAGTCGCACATCCGCGTGGAGGCGCGCGGTGAGGCACGGGAGGTCGTGCTGAGCGTGACGAACGCGGGGGCGGTCATCCCGGAGTCACTGATGCCGTCCCTCTTCGAGCCGATGACCCGGGGCACCACGGAGGGCAGCGAGCGCCGCAGCGTGGGGCTGGGGTTGTTCATCGTGAACCACATTGCCCGCGCGCACGGTGGCCACGTGGATGTGGTGTCCACGGCGGAGACCGGCACCACCTTCCGGGTGCACCTGCCACGCGGGTGACGTGGCCTTGATCAGGGCGCCGGCGGTACGGGCAGGGGCCGCTTGAGCACGACGAGCGCGAGCGTGGTGGCCAGCGTGCCCGCGACGAGCGCCAGCACGTAGGGCCCCAGCGGCGCCACCGCGTTGGGGATGGCGAGCACGAAGACGCCTCCGTGCGGTGCCCTCAGCGCGCAGCCGAAGCCCATCGACACCGCTCCCGCGACGGCGGAGCCGAAGACGATGGAGGGGATGACCCGCAGCGGGTCCCGGGCCGCGTAGGGGATGGCGCCCTCGGTGATGAACGCGAGCCCCAGCACCGCCGCCGCCTTGCCCGCTTCGCGCTCCTGGAGCGTGAAGCGGCTCTTCGCCACCACCGTCGCCAGCGCCAGGCCCAGCGGTGGCGTCATGCCCGCCACCATCACCGCCGCCATCGGCGTGAAGGTGCTGGAGCCCAGGAGCCCCACCGCGAACGCATAGGCCGCCTTGTTGATGGGGCCTCCCGTGTCGAACGCCACCATCGCGCCCAGCAGCAGCCCCAGCAGCACCGCGTTCGCTCCGGACATGCCGGTGAGGAAGCGCGTGAGGGCGCCCATCAACGCGGCCACGGGCGCTCCAATCACATACGTCATCAACAGGCCGACGATGAGCGCGGAGAGCAGCGGGATGACGAGCACCGGCTTCAGGCCCTCCAGGTTCCTGGGCAGCCGGATCCGGTCGCGCAGCGTGCGCGCCACGAAGCCCGCGAGGAAGCCCGCCGCGATGCCTCCGAGGAAGCCCGCGTTGAGCTGCTGCGCCAGCATCCCCCCGATGAAGCCCGGCGCCAGCCCCGGACGGTCCGCGATGGAGTACGCCAGGTAGCCCGCCAGCGCGGGCACCATCAGCGCGAACGCCGCATCACCAATGCCCTTCAACGCCGCGGGCAGCGTGCCGGGTTGCTTGTACGCGTCGATGCCGAAGACGAACGACAACGCCAGCAGCAGGCCGCCCGCGACCACGAAGGGCAGCATGAACGACACGCCCGTGAGCAGGTGCTTGTAGGCGCCCGCGGGCTCTGCCTTCACGCGCGCGCCGGTGGGGAGGACGGCGGGACGAACCGCGTCCGCGGGTTCGGGGAGCGCGAGCGCCTGCTCCACCACGCGGTCCGCCTGCTTCAGCGCTTCACCCACGGAGGTCTGGAGCAGGCGCTTGCCGGCGAAGCGCTCCGTGGAGACGTGCGTGTCCGCGCCGATGATGACCGCGTCCGCCTGGGCGATCTCCTCCGGGGTCAGCGTGTTCTTCGCGCCCACGGAGCCCTGCGTCTCCACGCGGATGGCGTAGCCCTTCGCTCGGGCCGCGCGCGTGAGGGCCTCCGCCGCCATGAAGGTGTGCGCGATGCCCGTGGGACACGCGGTCACGGCCACCAGCGTTCCGGCCGGTGTGGAGGACGGAGGCGTGCGCAGGGGCTCCCCGGTGGGGTCGGCGCGGCGCGGAGTTCCGGCAAGGGCCGCGTCCGAACGCGTCGGGCCCGAGGAGTCGGTCAACAGCCCGTGGGGCCGTGGGAAGGAGACCCCCGTGGAGGGCTCGGCGCGGCGTGAGGCTCCTGCCGTGGACAGGGGCGCCCGTGAGGGCTCGGACTGGCGTTGCGTTCCCGCGAGGGGCGCCGGGGTGCGTGCCGGCCCGGAGGAACCGCCCTGAGCCTGCTCGGTCTGGCGTGGCGCTCCTGCGAGGGAGGCAGGGGGCCGTGACTGCCCTGAGAAGCCGCCCGGAGCCGCGAGGGGCGCCGGGGTGCGTGCCGGCCCGTCCGTATCCGAGGACTGAGACGCTCCCGCCAGGGGCGCAGGAGTGCGTGCTGGACCGGGGGCCTGCGCTGCTCCCGCGAGGGGCGCTGGGGTGCGTGCCGGCCCGGAGGCCGTGCCCGAGGACTGCGAGGCTCCCGCGAGGGGCAGCGGTGCCTCTCCGTGCTGGGGCTCCGTGCCCGAGCGAACGTCCGAGGGCGTGGCCGTTCCCGCCTCGGTGGCGGCCGCCGTGCGGTGCAGGGTGGCGCGGGCCACGGCCTCGTCGATGATGCGCTCGGTGTCCCGGATGGCCGCCGCCGTGGAGGTGCGGACGAGCGGCTTGCCGTGGAAGCGCGACTCGTCCACGGTGATGTCCGTCGCGAGGATGACCGCGTCCGCCTGCGCCACCGCCTGCTCCTCCAGCGGCGTGCGCACGCCCTCCGCGCCGCGCGTCTCCACCGTCAGGTCGTGCCCCTTGAGGTCCGCCACGCGGCGCAGCGCCTCCGCCGCCATGAAGGTATGCGCGATGCCCGTGGGACACGCGGTGACCGCCACCAGTTTCGCCATCGTCGTCGTGTCCTTGTCGTGTCCGTCGTCTCAGGCGTTGCCCAGCGGATGCAACCGCACCGCGCCCATCAATGCCGCCACGCGCTCCGGTGTCGGCGGCACCGGCCCCACCCGCGCGAGCTTTCCCGCCGCGAAGGCCGTGCCCCTCCGGGCGCACGTCTCCAGGTCGTTCCCATCCAGCCGCGCCGCCAACACGCCCGCCACCAGCGCATCCCCCGCGCCCACCGTGCTCGCCACCTCCACCGGTGGCGAGCACGGTGGGCGCGGGGGATGCGCTGGTGGCGGGCGTGTTGGCGG
>NZ_RAWG01000121.1 GCF_003611735.1 Corallococcus sicarius | reverse complement strand
TCCCAGCCCCGCCTCCTCCAGAAGCTCACTTCCCTCGTCAGCGGAAGGCCGGGCCTCCCCCTGCGCCCGGCCTCCAGACGTCAGTGCCGTGGGGCTACTTGACGCAGTTGCTCCAGCCGCGCTTGCTGTTGCTGACGGTCATCTGCCAGTAGCGGGTGCCGCTGTTGTAGTCGATGGACACGCCGTCGCTGAAGTCGCTGGTGCTGAAGTTGCCGCCGATGCCGGACAGCAGGCAGGCCACGCCGCCCGGGTTGTAGTCCAGGTTGTGCGTGAAGGTGCCGGGGTTGCCCGCGATCCACAGCCAGCCGCCCTGGGCCGTGGGGACGTCCACGCAGATGGCGCGCGCGCCACCGGAGGCGCCCAGGTTGCCGCCCAGGTACCAGTTGTAACCGTCATTCCAGACGCGGGCGTAGTCGGCGTTGGCCGTGAAGCCACCCGCGGCCTCCACCTGCGTGAGGAAGCAGCGGCGGGACGCGGTGACGGCGCCCAGCAGCTTCGCCGCCTGGCCGTCGTACCAGGCCATTTCCGGGGTCCGGTTGGTGTCGGTATTGATGCACTGGACGCCCGTGCCCAGGGCCTTGCTGTTGGTGTGGTTGACGAAGATCTGCCAGTTGCCGGCATACTGGAACACGCCCGCGCCGGACCAGCTGGTGCCCTTCAGGTTGCCCTGGATGCCGGTCAGGAAGCAGGTCCGGTCCGTGGAGGTCCCGATGCTGGTGGAGGTGTAGCCGTTGGCGGAGGTGCCCCACCAGTAGGTGCCGCCCAGGTTGACACCCTGCTCGCTCGTCGCGAGGGACGCGTCCTCGGGAGCGGCCGGGGCGGCGGCCTCGTTGACCGCCTCACCGGCGGACTCGCCTGCCGCGGCTTCGTCCATCATCTCGCCACCGCAGCCCACCGCGAAGAGACACAGGGGGGCCGCCAGGAACAGCTTCCGCGCGAAGTGATTCGTAGACATGACGTTTCTCCGTTCAGCGTCGAGGAATGCCAGCGATGCGTCCTGCTGGCCGGGGTTCGTTCCGGCCGGGTCGCCAGCGGGGAACGCGACGGTGCATGAGCAACGAAGATGCCAACGCCGCGTCCCAGGGGGCGGGGCGACGGAGGCCGCGAAGGACGGCAAGCCTTGCATGCCCCCGGCGCGTGGGGACCGGCAAGACTTGCACGGACGACAAGAGTTGCACGGTGGGGCCCTTCGCAGGAGGTGTGTCCGGCCAGGGTCGGGAGGACCTTCCGCCTGGAGGAAGCGGCACGGGCGCATGAGGTGCTGGAAGACGGCCGCGGCCAAGGTCGGGTCTAATGGCCTCCCATGTCTTCGCTGCCACTGTCCGAACCACCTCCCGAGAGCAACCGGGCCGCCTTCGCAGATGTGCTGTCCGACGATCTCGAGCGGGCGCGTGCCCTGCTCGCGAGCGTCCCGAGAGCGCCGCGCGCACCCTCGAAGGAGGCCCGGCGCCTGGTGCTCGCCTTCGCGGGCCCCCAGCGCGTCATGCTCTACGCCAGCCTCTTCGCCCTGCTCGCCGGTGGGCTCGTCTGTGCCCTCTTCCAGTCCCCTCGCGCCGTGGGGGACCTGTTGCTGGACCTGCGCTCCTTCGAAGTCCCCGGCGTCGTCGACTCGGTCGAGGTGGGGATGCGCAAGCGCAGGCCCCGTCCGCCCGTGTACTGCGCGCGCTTCCACTCGGAGGACGGCACGCTGGTGGGGCGCAGTTGCGAGCCGGGCGGTAGCTTTCAGCCGGGTCAGCGCGTGGTCCTCGAGTCGCGCGGAGCCCAGGCCCGGATCCGTGGCACCACCCTTACCCCCATGGGGCGCATGGGAGGGCTGGTGCTGTTGTTCCCCCTCGCGGGCGCCGTGGGCCTGTTGCACGTCGTGTGGACCAACCACCGGGAGTCACGCGCGGCCCGCGTGGGCATCCCGATTCTCGCGCGGGTGACGTACTTCGGCGACGGAAAGCCGGTGCGCAAGAAGGGGCCGCCGCCCACGGAGCTGCGCTGGAGTTTCATCGCGCGCGGCGAGCGGTATGAGGGCCGTCTCTCCCTGGACACCGCGTCCGAGTTCGACTTCCTCCCCAGCCGCGACGTCATCGTCGTGCTCTACGACCCGGCGGCTCCGGGCATCAACACCGTCTACGTGCCCTAGTTGCCGCAGGAACTTCAGCTGCTCAAGCAGACCCACTTGTTGAAGGGGATCTCCTGACAGAAGCACTCGCCAAAGGTGCCATTGGCCCACTGGCAACCCGTCTCCGCCCCCGGACTACAGCGGCGGGTCTGGAGCGTCTCACAGCTGCTGATGAGCTCGGCGGAATCCTGACCGGACGGAACACCGCTCTCGACACCGTCCGTCACTTCAGTGCCACCACAGCCCATCCCGAAGATGGAGACGACGGCGAACATCGCGAGCCCACGAAGAGACATATGACACTCCTTTTCGCTGGTGAGATGCTGATGCAACAGCGCATGAGAGTGTTAGTCAAGGCTTACCCGAAAAGCACGATGTCACTGAAAAGCTCCGCACGGAGCGGTCCCAGCGTTTGAGATTGCGGAATGGATTGTTGAACGGCTCCGAGCCCTTGGCAGTCAGTGCTTCGCCGGAATAGGACGTTGCTTCGCACGCAGGCTCAGCAGAACGCCCACAAGCAGGGCGGTGCCACCCAGGAGCAGCCGCTGGGTGAGGGGCTCTCCGAGCAGCAGCACCGCGCCCACCGCTGCGATGACCGGGACGCACAGCTGCACCACCGCCGCACGCGCGCTGCTCAGGTGGGGCAGCGCTGCGTACCAGAGGCTGTAGCCCACCCCCGAGGCGAGCGCGCCTGACGTGACCGCGAGCAGCAGCCCCTTCGACGACGGGTGGGGGGCCGCGTCCAGAGCGCGGGCGAGCATCACGAGTGCCAGGGCCAACGGCACGCTGCGCATGAAGTTGCCGGCCGTCGCCGCGAGAGGGTCCGTGCTCCCACGCCCCCGCAGGCTGTAGATGCCCCACGCCACGCCCGCCGCGGCCATGAGCCCCGCGCCGAGCGCATCCGGCGCGCTCGCTCCAGGAAGCGTGAGCCCCGCGAGCCCTGCGAGTGCCACCGCGAGCCCCACCCACTCGAGCGCGCGCGGCCGCTCACCGCGCGCGAGCCCTGCCGCGAGCATGGTGAGCTGCACGCAGCCGAAGAGCAGCAGGGCACCCACGCCCGCCCCGATGCGCACGTACGCGAAGCTGAAGCCGGCCGCATACGCGAAGAGCGCAAGCGCCGAGACCCAGCTCCCCTGCCCCGTCGCCCTGCGGTCGCCCCGCCGGAGCCGCAGCAGCAGCGCGAGCACCAGCGCTCCCGACGCAAGCCGCACCAGCGTGAACGAACCCGCGTCGATGCTGCGCGCCGCGCCCCCCGAGAGGGCAGCGCGGCACAGCAGCGAGTTCGCGGCGAAGCCCAGGAGGGCAAGCAGGGTGAGGAGGGGGGTGCTCACGCAGCAGGGACATAGCGGGCCGCGTGACGCGCGTCACCTACCCTGGGCGCATCACAACGCGCTGCAGGCCCAGACGCCCAGGGGCGTACAGAAGCAATTGGGATTCGGGTGGCCCGGCAGACAGCAACTCCGCTACCCGCCCACGGGCGAACACGGGGTCCCCGCGAGCTTGCTGCAGCGATTGTTCAGCCCACAGAGGGGGATGGATGGGAGACAGACGATCCATTCGGACAGGTCTGAGAGCACGTGACGAGGGCGCTCGACTCCTGCCTCCTTGAGGGGTTGAGCGGCATCGAATCACAAGAGGGGCCGAGCAACTGCCGGTCATCGACGCAGGTAATGCAACGAGGTGGCCGGCTCGCCATGGCCCAGCACGATGTGCCAGGCGTTGTCGTGCCACAGAGCCACAAGCTGCGTCGCCAGTGCGTCGACGGGCCATTCGTGGACCCTCTCCCAGCCCTTGGCGTTGCGTGCCAGCGCATGGATGACCACGCCGGCCCTGGCACGTGTCAGCGCCAGCAGCCAGGGCTCGCCGCGCGGGCCCTCCGTGAGTGCGAAGCCTGACACCGGTCCGAGCTTGCACTCGGCCGAGAGACTGCGCGGCGCGGTGCCGGCGTCGGCCACCCACAGCTCGCTGGGTGGAGTCAGCTTCGGTGCTGTATAGCGCGACAGCGCCCAGAACGGCCGGTAGGGCCTGACCATGCGTTGAAACGCGACGAAGCGCAGCCCAGGCCGGTCCCACCACTGCGGCAGCGCCGCGTCGGACAGCAGGCCGGCTGGCGCGCCCTCATCGGTCAGCAGCAGGGTCTGGCCATCCGCGGTGTTGACGCTCATGGATGCAGTCGGAGCGCCCGGCGAGAAGCGTGGATTGAACAACCATTGCTCCGGCCTCAGGCTGTCCGCCACGCTCCACTGCTCACCCATGTCGAGCTGGATGCGCTTGTCCAGCTGGGGCCAGGGACCGATCGGACGAGCGGGACCAAACATCGTCGGCGGCCCGGTGGGATCGAGCAACGGCTCGAGGGCGGTGTGGGTCAGCTGCAGCGGAACACGCAGATTGAGCTCGAGCACGAAGCGCATGTCCGGGCCGACGACACGCGCATCGACGGCACGAATGCTCGACGACTCGTTCTCGATGCGCCGCAATGGCGTGGCCTGCCCATCGGCTTCGAGGCGCGCGAACGTCAGGGTGCTGCGGGCTTCGAGGCGATCGCGGTCGAACACGCCGAGGTGGACACGGCGCCGATGGGTGAAGAGCCAGAAGCCGGTGACGAACTCGCCGAACTGGAACTCGCCGAGCGGCCGAGGTGCATTCATCCTGGGATTCTCCCTGGCCCGCCCTTTCGGCAGCGCAAGTCAGCGCGAAGCCGACGGCGCCGTCTACAGCTGCGCCAATATCGCCATCTCGACTCGCATCGGCCTCTTCTGCACCATTTCAGGGTCGCGCGAACCGCCCATGCCAAGCGCCGGAACGAACGCATACATTTCGTCTACAGCTGGCGCACCAAGCCGTGGGAACGCGGCCTCATAAACATCGACACAATACGACGCCTCCAGCCCCGGCCGGTCGCACAGCAAAGTATCCATGACGAACTCCAGGTCGCCCTCGTCGCCCACTTCGTCAATGCAGTTGTGCACCGGGTTCAAGGCCTTGTATTGGCCTTCATGATGGAAAATCAGATGGCCAAATCCGCACTTGAGGAAGGCGTAACAGTGCGTCGGATCCAGGCCCCACATGGAAAAGAAACCCCCGAAAGCGGAGGGAGACACGAACCGGAAGAAGCCGTCGGCATAGCTATTCCTATTCACAGTATCCAAGAACGTCTTGAGTTCGGCGGGAATGCTGCGCCCAGTTCCGGCTGAGGCATTGGCGCCGTGCTGCTCGTGCAACGGATAAGTAGAAAGAAATGTGTCCATGGAGTCAGCTCTTGAAGTTGATTCGCAAACGGAAGTTCGTCGCGACCTGATCTTCACCATGACCTACGGGTGTTCCGAATTCAACGCTTCAAGCGTCAGGCGCGGCACGTGACGCGGATGACCGCCAGTCCGCACTCGGGCCATTCCGTGGGCCAGTACTTGCGCGGGCCTGCGGTTTCCACCTTGGTCCCGGTTCCGACTTCCCGAAAGGACTCGGGCTTCGGTCGGCCCTGCACGCCCACCGTTCGGTGAGCAGGCGGTCAGAAGACACACAGGATGGGGGGCATCATGAAGAAGATGAAATGGGCGCTGGGGTTCCTGTCGCTGCTCGCAACCGCTGGCTGCTCCGACGACGCCTACTACGACCCGTACTACTACGACACCGTCTATTACGATCCGTATTACGGGTCGTACGACGCGGCGTGGAGCTACGCCTGGGTCGATCCGGTCTACGGCTATTGGTATTACAACATCGGCGGGGTGCTGGCTCAGTCCACCGCCAGCGGGCAGCCCCAGGCTCCCGTCGACGTGAACGCGGCGGCCACCCAGCTCGCGGCGAACGCCTCATCCACCTTCACACCCGCCGGGTGCGCCACCGCCACCGCGTCGGCCGCGACGGTGAACTACACCTTCAACAACTGCTCGGCGCAGACCACGCTCCAGCAGCTCTCCGGCAACGTGCAGCTGGTGCTCGCGGACAACCAGGGGCAGCTCGGCATCACGGCCACCTCCTCCAACCTCACCATCAACGGAGCGCCGTACAATCTCTCCATGCAGATCGTCGGCGCCCCTCCCGACGGGAACCAGCGCCAGGTGACCATCACCTCCAACAGCTACTCGCCGGATCGCTTCGACACGCGCTCCTCCCAGAGCACGGTCAAGTGGGTGACGGGCAGCGGGTGCTTCACCCTGGACAGCCAGTCGACGTCCACGCGGAACAGCCTCAATTCAACGACGAACGTCTCGGGCTACCAGCGCTGCGCCAACCAGTGCCCGTCGGCGGGGTCCGTGACGACGCAGACGAGCCAAGGGACGTTCTCCTCGTCGTTCGACGGCTCCGACACCATCGAGGTCACCGGTCCGGGCGGTGACACCCAGTCGTTTTCCCTGGACTGCTGAGCCCCGGGCGCCGCAGGGGCGGGCGGGAGCATCCGGCTCCCGCCCGCTTCAGGCGCCTGCTTGCCGTGGCTCCCGTCGCAGGGTCCGTTTCACCACGCAGGTCCCCTCCCCCAGGGACGTCCGTCGCGGGCACCCTCCCGTCAGGCCCTTGCCTGCCTCTCCAGACAGATGACGCGCGCATGACGATATTGCGTTCATGCCGCGGCTCGTCATGGGCCGGGCTTCAACTGATTCGGAAGCGCATCCCGCGCGCTGAGGAGGGACACCCGTGCTGAATACCGAACCTGTTGGCGAACCCCTGCTTCATCTGGAGAGCCGCCGCCTGCTGACCGAAGCCCGGAGGGCCCTCCCTGAAGCCTTCGACGCCCGGGGCCGCCTGCTCTCCCCCATCGCTGGACGGTGGATGACACCGCCTGCCTGGTTCAATGCCAGCTCACCCATCGACGGCAGCGTCATCGCGGAGCTGCCGCTGCTCGGCGCCGCCCAGGTGGCCGCGGGCGTCGAGCAGGCAGCGGCGGAGTTCGTGCCCTGGGCGGTCCGTCCGCTCGAGGACCGCGCCCAAGCCGTCTCGGAGGCGGTGGTGCTGCTTCACGCGCATCGTGACCTGCTCGTGCGGATCCTGGCGTGGGACATCGGCAAGACGCTGCCCACGGCCTACAACGACGTGGACCGGTGTCTCGCGGGCAGCGCGTGGTACCTGGAGCGGGTGGGCCCGATGCTCGACGGCCGGAAGCCGCTCGGCCTGGTGTCGAACATCGCCTCCTGGAACTATCCCTTCTCCGTGCTGCTGCTCAACGTGCTCGTGCAGGCGCTCGCGGGCAACTCGGTCATCTCGAAGATTCCGACCCAGGGCGGCGGTGTCTCCCTCACGCTCGCCTTCGCCCTGCTGCGCCGCGCGGGCCTTCCCGTCTCGCTCGTCGGCGGGCGCGGCAGGGACCTCTCCGAGGCGCTCGTCGGCCATCCGTGCATCGCGGGGGTCGCCTTCATCGGAGGCCGCGCCAACGGTGCACAGGTCCACCGCCGCCTGCGCGACACGGACAAGCGCTACGCGCTGGAGATGGAGGGCGTGAACGCCTACGCCATCACGCACTTCACGGATTGGGACGCGCTCGCAAGACAGATTCGAGCGGGCTTCGACTTCGGCAAGCAACGCTGCACGGCCTACACCCGGTGGGTCGTCGAACAGTCGCTCGTCCCGAGGTTCGTCCGGACGTATGTGGACACCGTGTCGACGCTGCGTGTCGGCAATCCGGTCCTGGGCTCGCACGTGGACTTCGGGCCCCTCATCTCCCAAAGCAAGGCGGAGGAGCTCCGCTCCCTCATCGCCGAAGCGCGAGCGCAGGGCACGGCGGTGCTGCACCAGGGCGAGCTCGCGGAAGACGCCTTCACGTCGCGGCAGGAGCGGGGCGCGTATCTGCCGCCCGTCCTGCTCTTCGGCGTCCCGCGCGACAGTGAGCTCTACCTGCGCGAGCCCTTCGGCCCTGTCGACGTCCTGGTGTCGGTGGACTCCGAGGAGGAGCTGGTGCGGGAGGCCAACGTCTCCAACGGCGCGCTCGTGGCCTCGGTGGCGACGGACGACCCCGGGCTCGCCCAGCGCATCGCCTCGCGGCTCCACGCCTTCAAGGTCGGCATCAACGCGCTGCGCTCGCGGGGCGACCGCGAGGAGTCCTTCGGCGGCAAGGGCGGCTCGTGGGCGGGCGCCTTCGTCGGCGGCACCCACCTGGTGCGCGCCTTCACCGACGGCCCCCATCCCATCGAAGGCAACTGGCCGGACGGGAGTTGACGGGGGACCCGGTCCTTCATGTCTGGGATTGACGCGAAGGCCGAGGCAGGCCCGGACCACCGTCGGCGCGGAGGTCCGGGCCCTGCGTCCATCAGGCCGTTGCGCGGCCTCGGGACGCGGTGCGCATCAGGACAGGGCCTGGGCGCCGACGCCGTTCCTCATCTCCTTGCGCACCGCCTCGCTGACGCGCTCCCGGACGACGTCCGCCATGCGCTCGCGGAGGTCATCGCCCACGCGCTCGCGCACGGCGGCCACGAGGCTCTCGGTGTCGATAGGGCCGGGGCCCTGCGACGGGAAGCCGCCCAGGTGCTGCTCACCGAAGCCGCCGCGCATCGTGGGACCCATCGGGCCCATCGAGCCCATCGACTCGCGGATGGCGTCACCCAGCCGCTCCCGCAGCGCCTCGTGCAGGTGCTCGCGGAGGTTGTTGGACAGCCGCTCGTGGAGGGTGTCGACCAGGCGACCGCGGAGCGCCTCGGCGATGCGCTCCGGGTCCATCTGGCCGAAGGACTGCGAAGGGATGCCCGCGAAGCCCATGGTGCGCTCGCTCATCCGCTCGCTCATCCGGGCGCGCAGTTCGTCACCCAGCCGCTCGCGCAGCGCGTCGCGCACGCGCTCGCGCAGGCCACTCTGGACGCGGTCGCGGATGCCGTCCGCGACGCGGTCGCGGAGGGTGTCGGCGATGCGCTCCGGGTCGATGGCCTGCATCCTGCGCTCGGACAGCGCGGAGCGCAGCGCATCCGCGAGCCGCTCCTTCAGCGCCTCGCGCACCCGCTCGCGCACGGCGGTGTGGATCCGCTCGGACACGGCATCGGTGAGCCGGGTGCGGATGGCGTCGGCGATGCGCTCGGAGTCCACCGGCGCGAAGCCCTCCATCCCCATCCTGCGCTCCGTCATCGCGACACGCAGGGCCTCGCCCAGCCGCTCGCGCATCGCGTCGCGCACGCGCTCGCGCACGATGTAGCCGAGCCTGTCGCGGAGGGCGTCCTCGAGCCGGTTGCGCACGCGCTCGGCGATGCGGTGGGGGTCGACCTGTCCGCCCGCCTGCTGGATGCTCATCCAGTTCTCGGCCAGGGCGCCGCGCAGCGCCTCACCCAGCCGGTCCCGGAGCACCTCGCGGGCGCGCTCGTGCACGCCGCTGGTGACGCGCTCGTGGATGACGGCGGCGAGGCGGCTGTGGATGGCCTCGGCGAGGATGTCCGGGTCGACCGGCTGCCCGCCGCCCATCCCCTGCTGCATGTTCATGGTGCGCTCGCTCAACGCGTTGCGGACCGCGTCGCCGACGCGCTCGCGAATCTCGGTGCCAATCCGCTCCTCCAGTCCGGAAACGACGCGCTCGCGCACCGCGTCGACGATGCGGGTCTTGAGGGCGTCGCCCATCGTCGGATCTCCCTGCATGTGGAACTGTTCATTGCTCATTGAGAGGCCTCACGGGTGCTGCGGTTGGCACGACAGGCGTGGAGCGTCTCGGCCTGCCGCGTGAGGCGGATTGATAGGGGCATTGGCCGTGGGCGGATACAGGGCCCGGGGATGGCGCATGTGTTGGAGCCCACCCTTCGGGATGCGCTCGCGGAGAGGGGCTGACAGGCTCAAGCATGGGGCATCGGACGGACGTCCCCAGCTTGGGGGCTACAGCCCGGTGCTCTTCAGCAGCAGGCGCGCGTTCTCGTCAGGGAAGAACCCGGATGCGTAGATGTTCGCGTCCGTGACGAAGGCCTGGTTGCCCAGGAGGGCCAGCTTCGGTCCGGTGGTGGAGCGGATGAACAGCGGCACCGCGAGCTGCGTCTCCGGCCAGCGCACCATGCCGTCCACGCCGAAGGACGTGTCCAGGTCGCCATTGGCCTGGAGCCGGAAGAGCACGGGCTTCGCGTACACGTCCGCGTAGACGAGGATCTTCCCATCCGCCTGGATGCGCAGGCCGCTGACGTCCACCACGTCGAGCACGCCCGCGGGCGCGGTGAGCTCCCGCACGCCCGCGGGGCCGAAGGTGACGTCCGGCTTGCCGTCCGCCGTGTACGCCACGAGCTTGAGCACGCCGTGCTTCGTGCCGCCCACCTGCACGTCCTGCCGCTCGCCCGCGAGCAGGATGCCGCCGTTGGGCCGGGCCACCAGGGCGTGGGCCTGACCGCCCTCGCTCTTCGCGAGGCCGGAGGTGCCGAACGTCAGGTCCTGGCTGCCGCTGGAGGTGATGCGCACGGCCGCGAAGTGGTCACCCCCACCCAGGACGACGCTGGAGCCCTGGAGCACCATGCCCTGCACGGCTTCCGCGTCCGTGTACGCGCCGCCAATCCAGCTGCCGGACGGGCTGCCCGCGGACTTGAACGTCGTGTCCAGCGAACCGTCCGCGTTGTAGCGGATCACCGCGAAGTCCTCGTCGAGCCCGTCGGACTTGGTCAGGAAGCCGCCGACGTAGAAGCGGCCGTCGGCCAGGGGCAGGATGCTGCGAAGGGTGCCCACGAAGTCGACGGCGTTGTCCTCGCCGAAGTGCAGGCGCGAGCGGCCCGTCTTGTTGAAGCTTGTGTCCAGCTGGCCGTTGGCCTTGAGCTTCACCACCGCGAAGTCGCGTGAATCCGAAGCGCTGCCGCCCCGCGCGAAGCCCGCGACCAGGAGGCTGCCATCCGCGAGCACCGCCACCGTGTCCGCGCGGTCGTCCTGCTCCCGCTGGCCGGAGATGGGGCCCTTGGCGGGACCTTCGAAATCGAGCACCACGGAGCCCTGCGTGCCGAACGACGTGTCCACCTCACCGGACGCGGTGTAGCGCCGCACGAGCAGGTCCACGCCGGTGGTGGCCAGGTTCGCCTCGGTGGAACCCACCACCACGAGTCCGCCATTGGACACCGCGAGCGCCCGGCCTTCCTCGGCGGGGAGCTTCGTGCCGGCATCGGGCGGCGTCCCCGCGTCCGCCTGCATCCCCCCGTCCGAAGACGGGCTGTCGTCGCCTCCGCAAGCCCCGCCGCCCACGAGCAGGGCACCCGCCATCAGTGCCACCCACCCAGCCTTCCGCACGCTGTGATTCATTCGAGATGTCCCTTCCGGCCTGTCCGGTGCTGCCGCCGCACCGGGGTTACGCCGTCAGGGGCATTTATTTCCGTCCTTCACGCAGGGTCCTTCCTCTCACGGAGTCCAGGAGGGCGTACGGCCGCTGCGGAAGGAGGAGCTCGAGACCGCCGAGGCCGCGGCGCCCCGCGCTCAGGCCGCTTCGACGCGGGCGCAGTAGGCGTCGAACGTCTTCTTCCAGGCCGGGCGCGCGATGCAGCGCCGCTGGAAGGCGAGCACGTTGGGATGGTCCTTGACGACACTCTCGTCGGTGCCGGCGCCCAGCACATGCGTCATCAGGATGTCCGCGACGGTGAACGCGTCGGTCGCGATGAACTCCCTGCCCGCGAGCCAGCCGTCGAGCTGCTTCAGGCGCATGTCCCCCCACTGGTGAAGCGCATCGCTTGCCTGGGTGCCCTTGCCGCCGTTCAGGTCGACGAACCACGCGGTCAGGACCGGGACTTCAATCGTGTTCAGCGCCGCGACGCACCAGCGCAGCACCTGCGCTTCGCCGGCGAGGTCGCGCGGCATCAGCTTGCCGCTCTTGCGGGCGAGGTAGAGCAGGATCGCGCCCGACTCGGTGACGACCACGCCGTCGTCGTCAATCACCGGAATCTGTCCGAACGGATTGAGCGCGCGATACGCGGGCGTATCAAGGTCGTGCCGCGGATGATCCATCCCCACGACCTCGTACGGCAGACCCATCTCCTCCAGCGCCCACAGCACGCGCAGGTCGCGGGTCTTGCCGCGGGCCATCTTGTTCACTCGGGAGAAGCCATAGACCTTGAGCATGCGCGCATCCTACTTCGCGCGCAGGTCAGGGCTCGAGGAAGCCGCCGCGCACCCACCCGTTGGCGACGTCCCGGGTGAACTTGAAGTTCACCGGCACACGGTGCTTCGCGACGGTCGCGCCAGCATCGTCGATGGCCGAGAGCAGCGCGTGGGGCTCATACTCATCAGCCACCATCTCGAGCCGGACCTCGTACCAGCGGCCCTCCCAGGCGATGGAGAGCTTCCGGGTCATGGCCTGGTCGCGCTGCCGCGCGGAGCGGTCCAGGACCTCCGAGGCCGTCTTCACGAAGGTCGCGAAGGCCGTCGCATCGAAGGGCTTGGGGTTCTTCTTGTCGCGGCCCATCACCCACGGACTGATGAGGACGGGCTCGGAGATCCCCTGCTTGCGGATCTCCACGGCCCAGCCGTCATCCTCCTCGTTCTTGATGACCTTGGCCGTCCAGCCGTTCTTCCGCCAGAACGTAGGCTCCATGACTTCGGGTTCGGCGGGCGTGCGCTCATTGCTCATGGGCACTCCTCATACCCTCTGACGGTGACATTGGGAGATGCAGAATGCCTGCCACTGCCCCAGACGGACTCCGGAGCAGGTCCCAGCGTGGCACCGCCTGCTTGACCTGCCCCTCGTCACCTCAGAACACGCCGTTCAGCTGCAAGCCGCCTCCGTCCGGGCCCACGATGGGGGACAGGCTCGCCTGGATGACGCCCGGGAGCTTCCGCGTCTCGGGCGGACGGGCGGGGTCCTCCGACAGTCCCAGCTCCCCCTGGAGCCGCTGGTTGTAGCCGTCCGCCAGCTCGCGCGCCTGGTAGGGCTCGATGGGATGCGGGTTGAGCCACACGCCATAGGTGAGGACGCCCACACCCACCAGCGCGACGCCCATGCCGGTCAGGCTCAGCGCGAGCCGCGTGTCGTCGCGCTCCAGGTTGCGACTGACACAGGCGCTGAAGCCGGGCCTGCCGAGGTCGCAGTCCTCGTCGCTGGGACCCACCACCCCGAGGACCAGGCCCAACCCCGCCACCATCGTCGCTCCGCCCACGACCCCGATGACGGTCTTCTTGCGCATCTTGGACTCGTACGCCGCCACCAGGTCGGCCCTGCCCAGCTTCTCGTAGAACGCCATGCCCTGCAGCGGCTTCTTGTGCTTCCCCTCGTAGGGAATGCTCCAACGGGCGAGTGTCTTCGGAGGGATCATCGACAGGCCGCCATTGCCCACCATCCAGGGGCTCACCGCCGTCGCCACGTAGTCGTCGAAGCCGATGTGCCGCAGCTCGTACTGATCCTTCGCCTCCGCGAAGGAGAGCACCGGGCGCTCCGGGGCCGGTGGCGTCGTGGCCTCCGCGGGCGGCGCGTCGGCGCGGGGGGCGTCCCCGGTCGTGTCCGCCGGACGGGCCTCCTGGAGGGAGGGGACCTCGCTGGCGGCGCCGGAGAGGGGCTCCTCGGCGACAGGGGCCGCGAGCGAAGCCATGGGCACCAGGACGACAGACATCCACAGGTTGCGAATCATTGGCACCGCGTCATATCGAGTGCCCTCTGTCCAAGTCCACTTTCGTGGGGGACGTGGTGACAGACAGAACAGCCCCCGGTGTTCGAACCCCCAGCACTCACTGCTGGAGGTCACAGACCATGGGCATCTCGATGGACCGTCGCTCCCTCATCCAGGCCAGCCTGGGGCTCACCGGAGGACTCGCGCTCCTCCGGGGCACCCCGGCCCTCGCGGCACCCCGGCCTTCCGCGTCCACTCCGTCCGCCGCGGAGGCGCCGCGGCCCTGGTACGAGCTGGGCCTGATGGCGGACCCCATCATGGACAGCCAGCTGCTGCACTTCCTGGCCGCGACCTACAGCGCCCAGGCGGACATTGGCGAGGTGCTGGACACCGCGCACCGCATCGTCCCGGGAGATGACTGGAGCTGGCCCCACGAGTGGGTTCGCACGGCCGACCGCGTCCACGCCATGGGGGACGCGAGCCTCGCCCGGCGTCACGCGCTCAGCGCCGGCAATGCCTACCTGCGCGCCGCCAACTACTACCGCGCCGCGCTGATCCACCACCCCGAACCGGCGGACCCGAGCGTGCTCGCCACCGGGCGCAAGGCGGTGGACGCGTACAACAAGGCCATTGCGCTGCTCAAGCTCCCCGCCGTCGCGGTGCGCATCCCCTACGAGGGCACGACGCTGCCCGGCTACTTCTTTCGCGCGCCGGGTGCCCGCGGCAGCGCGCCCCTGCTCATCTTCCAGCAGGGACGCGACGCGTGGCCCGAGGAGTCCAAGTACGTGATGGATGCGGCCCTCGCGCGGGGCTACCACTGCCTCATCGTCCACGCGCCCGGACAGGGCATGGCCATCCGTGAGCAGGGGCTCCCCTTCCGCCCCGACTGGGAGCAGGTCATCCGGCCCGTGGTGGACTTCGCCACGTGCATCGCGGGCGTGGACTCGCGGCGGATCGCGCTCCTGGGGTGGAGCATGGGCGGCGCGCTCGTTCCCCGCGCCGCCGCGTTCGAGCGGCGCATCAAGCTGCTCATCCCCAACCCCGGCGTCCTCAACTGGGGCCAGAGCTCCTTCGAGCAGTTCAACGCCTACTTCCCGGAGCTCATGCCGCTGCTCGACAGCGACCCCCAGGCCTTCGATGCGGGCATGGCCCAGCTCATGGAGCAGGTGTTCCTGTTCCGCTGGTACATGAAGGACTCGATGAACAAGCACGGCGCCAGTTCGCCCTCGGACCTGCTCTTCAAGCTGCGGGAGTTCAACAACGAGCCCGTCGTCCATCGCATCCGCTGCCGCACGCTCGTGATGGACGGCACCGCCGAGGCGTTCTCCCAGGGCCAGGCCCGCCTGCTCCACGACGCCTTGACCTGCCCGAAGGACTACATGCTCTTCACCCAGGAGGACACCGGCCTCCTGCACTGCCAGGAAGGCGCGCAGGCCGTCGCCAATCACAGGATGTTCGACTGGCTGGACGAGTACATCTGAGCGTCAGGAGGGAGCGGGCTCCAGGCGGACTGGGGGCCCTCTCAGGCCCGGGGTTTCCAGGTCAGCCACTCCCCCGGGCGTGCCAGCTCCACGTTCACCTTCCGCTTCCGCGCAGCGGCCAGGAGCAGCGCTTCCGCATCCGGGACCTCCTGGTAGTCCTCGGAGGCCGCGACGCCATAGTGGATGGGAACGAGGAGTCGGGCCCCCAGCACCACGGCCGCGGCGACCGCCTGCTCCGGTGTCAGGACGGCGTGGACGTCGCTCACGGGCTTGCGCCAGCCAAAGCGCGCCCCGTTGATGGGCAGGAAGGCAGCATCGAAGGGGCCGAACTGACGTCCGATGTGCCACCAGGAGCCGTGCCACAGCGTGTCGCCGCAGTGGATGATGCGACGGCCTCCTCCGGAGACAATCCAGGACACCTGATTATCGCCATAGCCGTCCGCCGCTGGAACGGCGGTGGCGGTGAAGTCATTGAGCAGGACGGGCTCGTAGAGCGGAGCGGACCGCACCCGGAACCCCGCCGCGGCGGCCACGGCGGCCGTGTCCGGGGCGCACACCAGCGTGCCCGTGTCCCCCAACACCTTGCGAACGGCCATCCGGTCGAAGTGGTCGGGATGGCGGTGGGTCACCAGCACGAAGCGCCCGCCGTCGCCCACGTCCAGGGGGACGAGCGGGTCCTTCAGCGCGGGCCCCCACACCGCAGGGTCGAGCAACGGGTCCAGGAAGAGCGTGTCCCTCCCCAGCTGCAACCGCACTCCGGCCCAGGCCAGCCGCTGTGCGCGAAGCGCCGCGCTGTCGACAGGCTTCGCCGCACGGCCCGTGCCCGGGGGCAGCAGCGCCGCGCCCGCGGCGAGAGAGACCGCCGCGCGCAGGAAGTCCCGGCGGCCGGTCCGCTCGGGCCGTGCTGCCTCCGCCGAAGCCTGGAATGGAGTCATGGCGTGCCTCCTCACCGGGCCACCACGGGGGCAACGGGGTTGATGCCGAAGAGACGCACGCCCGTCTCCGTCCGCGGCTGGTGACGACTTCCCGGCGGGAAGAACAGGTACGAGCCCGGCCCCAGGCGCTGCTCGCCTTCAATGAGCTCACCGCTCATCACGAAGACCTCCTCGCCGGTGTCGTGGACGTCCACCGAGGGCCACTGACTCCCGGGGACCATGTCCACGACCCAGACCCGCACGTCACGGGTGCTCGGCAGGTCCCGGCGCAGACAGCCGGGGCCGACGATGACCGGTTCGACGTCGTCGATTCGCACGGACCTCCAGGGGGGTACGGCAGGGCTCTGCGTCCTCGGGGAGCTGTCTGACTGGGGCATCCGTCCGCCTTCCTGGCAATGGGGCGACAACGTTAAGGAGGCCCCTTCCATGAGGGCAGCGAAACGATTTCGCGAAGTAGATGAACGCCATTCATGTGAAGCTGCCCTGGCATGCTCGAGCTTCGTCACTTCAAGCTGATTGCCGCGGTCGCCGACACCGGGAGCCTGGCCGCGGCGAGCCGACAACTTCACCTCACGTCCTCGGCGCTGAGCCACCAGCTGCGCGACGCCGAGGAGCGCCTGGGCGTGAAGCTCTTCCAGCGCCGCCAGCGCCGTCTGCTGCTGACGGGCGCGGGCGAGAACCTGCTCCACTCGGCGCGCCGGGTCCTGAGTGAGGTGGCCCAGGCCGAGGCGCTCTGCCGCGCACACCCGCAGGACGACCTGCTCCGGCTCAGCACGGGCTGCTACACGGTGTATGGCTGGCTGCCGCCCATCCTGGGACAATGGCAGGCGGAGTACCCGCGCGCCGAGCTGCGCATCGTCCTGGAAGCGACGCGTCAGCCCGTCGACGCGCTGCTGAACGGAGGGCTGGATCTGGCGTTGACCACGGACGTCCCACGGCAAGCCCGCCTGGCGCAGACCGCGCTCTTCGAGGACGAACTCCTGCTGGTGGTTCCCGCGGGCCACGCGTTGGCGCGGCGCGGCCATGTCACGGCGGAGGAGCTGGTGTCAGAGCACCTGCTCACCTATGCCGCGCCCCGGGAGCAGTTGGATGTCTTCACGCGCGTGCTCTGGCCCGCGAACGTGGAGCCTCGGCGGGTCTCACCCGTGCCCCTCACCGAGGCGCTCATTGAATTGGTGCGAGGAGGGGTCGGCGTGACGGCGTTGCCCGGATGGATGCTCCCAGCCCAGCGCCAGGGATTGCACACCCTCAGGCTCACGCCCCGCGGGATTCGCCGCCGCTGGAGCGCTGTCACCCGCACGTCCCGCCAGCGCCCCGCGTCGTTGACCCGCTTCATCCAGCTCCTGCGCGAGCGCTTCGCCTCGGGCGGACCGAAGGCACCCCAGCTGCCCGTGGGCATCGTGTGACAGCCTGCTGGCGGATTTTTCCCGGCTCCACTTCCCCAACACCAAGACCGCTGCTCGATGAGGCATCAGCCTCCGCTGGCGGGCCTTCCCAACTCATGCCACTCCAGCTAATCTAGACAAGCGCGTAAGCCCACCGCGCGTTCGGAGGAAGCGTGAAGACATACATCATCGCAAGCGCACTCGCGGCTGGACTCCTCGCAGGTTGCGGCGGAGTCGAGGGGAACGGACTGGAGACTGAGCAGCCAAGCCTCGCGTCCCGGGAGGACCGACTCCTGTGCATTACCCAGTACAGCATCGCGTACTACAGCGACGCGACCTACACCACCCAGGTCGGCTCCGAAGACTGCTGGTGCGGGAACACGCCTACGCGGCAAGGTACGCGCACACCGTACCGCCAGGTGCTCCAGGAAGAGTCCTGCTGAGTGACGACGCGGCCCGCTCCAGTCACCTGGAGCAGGCCGCTGCGGTCCAGACCGAACGTCCACCGATCAGGCGGGGCGAGCCCACAGGTCGCGGAGGTCCGGCGGCAGCTCCCCGGCGATGTCGTCGCTCTCTCCGGTGGAGATCTGGGCCTGGATGGCACTGAAGACGGCGCGGATGATGGGTTCGGTGTCCTCGGGCTCCATGTCCAGGTCCTCGGCCACCATCGACATCATCTCCGCCCGGCCGAACTTCTGGGGCGGAGGACCGGCCTCGTGACGGTCGCACCGGATCATGAGCTCCCGCAGCTTCATGGGCAGTTGGGCCTCCAGATCTTTGTCCTCTTCGCCGACAAGACGCTGCTCCAGCACGCACAGCACGGAGACGGCGGCGTCCTCCGCGGCCTGCTCGCTCGGGAGCTTGCCCACGTCGCACAGGTATTTGAGGAAGGCTTTGTAGGTCTGCGACGTCCGGGACTCGTGGCGCATGCGGCGGCGCTCGTCGAGCGGGACGGACGTCCTGCGCTGCGTGGGGCTTCCTAGCTGCTGTCCGGAGCCGGGGATGTCGTGCGCTGCCATGTCCGTTGCCTCGTTCCTTGGATTGCGGTCCAAACCCAAAGCTGAAGTGTCCGCGAACCTGGAGGAAGGCACGCGCCGCCCTGCGAGCCGCCCGCTTCCCGCTGGCGGGGGGTGACGGGAAGCGCCTGCTCCCACTTCCGTTGCCGCCCTTGCCATGGCGCGGGTGCATCCGAACCGTTGAGAGAGGGGCCGCATGGCGCGGTTGCTCTCTCAAGTGAGGTTCCGTCATGCGTGAAAGCCTTCGACCCAGGGGAGAGGCGCTGCGCAGCGCAGCCCGCATGATCGCGGTGCGGAGAGCCGAGCAGCCGGAGACACCCCTGGTCCAGCTCATCACGGAGGCGGCCCGCCACTTCGACCTCTCGCCGAGCGAGGAGCTGATGCTTCAGGCGGACCTGCTGCCCGGGCCCCCAGAGGCGCCTCCACCCTGAGGGTGACGAAGCAGCCCTGTCAGGTCAGCACTGCGGAACCGAGGGCTCAGCGGTAGTACGCGTCGACGAGCGACTGAAGATGCATCCTGTCGTCGAGCCTCTCCGACACGAGCTGGCGGTGGAGAGCCATCAACTCCTCGACCTTGATGCCGTAGGGGGAGCTGCGCATGATCCGCGTCCCAATCACCTGGTCCGTGAGGAACCGCGCGACCTCTTCCGGGGTATACCGCTCCACGGGGGGCAGCATGAGCCGCGCGAACGAACGGGCGATCGCCATGGCGAAGTGCGCATCCAGATCACTGAAGTTCCCCAGGTTGATGTCGAGCCAGCGCGCCTCGCTCCCCTGGAGATAGCGGGCCAGCGTGGCGATGCTCGCGATGATCGTGGGAATGCCCTCGGGGGGGCGGGCCGCGGTGGGAAGGTATTCATTCCCCTTCGCATAGGCCCCCGGATTTGCCCCTGGGCGCTGCGGGCTGACCTTGAACACGCCAGCGCCCACGATCAACAGCCGGCCCCCCTTCCCCGCGTACCCCAGGATCGCCGAGCGTGAGGGGTGCAGATGCCCCGCGACGTCCATGATGGGCGTCAGGTGGTCGCGCATCGCCCCCAGGAACCCACCCGTCTCCGTGGCTCCCACGGCGGCGGCGTACTGATCCACGAAGAACTCGTGGCCCTCCTGGAAGAGCAGCCGCAGGCGGTTGGTGGCGGCGGAGCCTCGCACCACCCACTCCGCTCGGGCCACCGTTCCCACGATCCGCGTGACGTTGTGCTGGGCCTTGAGCCACACGTTCCGGTCCCCCGCCGGGAACGCCGCCGCGAACCGATCCTCCAGGGAGCCCGGGCCCGGACGCGTGAACCAGAAGACGTGCGCCGCCCCATTCAACAGGGCCTTCTCCACGCACCACGCCGCCGTCGCCGAGCCCCCCTCCACGGCCACCATGCTGCCCCGGAGCGCGACGTTGTCGTTCAGGTAGTTGTCGCCCGTGTAATAGACACCCGGCGGCGCGGCGTCGGTGTAGTTCGTGGTCTGCGCCGCGGGCCCGGGGCCCGTGGCCACGATCACCCGCCTGGCGTACAGGTACTTGTGCCGGTTCGCGTTCTCCTCGCCATACACATAGGAGACCTTGAAGCCCTCGCTGGCCTCCGTCACCGAGGTGACCAGCGCGTGACGGTACTTGCTCGCCCGGGCCCCGCTGGAGCGGAAGGTTCCTTTGCCCCGGGGGCCCTGGGTGAGTTCGATCTGGCTCGCGTACACATCCGAGCCCAGGAAGGGATCCTCCGGGGCGCGATCCCGCGCTGGCTCTCCCGTGTGAACGCTGTGCGGCGCGAAGCCCGGCGGGCGGACGGGATGCTCCAGTGGCAGCATCAACAGATTGGGAGTCTGTCCCATCCGGTGCTCGCCGCGACGCGCCCAGGGTTCGGGCGCACCAATCACCCCCACCCTCTCCGACTCCCCCGGAGGAAAGAAGCTCAAATAGACAGCCGCGGTCGTACCCGCGCCAATCACGATGCGCTCGTAGGTGGAAGTCATACTGTCAGTATGTCAGGATTTGCCTTCGACACATCAAGAGCCACCGCCTCCGCCACGGCTTTTCCTCACCTCCAGGAGTCACCGCCATGCGTGACACGCGCAAGAACATCTCCGAACATATGTAAACAAACCCGGCATTGCCTGCCTGACACTCAGCCCTGCGGACTCAGTTTTTCTTGAATTCTGGTACTCTCCCGTGAAACATTCCAAGAAGCTGGGAAGAACTGATCCAGTCCGGGAGTGGGAGAACACCATGTTCAAGAGTGCGGCAGTCCTGGTGGTGAGCTGTGGTGCGTTGCTGGCGGGCTGCGGTGGCGAGGCCGATTCACAGCTCGGGGCCCAGGAGGAGATCGTCTCCAACCTGATCGAGGCCGGGTTCCCCGAGAACGACATCATGGTCGTCGACGGCGACGTGTACGTGGGGCGCGACGCCCACGTGACGCTCGAGACGTCCCGGGAGATGCTCCAGGCGGGCCATGAGACGGCGGAGCAGTACCGGACCACGAACCTCGTCGGCACCAGCGTGACGAAGATCTGCGTCAACCCCACCGCCACGTTCAACAGCTACAGCCGCCTGAGCGAGGGGCTCGATCTGGCCATCGAGAACTACAACAGCCAGGGGCTCTCCTTCACGATGGTGCGTGGACCGGCCACCGGCTGCAGCGCGAGCATCGCCGCCAAGACGACGTCCGGCGTGGGTGGCTCCGCGGGCTTCCCCAAGGGCGGCAAGCCCTACGGCACCATCAACATCGGCGTCGGGTTGCAGGACTACAGCGTGGACGTGAACGAGCACGTCATCACCCACGAGCTTGGCCACACGATCGGCTTCCGCCACTCGGACTACTACAACCGCGCCATCAGCTGCGGCAGCGGCGGCAACGAGGGCGCCTCCAACGTGGGCGCCATCCACATCCCGGGGACGCCGACCACGGCCACGGTGGGCGGCTCGGTCATGAACTCCTGCTTCCGTTCGAACGAGAGCGGCGAGTGGAGCAGTTCTGACCGCACCGCGCTGAACGCCCTCTACTGAGAGCCGTCGCTCCAGCGTGGTCAGCAGGCCTCTCCTCCTCATCGGAGGGGAGGCCTCACTGCGGCGGGTGCCCCTCCGAAGAGAGGGCCTCTGCTGCCATTGCCGCGGTGGCCGTCACCTTCGCCAACTACACGCTCGCGCTCACCGGCCTTGCGCCCGGCTTCCGATTCCCGCTCGCCGTCGGCGCCATCCTCCTGCTCTCCGGGGTGAACTACTTCGGCGTGCGGCCCGGGGCGCTCACGCAGAACGTCTTCACCGTGCTCAAGCTGCTGGCGCTCGCGGTGCTCGTGGGCGCCGGGCTCCTGCTCACAAGCCCCCAGCCCGCGGTGGTGGAGGCCATCGCCGCTCGTCAGGCGCCCGACTCCATCGTGCTCGCCATGGGGGCCGCGCTCGTCCCGGTGCTGTTCAGCTACGGGCCATCCTCCTCACGGGCACGGGCACGTATGGCGAACTGCTCGACTACGTCGTCTTCGCCGACTGGCTCGTCTTCGGCGCCACGGCCGCGACGCTGTTCGTCTACCGCGCGCGAGCGGAAGGGCCTCGTGCCCCGCGCCGCGTACCGGGTGCCCGGCCATCCCTTCACCCCGCTCCTCTTCATCGCGGCGGCGCTGTACGTCCTGCTGGGCTCCGCGGCCTCCAACCCGCTCAACGCGCTCAAGGGCACGCTGCTGCTCGGCGCGGGCGTGCCCGTGTTCCTGTACTGGCGCCGGCGCACCCGGCGGGAGGCCGCCCCGTCAGCCCTGGGCGCGCCCTGAGCCGGACCCGCTAAAAAGCACGGGCCATCAAATGGGCTCCAGGCGCCCCCGCTACCTTCCTCCGCGTCGTTCCCCACGGAGGAGCATCCAGATGCACGCGGAGTACCTGAAGCAGGACGAAGACGTCGTCATCATCGGGCTGGCGGTGCGCATCGCCCCCGAGCAGGCCGCCCGGGACATTCCCCTCCTCTGGCAGCGGTTCATGCAGATGCACCTGCCCACGCTGGAGCCCACGCATGACGTCTATGCCGTCTATTGCGAGTACGAGCGGGACCACACCGGCCCCTACACGATGCTCCTCGGGACGCGAGTCGACGCGAAGGCGCCCGTCCCCGAAGGCCTGCGCAGGGTCGTCCTCCCCCGCGGTGCCTACGCGCGCTTCATCGCCCGGGGAGACCCGGCCCAGGCGCTCTGGCGGACCTGGTCCCATGTCTGGAATGAGTGGGAGCGGCGCGGTGAGCGGCGCTTCGCCGCCGACTTCGAGCGCTATGAGCGGGCTGCCCTCGGCCGGGACACCGTCGAGGCGGAGGTGCTGGTGGGCCTCGCCTAATCCGCGATGCGGACGCGCACCTCGGTGAGCAGCTGGTCCACCGGGGTGCGGGAGGGGTCGTTGAGGTAGTGCTCGACGACGGCGTCCGGAGCCAGCTCATACCCGCTGGAGGGGAACCACCGCCCGATGACGTCCAGGTACGTCCGCGCGAGCTGCCCGTAGTCGCCGCGATGCAACCCGACCGCGTACGTGCCTCCGGGAAGCTCCATGATGCCCACCTCGTCGGTGGCGCTGAACGCTTCACCGACGACGACACAGGCGTCGAAGCGCAGCAGCGACTCCGCGGTGACCTCCGGGTCGTCCGGGCACACGCCGTAGAGGACGGGCCCTCCTCCGAGCAGGCCCTGCGCCCCTGCCCAGGTCAGCATCCGCTGCCACAGCGGCCCGACGTTCGCGTAGCTGCCCCGGTGGCGCATGAACGCCACGCGGATCGGCGGATGGCTGCGCACCTGGACGTCCACTCCGGTTGCACCCGCGTGGTCCTGACGCCACGCGAGCACTCGCGAGGAAGGCTGCTCGCGGAACCCGGACGGAGGCACGCCGAAGCGCGAGATGAACGCGCGCGTGAAGGCCTCATGGGACTCGTAGCCAGCCTCGAGCGCGAGGTCGAGCAGCCGCGCGTCCCCTCCGGCGCGGAGCCTGCGCGCGGCACGCTCCAGGCGCAGGCGGCGCACGTGCTCCATCACCGTCTCGCCCATCTGCATGCGGAAGATGCGATGGAAGTGGTGCAACGAGAAGGACGCGGCCTTTGCCAGGGTGGCGGGCTCGAGGGGCGTGTCCAGGTGCTCCTGCAGCAGCTGCTGCGCTTGAAGCAGTCGCCGTTGGTAGTCGGCTTCCGTGGTCTGACGGCGAGGCATGCGCGGACTCCATGGCACAGCGCCAGGGGAAAGTCCTCCGACCACCCGAGCGACACGTACGGTTCGACCGGGAGCGCCAGCACGGCGTCGGGGTCCTCGCCCCCTCCTCTCTCAACCCGGACGCCTTCACGACGTTCATCGGGCTCGAGGTCCTCAAGAAGCTGAGGGAGCTGACACCAGCGTCTTCCGCAGCCGCGCGATGTCGCGGGAGGGAGGAGCCCCGAACAGCCGGCTGTATTCGCGGCTGAACTGGGAGGGGCTCTCGTAGCCCACCGAATGGCCGGCCATCGCCGCGTCCATGGCCTGCGCCAGCATCAGGCGGCGGGCCTCCTGGAGCCGCAGCTGCTTCTGGTACTGCAGCGGGCTCATCGCGGTGACGGACTTGAAGTGGTGGTGGAGCGCGGACGGGCTCATGTGGACGGCGCGCGCCAGCCGCTCGATGCGCAGGGGCGCGGCGTAGTGCTCCTTGAGCCAGTGGATGGCGCGGGTGACGGACTCCCGGCGGCTGTCCGCGACGGCGATGCGCCGCAGCCTCTCCGAGTTCTCACCGGACAGCAGGCGGTAGAGGATTTCGCGGATGACGAGCGGCGCCAGCACGGGGATGTCGCGCGGCGTGTCCAAGAGCCGCACGAGCCGCGCTGTCGCATCCAGCAGCGGCGCACCCACCGGCCCCAGCGCCAGCCCCCGGACCATGTCCGTGGGCCCGGAGGACTCCAGCTCCGCCTCCATCATCAGGCTGCCCAGCTGTCCGGGCTCCAGGTCCAGCCGGAAGCACAGGTAGGGCGCGGCGGGAGAGGCCTCCACCACCTGCCCCGTGACGGGCAGGTCCACCGAGGCGACCAGGCACTGGTCCGGGCCATAGACATACAGCTCCTCACCCAGCATCACCTGCTTGCGGCCCCGCGCCACGATGCACAGCGCCGGTTCGTGCAAGGCATGCAGCGGCGTGGTGGGCTTGGAGGCGCGGATGAGCACCATGCGGGGGATGGCGGTGGTATGGATGCCATCCGTCGGCGCGTGGCGCTCCAGGAGCGTCGCCAGCTCGGACAGGTGCGGGGCCAGGGCGGAGTCAGGGCGGGCGGTCGTCATGCGCCCTCCGTCTTAATCCCGGCGCGGCCCGGATGCCCGTGCAGGAATGGGCAAGAGTCCGCGAGCATCCGGATACCGCCGTCACGGCCCGGTTTGAGAGGGTGTGTCCATGCCCGACGCGCTCTTCGCGCCGGGCCATCCCACGAGGACCGACCCATGACGACGAACATCCAGGGCAAGGTGGTGGCCATCACCGGAGCGAGCAGCGGCATTGGCGAGGCGACGGCCCGCCTGCTCGCCGGGCAGGGGGCGAAGGTGGTGCTGGGCGCCCGCCGGACGGACCGGCTGGAGGCGCTGGCCGCGGAGCTGAAGGCGAAGGGCGGCGAGGTGTCCTTCCGCGCGCTGGACGTGACGAAGCGCGAGGACGTGGAGGCCTTCGTGGACTTCACGGTGAAGACGTACGGCCGGCTGGACGTGCTCGTCAACAACGCGGGCGTGATGCCGCTGTCGCGGCTGGAGGCGCTGAAGGTGGACGAGTGGAACCGGATGATCGACGTGAACATCCGGGGCGTGCTGCACGGCATCGCGGCGGGGCTGCCGGTGATGAAGCGCCAGAAGGCGGGGCAGTTCATCAACCTGTCCTCCATTGGCGGGCACTCGGTGAGCCCCACCGCGGCCGTCTACTGCGCCACGAAGTTCGCCGTCATGGCCATCTCTGAAGGGCTGCGCCAGGAGGTGGGCGCGGACCTCCGCGTGACGGTGATTTCGCCGGGCGTCACCACGTCGGAGCTGGCGGAGAGCATCAGCGACCCGGAAGCGCGCGACGTGATGCGCGACTTCCGCAAGGACGCGATTCCGGCGGAGGCCATTGCCCGGTCCATCGCCTACGCCATCAGCCAGCCCGCGGACGTGGACGTGAGCGAGATCATCATCCGCCCCACCTCCAGCCCGTACTGAGGCTTCAGGGCCCTTCTGGCGGGGCCAGGCGCGGGCGCAGGGCGTGCGCCCGCGCCCCCGATGTGATGCACTTCCCGGGTGCTTGAAAGCGTCACCATCGAACAGCTCCGGACGCTCCGCGCGGTCGCGGAGGAAGGCAGCTTCACCGCGGCGGCCCGCAAGCTGGGACAGGGGCAGCCCGCGGTCAGCCAGGCGATGCAGCGGCTGGAGAAGCAGCTGGGCCTGCGCCTCTTCGACAGGAGCGGCCGGGTGCCCCGGCTGACCGCGAAGGGGGAAGCCGTCGTCGCCGCGGCGGAGCGGCTTCACGAGGACCTCGCCGTCTTCCAGTTGGTGATGGGCCGCATCAAGAGCGGAGCGGAGACGAAGCTCTCGCTCGCGGTGGACGCCATGTTCCCCACGAGCGCGCTGCTGACCTTCATCCACGAGCTCGCCGAGGCCCACCCCGGCGTGGAGCTGGCGCTCGAAGTCGAGTTCCTCGCGGCGGTGACCGCGCTCGTGCGGGAGCGGCGGGCCACGCTCGGCATCGCGGGGACGGACCTGGACCTCGCGGGATTGGAGCAGCGTCCCATCGCCCTGCTTCGGATGATCCCGGTCGCCGCGCCGTCCCATCCCCTGGCGGTGGGGAAGGACGTCATCACGGAGGAGCGACTCGCCTCCGCCGTGCAGATCGTCCTCACCGAGCGCACTCCGGCGGGCCAGCCCGGCTCCTCGGACCGGGGCGTCTTCTCGACGCGGACGTGGCGGGTCGCCGACCTGATGACGAAGCATGCGCTCATCGTGGGCGGGCTGGGCT
>NZ_RAWG01000120.1 GCF_003611735.1 Corallococcus sicarius | reverse complement strand
ATCTCCGCCTTCGCGACGGGCCTGGGCAACCGGCCTGCGATTGTCATCATCGAACCGGACGCCGTCGCGCAGCTGGACTGCCTCCCCAGCGACGCGGAGCGCCAGACGCGGCTGGGCCTGCGTACGTGGCGTGCGCGTCCCTCCTTTGAGATCCTTAAGAGCGGGGCTGGATTGGGCCCGCCAACGCCCGCCGCGGTCTGAAAAAATGCCTGGGGAGGGAAGTTTGTTTCCCAACCTGAGGCTGCAGAAAGCTCCGCCTGTTGCCGCAAGGGGGCCGCGTTCCTAGGTTGCGCCGGGTCTGATTCTCGGGCCCCTGTGTGGCGGGAGGCGTGGCGTGTACTGGACCATGGGCATCATCTTGATGGTGTTGTGGGTGATGGGTTTGATCACCGGCTCGACGGAGGGGCATTGGGTGCACCTCCTCCTGGTGTTCTCGCTCATCGCGTTCGTGTTGGCCGTGGCCTCCATTGGCCGCCGGCGGGGGCTGGCGTGAACGTGCCGGCGCTGGACATGGCGTGGCTGGAGCTGCCGCGGGACAAGGCGGGCTTCGTGCGGCGCGAGTGTCCCCGCTGCCAGCGCAACTTCAAGACGCGCCCCAACCGTCACGACGCGGGGATGCTGCAGCGGCTGCTCGCGGGCTACTTCCCCTTCGAGAACCTCCACGAGGCGTACACGTCGGAGGAGCTGCCCGCGTGGCACTGCCTGTACTGCGGTCACCGCGCGCTGCCGGATGCGTGGCTCACGCCGGAGCAGTCCGCGCACGTGGAGCGCATGGCGCGCGCGTGGGCCAACCACGTGCGCTACGAACAGCTGGCGTACGTGCAGCGCACGCTGTCGCACAACCCGCGCCCCACCTTCGTCTCGGTGGCGCCGGAGCCGCTGCCCCGGCCGCTGCCGCCGGATGAAGAGGTGCTGCGCACGCTCCCCATGGTCTGCTGCGGGGAAGAGGTGCAGGCGTCGTGGGACTGGCAGTCCATCCTCATCTGTCCGCGCTGCGGCACGCACCACGGTGGCGTGAGTGGCCGCCAGCAGGTGCAGTTGGAGTTCGTGCGCGAGTAGGGCAGGGCTTCGCCCCGGGCCGGGCCGGTCCGGAAGTGGACGGCCGGGGGGCGTGGAGGGCAGGCTGCCTTCCGCGATGAAGCTGGTTTCCGCCACCCGGGTCGTCTTCGCGGCCCTGGTGCTGCTGGGATCCTCCGTCGCCCAGGCCCATGAGGTGGAAGGCGCGCGCGAGGCGGCGGACGGCTTCGGCGACTGGGTGGGCCTGGGACTGCGGCACATCCTGGAGGGCGCGGATCACCTCTTGTTCCTGCTCGCGGTGCTGCTGGTGGGAGGCTCGTTCCGGCGCATGCTCGTGCTGGTGACGTCCTTCACGCTGGCGCACTCGCTGACGCTGGGGCTGACGGCGCTCGGGTGGGTGACGCTGGATGCGCGGGGCACCCGGTGGGCCGAGGCCGCGATCGCCGCCTCCATCCTCTACATGGCGCTGGAGAACCTGCTCTTGCGCCAGCACCGGCACCGCGCGGGGCTCACGTTCCTGTTCGGCCTGGTGCACGGGCTGGGGTTCGCGGGCGCGCTGCGTGAGCACGGGCTGGGGGACGCGGTGGTGCCGGGGCTCGTGGGCTTCAACCTGGGCGTGGAGCTGGGCCAGGCGGTGGTGATCGCCTTCCTCGTCCCCGTGCTGCGCATCCTCCAGCGCCGCCCCCGGCTGCACTCGAGGGTGATGAGGGTGTCGTCCATTGGCCTCGCGGGAATGGGGTTCTATTGGATGGTTGCTCGCGCGGTCGGTTGAATAACCCCACGTGCGTTCCTAGGTTGGGCAGATGAGGGTGGGGGAGGGACGCTGATGGGCGCGAGGCATACCCGGTTGGCCGCTGCACTGGCCGCCGCATGGGAGGCGGAAGTGGTGTCGGCCCGTCGAATGACGGGACTGGCGGAACGCATGAACGACGCGCGCGTGCGAGCGCGGCTGATGGTGCTGGCCGCCTTCTGCCGGGCGCATGCGTCCCGACTGCTGGCCCGGCTGGCGGCGCTGGGGCGGGGTCCGCTGCCGGTTCCCCCGGAGGAGATCGACCTGGATCCGGACACGGTGCTGGAGCTGCGCCGCGAAGGCGCCTTCGCCCGGGCGTCCGCCGCGCGCTACGAGAGCACCGCGGAGATGGCCCGCCAGCACGCGGACCTGTCGTCCGCCTGGGTGTGCGAACTCAACCGGACCGAGGAGCAGGACCGCGCCCGGGAGCTGCTCGCCCTGGCGGAAGGCGCCCTCGCGGCGGTGCGCCGGGAATCCCAGGCCGTGGCGGCCCCCGCCGACTCCTGAGGCGCCTCGGGTTTCCGGGGTGGACGGCCGGGCCGGGCAGGTGGGCCGTGCTCGGCCGGTGACAGTCCAGGCGTCTTGGGCGTATGAATCCGCCCATGGCGAAGGAGAGCTACAACGACCTCATCTTCCAGCTCGGCGACCTCGCCCGGGACGTCCTCCCGGGCAAGCCGAACTGCCCCCGCTCCATGGAACGCGTCTACCGCGCCGAAGAGGTGCTGGAGGCGCGCCGGGATGAACTGGCGGCGCTGGAAGCGGAGATGAACGACGAAGACGTCGCGTACCAGGACTACCTCGCGCAGCACGAGGACGAGTGCGCCGCCCAGAAGGAGATCACCGGCCGCTTCAAGCGCGCGGTGGACGCGGTGGAGGGCAAGGTGAAGGGCCTGCGCAAGACGCTGGCCACCCGCCGCGCCGACCTGCGCTACGCCATCGCGGGGCTGAAGAAGCTGGATGTGAAGCTGGCGGACCTGGAGATGACCACCCAGGACCCCGCCAAGCTGGACGCCGCCCGGCAGAACCTCAAGAAGAACCGCATCGCGCAGATGCGCCTGGCCCGCGAGGTGGAGGACTGGGAGGCGCAGCTGGCCGCCTCGCTCACCCCGCTGCCCGGCCAGCCCGGCGCGGCCGGCATCCTGGCGCACAAGCGCCTGATCGAGCTGGAGGACGCCGCCGAGGAGCAGAAGCGCGTCCACGACGCGCGCATGGCGGAACTCGATCAGGCCATCGCCGCCAAGGAGGAGGAGACGAAGGGCGCGGAAGATTATCTGGATCAAGCGCTGTTCCTCCTCGGCGAAGAGGTGTATGCCCAGCGAATCGCGGAGGCGCAGCTCGCTTCCTTCTATCCCCGGCTGGATCGCGCGCAGTGAAGGGGACACCCGCCCGTATTGCTTGACGTAGGGTGTGTGTTTGCTATCTTGCGCCGCTTCCTGGCGGCCGCGGGTACGCGTGTAGGCCAGTTCATTGAATTCATTGGGCTTTCGGCGCCACGGGCGCTCGCTGTGAGGACGACGTGAAGGGTCTGATTGGCAAGAAGATCGGCATGACCCAGGTGTTCAACGACGAGGGCAACCTCGTTCCGGTGACGGTCATCGACGTCAACACCTGTCTGGTTGTCGGCAAGCGCACCCCGGAGAAGGATCAGTACTCCGCGGTGACCGTGGGCTTCGGCGAGATTCGCGAGAAGCTCCTGAACAAGCCGCAGCTCGGCTTCTTCAAGAAGGCCAGCGCCACGCCGCGCCGCCACCTGCGTGAGTTCCGCGTCACGGCCGAGGAGGCCGCCGCGTTCAACGTGGGCGAGGCCGTCAAGGCGGACATGTTCACCAAGGGCGAGCTGGTGGACGTCACGGGCGTCACCAAGGGCCGCGGCTTCTCCGGCGTCATGCGCCGCTGGAGCTTCAAGGGTTCGCAGACCAAGACGCACGGTACGCACGAGTATCAGCGTCACCCGGGCGCCATCGGTCAGCGTAAGACGCCCGGCCGTACCTACCCGAACAAGAAGATGCCCGGCCACTACGGCGTCGAGCGCAACACCACCCAGAACCTGACGGTGGTGGACGTGGACGTGGAGAAGGGCCTCGTGCTCGTCAAGGGCGCGGTCGCCGGCCACAACGACAGCATCGTGATCGTGCGCCCCAGCATCAAGGTGGCGATGCGCGCCGCGCACAAGGCCGCGCGCTAGTCTCAAACCGCTGCTGACGTCGGGGCGCGCGGCACTCGCGCGCCCCATTCGACGCCCCGCTTCTGGCACCTTCGGGTTCCGGGCGGGGCGTTCGTCGTTTCGGGCGCTGGCGTCGCTCCGTGCGGGCCGGGCCCGCGTGAGCCCGTCTGAAACGTTGAGTGCTGGTCTCCCTGGGGACAAAGGGCGAAAACTTTACCGACTCGCGTTGGGTTCCGCTTGCGGTGAAGGGGCGCCGTGCTCACATGGCTGTCCCACGCCGGGGCCTCGCCGTCGCTGCAGACGGAAGCGGGCCGCCGGTCTACCCAACGGCCCACCCCCGGGCCGGGCAGGAGATATGAACGCACGCACGCTTCGCGTCTTCGCAGCGCTGTGCATCTCGCTGACGGCGCTCGGCGCCGCCGCACAGGAAGACGGCGTCCTGGACTCAGCGGTCGTCCGCAACCGGCTGTACAAGCCCGCGGGCCATCCGGAGCTGTCCCTGTCCGTGGGCCTGCCGGTGCAGACGCACCTGACGGCGCACTACTTCTTCAACGTCGGCCTCGCCTACAACCTGTTCGACACGTTCGCGCTGGAGGCGCGGGCGGGCTACGCGGCCAGCCGCCACACGGGCCTGGCGCGCTCCATCTCCGAGTCCTTCCTGGACCGCGAGGACAAGCGCGTCACGGACGAACTGGAGGACCTGTGGCAGATGAACCTGCACGGCGTCATCGGCGCGCGGTGGGCCCCCATCTACGGGAAGATCAGTCTCGTCGCGGACATCCCGGTGCACTTCCAGACCTACCTCTGGGCGGGTGGCGGCCTGGGCAACCTGAAGCGCGAGTCCGTCATCCAGTGCACCCAGGTGGTGGACCGGGCGGCGGGCGTCTGTGACAACCGCACGGCGGTGGACGACCGGGGCTCGGCCACGGAGAACTACTGGGTGAAGGAGTCGCGCGTGGCGCCTGTGGTGTCCGCCGCGCTGGGCTTCCGCTTCTTCATCCAGCAGAAGCACGGCGTGCGGCTGGAGCTGCGCGACTGGATCTTCAAGGACAGCTACCGCGTGAACCTGCTGCGCGACGACTGGGAGGCCGGCAATCCCACCGGCGAGCCCGCCGGCAGCCCGGGCCTCACGCACCTGGTGCAGTTCGACCTCGGCTACACCTACTCCTTCTGACCCCTTCCTATGCGACCCTTCCGTTCCATCGCGCTCCTCGTCGCAGCGGTGCCTGCCCTCGCCCTCGCGCAGGGCGCGGCCCCCGCGCAGCCCCCGGCCGGACAGTCGGCCCCGGCGGCGGCTCCAGCGGCGGCCCCGGGCTCCTCGGGCCCGGAGACGACCGCGCCCGCTTCTCCTTCACCGGCTGAGCCTCCCGAGCGCTCGCGCACCCAGCGCGACGCGCCCGCGGTGCCCCAGACGGCGCCCGACGCGGCCCCCGCGTCCCGGCCCACCGACGACGACGCGGAGGGCACGCCCGCGCAAGGCCCCCAGGCTCCGGGGCCCACGTCGGGCACCGCGCCCGAAAGCCCTCCCAGCGACGCGCCGGTGCTGGACTCCGGCGGCGAGGCCCCGCGCACCACGGACGCGCAGCAGCAGCGGCTGGTGAACGGCGCGCCGCTCTACAACCCGAACGTCAACGTCCACATCGTCCAGAAGAAGCGCTTCGCGGACGAGGGCAAGCACGAGCTGGTGCTGTACCCCGGCGTCGTCCAGGTGAACGGCAAGTTCACCAACCACGTGGGCACCGCGCTGCACTACGTCTACCACCTGCAGGAGAACTTCGCCCTCCAGGTGGGCGGCCAGTACAACTGGTACTCCGACGAGAGCGACTTCAACCTGGAGCTCATCGACAAGGTGCGTGAGCAGGCCCAGGCCGCATCTTCGCTGCTGCTCCAGTGGGGCGCGCACGCGGGCGTGGAGGTGACGCCGCTGTACGGCAAGTTCGCCTTCTTCAACAACTCGCTGGCCCAGTTCAGCCTGGTGCTGAGCGGTGGCGCGGGCATCGGCAAGACGCGCCACCTCATCCGCCCGGAAGTGGCCAACGAGGTGGAGGGCCAGACGTACCAGGTGCCCGCGCGCTTCGGCGACACCGGCAACAAGTTCCTGGGCGAGGTGGGCGGCGGCTTCCGCGTGCAGTTCGGCGAGTCCTACGCCTTCCGCCTGGAGGTCCGCGACCTCATCTACACCGCGCGCGTGGACAAGGTGGACGGCTGCAACCTGGCGGACTTCGAGTCGCTGGAGGCCGCCCGCGCCGCGAACCAGCCCTTCGAGGGGCTCAACCTGAGCAGCAGCTGCAAGGTGGCGAAGTTCGACGGCGTCGATCCGGAGACGAAGAAGAACTACCGCGAGGACATCATCCTCGGCCGGGACCTGGTGGCCGAGCCCTCGTCGGACGTCCTCAACAACGTCAGCTTCTACGCTGGCTTCTCGGTGCTCTTCTAACCATGTCCCGACTGCTCCGACTCCTCGTCGTCCTCGCGGGCCTCGGGCCCGTCTTCGCCGCTTCCTTCTGGCCCGTGCAGGCCTCCGCCCAGCAGGACGTGGGCGCGTACAACCGCGCGCTGTCCGCCTTCAACGCCGGCCAGTTCGACACCGCCGCCCCCCTCTTCGCGCAGCTCGCCGAAGGGGACGACGCGGACCTGAAGGGCAAGGCCGAGTACTACCTGGCGCAGACCTTCGCGAAGAAGGAGCTGCCCGTCGCGGCCTTCATCTCCTACGCCGCCATCGTCAACGCCGGCCCCAAGCACCCCTCGTACCTCAAGGCCATCGAGGGGCTGGTGGACATGCAGCAGCTCTTGGACGAGCAGAACCTCATCCCCAGCATCCTGAACCAGGCCTACTCCGACGAGGTGCGCGACCAGTGGGTCACGCTGCCCAAGGAGGTGCTCGCGCGCATCAACTACCTGGTCGGCACCGCCGCCCAGCGCCGCATGCGCTACGAGGAGGCCCGCGCGCTCCTGGAGGCCGTGCCCGCCGACAGCCGCGTCTACGCCAAGGCCCGCTACCTGCTGGGCACGGTGCTCGCCGATCCGCGCTTCCCGGGCCGCCCGGGCGAAGCGCAGACGCTGGACAAGGAGGCCATCAACGCCTTCCAGACGGTGCTCTCCACGAAGGAGCCGCAGGTGGAGCTGCCGGAGACGCGCGAGCTGGCGCTCCTGGCCCTGGGCCGCGTGCACTACCGCCGGGGCGAGTACGCCGACGCGGTGAAGGCCTACGAGGGCGTGCCCCGCTACGCGCGCTTCTGGGATCAGGCCCTGTTCGAGAACGGCTTCGCCCGCTTCCAGAACGAGGACTTCGGCGGCGCGCTGGGCAGCCTCCAGGCCCTGCACGCGCCCCAGTTCGAGGGCGCCTTCCAGCCGGAGTCGTGGATCCTCAAGTCCACCGTCTATTACTACTCGTGCCTCTACGACGAGGTGAAGACGACGCTCGCGGCGTTCGACGAGCGCTATGGCCCCATGGCGAAGCAGCTGGAGCCCTTCACCGGCGAGGACCTGCCGCTCGTGCAGGCCTTCAACCTGGTGGCCGCGGAGAACCGCCGCCTGCCGCGCCCGGTGTACCTGTGGATCCGCAACAACGAGCGCGTGCGTGAAGTGCTGCGGACCCTCTCCCGCGTGGACGCGGAGAAGCGCGCCATCACCGAAGGCCCCTGGCGCGGCACGCCGCTGGCCGCGCAGACGGTGGCCTCGCTGGAGGACGTGCGCGGCACGCTGCTCCAGGTGGGCGGCACGCTGGCGAAGAACCGCCTCAAGGAGGCCGCGGACAACCTCCGCACCTACTCCGACCAGGCGGAGATCATCCGCGTCCAGACGGCGCTCGACGAGAAGGACCTCTTCTCCGCGGGCGTGGACCAGAAGACGCTGCTCACGCGCCAGACGCTCTACCGTCCGAAGATGCCGGGCGAGGCGTGGAACTACTGGCGCTTCCAGGGCGAGTTCTGGATCGACGAGATCGGCTACTACCAGTACACGCTCAAGCGGGGCTGCCCCGCACGCGCGGAGAAGTAGGCGCGACGCAGGGATGACGTAGGCCGGGGGCGTACCCGGCTGCTCGGCAAGCACGAGGTTCCGAGGCCCCTTGTCCGTGACAGTGCGTCACGGGGGAGGGGCCTCTTCACGTTGTTGAGTCCTGGAAGTTCGCTCGGGGTGATCGCGTACGCGAGGGCACAAGGCACGTTCTGGGCCACTTCTCATTCCGGGGACCCGCGTCTACTTTCCGGCGTCCCTCCCAGTTGGGCAGAAGTTTGCCCACTTTGGCGAGGCGCGGTTCTCCAGGAGCTCGCATGAAGGTGGTTCTTCGGTTCGGTGCACTGGCAGTGGGCGTTGCGCTCGCGGCTGGTGGGGTGGGGGAGGCGGCGGAGCCGACGGCACCGCCGCGCAAGGTGGCGACGAAGAAGTCCTCTTCGGCGGCGAAGGCCGCGGGCAAGAAGGGCGACGCCGCGCTCAAGAAGGAGGACGCCAGGAAGTCAGCGGAGGCGAAGAAGGCGGAGTTGCCTCCCGGCGTGGCGCCCCAGGACATGCGCAAGGGGCCGGCGCGGGTGAAGCCCGCCTCGGCCAAGTTCGCGGACGTGCCACGCATCGCGGACTCCAAGAAGGACGCGCTCGCGGACAAGAAGCGCGACGAGGCCATTGAAGGCTTCAAGCGCCTCATCCCCAAGCTGCAGGAGACGTCCACCCAGAAGGCGGAGATGCAGTACCGCCTGTCGGAGCTGTACTGGGAGAAGTCCAAGTACCTCTACCAGCTGGAGATGGAGAAGTTCCTCGCGGCGGAGAAGGCCTACGACGCGGCCCAGGCGCGCGGCGAGAAGGCCACCGCGCCGGAGCAGGATCACCGCGACTCGGAGCGCTACCGCGCCGAGACGATGCGCATCTACGAGGACATCCTCCGCGAGTACCCGGAGTACCCGGCCCGCGACGAGGTGCTCTTCTCGCTGGGCTACAACCTCTACGAGTTGAACCGCCGCGAGGACGCGGTGGCGCGCTACGAGGAGCTGATCCGCGACTTCCCCAAGTCGCAGTTCGTCCCGGACGCGTACATCCAGCTGGGCAACCACTACTTCGAGAACAACAAGCTCGCGCCCGCGAAGGTGAACTACGAGAAGGCGCGCGACTCCGGCGTCCCGAAGATCTACGCCTACGCGACCTACAAGCTGTCCTGGTGTGACTTCAACGCGGGCGACCTGGACGCGGGCCTGAAGAAGCTCCACGAGGTGGTGGACTACGCCAGCACGCGCGGCGAGGAGCTGGGCGACCTGCGCACGGAGGCGCTCAACGACCTGACCGTCTTCTACGTCCAGCTGGATCAGCCCAAGGAGGCGCTCGCGTACTTCCGGGAGAAGGCGCCGCCGAAGCGCCAGGGCCGGCTGCTCGCCAAGACGGCCGCGGGCCTGGTGGACGCGGGCCACTTCGACAGCGCCATCCTGGTGTACCGCACCCTCATCGACGACGCGCCCATGGGCGTGAACGCGCCCGAGTACCAGCAGGCGGTGGTGCGCGCGTACGAGGGCCTGCGTCAGCGCCAGCAGGTCCGCAAGGAGATGAAGCGGATGGTGGACCTCTACCGCCCGGGCGGCGAGTGGTGGACCACCAACTCCGGCAACGCGGGCGTGCTGCGCAACGCCTTCAGCGTCACCGAAGAGGCGATGCGCGTGATGGTGACCGAGTACCACCAGGAGGCGCAGAAGACGCGCCAGGTGGAGACCTACCGGCTCGCGCGCGACATCTACAAGCAGTACGTGGAGGCGTTCGCGTCCAGCGAGAACCCGGAGTTCGTCGCGGACTCGGCCTTCAACATCCGCTTCTTCTACGCCGAAATCCTCTGGGCCCTGGAGGAGTGGCAGGCCGCCGCCGCCGAGTACGACGCCGTCGTCGCCTTCAAGATTCCGGACCGCGACTCCGCGCGCGAGGTCTCCAACGAGGCCTACCGCAAGAGCGCCGCGTACAACGCGGTGCTCGCGTACGACAAGCTCGTCAAGATTGAGCGCGGCCAGCTGGCCCGGAGCGACCTGAAGGACGGCCAGAAGGTCGACGAGAAGAAGGACAAGGGCGACGTCGCCAGGCAGAAGCTCGTCAAGCGCGACGCCAAGGAGCAGGCGGAGCAGCCGCTCACGAAGTTCGAGGAGCGCCTGGTCGCCGCGTGCGACACGTACAACGGCCTGTACCCGGGCAACCAGGATGAGATCGACCTGCGCTACCAGGCCGCCGTCATCCTCTACGACCGCGCGCACTTCGTGGACGCGGCCCGCCGCTTCGGAGAGATCATCGAGAAGTTCCCGGAGGAGCGCCGCTCGCGCGACGCCGCGGACCTGACCATGTACGTGCTCGAGAGCCGCGAGGAGTGGTTCGAGCTCAACACCCTGTCGCGCAAGTTCCTGGGCAACCCGAAGCTGTCCAAGCCCGGCTCCGACTTCGCGGCCCGCGTGGCCCGCGTGGTGGAGGGCAGCCAGTACAAGTACGTGGACGAGGTCGTCTACAAGAAGGAGAAGAACCCGGCGAAGGCCGCCCAGGCGTTCCTGTCCTTCGTGACGGAGTTCCCCAAGTCGGAGAACGCGGACCGCGCGCTCACCTACGCGATGATCATCGCGCAGGAGGCGGGCGAGGTCGACAAGGGCATCATCGCCGGCGAGCGCGTCCTCAAGGAGTATCCGACGAGCGCCTTCGAACTGAAGGCCCGCTACACGCTGTCCGGCCTCTACGAGAAGGTGGCCGAGTTCAAGAAGGCCGCCGCCATGTCGGAGTCCTTCGTGGCCGAGTACGACGCGGCGATGAAGGCCCGCGAGGCCAAGAAGGAGAAGGCCAAGGCGGGCGCGGTGGCGAAGAAGGATGACGTCCCGGGCGCGGCCGAGGACGCGGGCTCCAAGCGCGAGCAGCAGGCCGCCGAGCGCAAGGCGCTGGTGGACGAGGCGGGCGCGTGGGTGGCGGATGCCCTCTTCAACGCGGGCGTCTGGTACGACGGCCTGGGCGAGTCCCAGAAGGCCGTCACCGCGTGGAACAGCTACCTGACGCGCTTCAAGGACCGCAAGGACGTGCCCCAGGTGGCGTTCTCCATCGGGCTCGTCTGGGAGAAGGAGAAGAAGTGGGGCGAAGCGGCCCGCGCCTTCAGCGCCTTCGTGGACACCTACGGCCGGGACTCGCGCACCGCCGCGGGCCAGCCGTACCTGGCCCGGTACCATGAGCTGCTCGCGTACCAGAAGATGAAGGACGTGCGCGGCCAGGAGAAGGCGCAGGACGAGCTGGTGCGCGGCTGGAACAAGCTGGCGGAAGGCGTGCGCAAGGACACCGCGGTGCTCAACGCCTACGGCCACGCGCGCTTCCTGGCGCTGGAGCCCACGTGGAAGCGCTTCACGGACATCAAGTTCACGCGCGTCTCCACCATCCGCCGCGACCTGACGGCCAAGCAGCGCGAGATGCAGCGCGTGGAGAAGGAGTACGCGGCGGTGCTCGCCACGGGCTCCGGCGAGTGGGGCATCGCGGCCCTGACGCGCATCGGCCTGGCGTACGCGGACTTCGCGCGCAACATCATGGACTCGCCGGATCCGGCCGGCCTGGATGATGATCAGCTCAGCATGTACCGCGGCGAGCTGGAGACGCTGGCGCTGCCCCTGGAGGACAAGTCCAGCGAGGCGCTGGAGAAGGGGCTCCAGAAGGCCTACGAGCTGGGCATCTACAGCGAGTGGACGCTGGCCGCGCAGGACCAGTTGAACCGCTTCCGTCCGGGCGCCTACGCCCAGGTGCGGCCGGTGACGTACCGGGGCAGCAGTGATTCGCGCATCGCCGCGGGCGTGCTGAAGGACCTCCACGGGCCCATCAGCGCCTCCGCGGAGCCGAAGCCCGCCGCGCAGGACGCCAGGCAGCCGGAAGGCACGAAGCCGGCCCCGTCGCCGGAAGGCGCGGAGGGTCCGCGGTCCGAACCCACCGCCCGGCTCGAGGGGGTGCAGCCGTGAAGACGACGAACAGCAGCGACATCAGCAGCCAGTTCAAGGGGATGGGGACGACGCAGATGAACGGGTTTCGCACCAAGCGCATGCTCCTGGCCGGGGCCTTCGCCTTCGCCTTCACCACGGCCTGCGCCACGGGCCCCCGGCCCACGCCCGTCGCGATGAACGCGGTGGAGAAGCCCGCCGCCACGGTGCCCACCCCTCCCGCGCCCGTCGTGATGGAGAAGGGGGACGCCAACAACCTGTTCGCGGAGGCGCTGAAGGCCTACGAGGCCGGGGACCTGGACACCGCGCGCAAGGGCTTCGAGCAGGTCGTGGCGAAGGAGCCCCAGGCGCTCAACGCCCAGTTCAACCTGGGCGTCATCGCGGAGAAGCAGGGCCGCGCGGCGGACGCTCGCGCCGCCTACGAGAAGGCCCTCTTCCTCGACCCCGCCCACACGCCGTCGGTGATGAACCTGGGCCTGATGCACCGGCACGAGGGCCAGCTGGAGGAGGCCATCGCGCTCTACACGAAGGCGCTCCAGACGCCCGGCCATGAGCACGACGAGCCCGTCCTCAACGGGCTGGCCGCGACGTACCGGCTGGCGGGCAAGCTGGACGAGGCGGAGGCCACCGGCCGGCGCGTGCTGGCGCGCAGCAAGGACAACCCGGAGGCGTACAAGACGCTGGCGCTGGTGGCGTACGACCGGGGCCAGTACCGCCTGGCGGAGCTGCTCATCGTCAACGCGCGCAAGGTGGCGGAGAAGGACCCGGCCATCTCCAACACGCTGGGGATGATCTACCTGAAGATGGACGACCGCCCGCGCGCGCTCGCCCAGTTCCAGAAGGCCGTGTCGCTGGACGACAACTTCGCCGCCGGCCACCTCAACCTGGGCGCGCTGGCGCTCGCCTACCGCGACTACGCGGGCGCCGAGCGCTCCTTCGCCAAGGCCCTGTCGCTGGACCCCGAGGGCGTGGACGGCCAGCTGTACCTGGCGTACGCGCTGGACGGACAGAAGGGCCTGGATCCGAAGAAGGGCGTGGCCGCGGGCGAGGCGTTCGAGAAGGTGCTCGCGCGCCGCTCGGATCAGCCGGAGGCCGTGTGCGGCGCGGGCTGGGCGTACGCGGCCGACCGCTCGGGCTTCGAGAAGGCCATCGCCTTCCTCGACCGCTGCAAGGAGCTGGGCGCCACGTCCTCGAATGACAAGCAGCTCATCACCGCCAAGGTGCAGGGCCTGCAGAACATGCTCAAGAACCCGCCGGCACCCGCACCCGCCGCCACGGCGGAGGCGGAGGGCGAGCCCAAGAAGGAGGGCGCCGCCGCCACCGGGGGCGCGGGCTCGTCCGTGATGAACCAGCTGCCCCAGGACACGTCCGCGCCCGAGCAGGCTCCTGCTCCTGTGGAAGCCGCGGGCGAGGCCCCCGAGGCGACGACGGAGGCCGCTCCGGCGGCCCCGGCGCCCTGAAGAAACAACAGTCGCCCCGGAGGCGGGAATGAGAACTTTCTTCCCGCCTCCAGCCCCCCAGGTGCAACCGGCCGGGCGACCCCCATAGAATCCAGGGACTTAGGGTTGGTGCGAGCCCTGCAATGGAGAACGGCACATGAAGCGACTGCTGGCAGCGATGGTGACGGTGGGGCTGATGGGCGCGGGCCCGGCCCTGGCGCAGGACAGCGGGCGGGACTCGGTGAAGGTCATCCAGGAAGAGGACCGCACCGTGTACCGCAAGAAGACGGTGATTGATTTCACGGATGTGGCGGTCGAGGGCGAACTCACGAAGCCGGAAGGTTCGTACGTCCTCAACCGCAAGAAGACGGACTTCCAGAGCCTCATCAAGGTCCGGGAGAACTTCGACCCGGAGTTGCAGAAGTCGGCGGACAATCTTTAGACGGATCAGGTGGCGTTGAACGTTTTCGGGACGGGAAGGGAAGAAGGAAGAACTTCATGGCGGCGGCGAGAAAAAACGGTTTGACGCTTCGGATCACCACCCCCGATGGCTCCATCCAGGAGACTGTGTCGGAGGCGGAAAGTGTCATCGTGGGGTCGGGCGCCCAAGCGGCGGTGAAGATTCAGGACCCGCGGGTCTCCAATCTCCATGTGATGCTGAAGGTGGACCACGATGGCTCGGTAACGGCCATCGACCTGGGCAGCGAAGGTGGCACCCAGGTTTCAGGGCAGCGGCTCGTCATTCCCACGGCGCTCAAGCCGGGTGACGTGTTGACGGTGGGGACCTCGCGGGTGGAGGTGCTCTTCGGTGACACGCCCCGGCCGGTGGCTCCGGCGGGCGCGGCGGTGGCGAAGCCCGGGGTGTTCCAGCAACTGCCTCCGCAGCGTCCGGCGATGCACCCGACGCAGCAGGCTCCGGTGGGCCCCCAGGCCCAAGGCCAGGTCCAGGTCCGGCGCGACGTCGCGCCGCCCCGGCCTCCTCCGGTGCAGGCAGCGGCACCCTCCAACGTCGTGGGCACGGTGAGCACGCCGCGTTCCGCGCCGGTGGGCGGCATGGGCGCCCAGATGGCCACGACGCACACGGCGGCTCCTACGCCCGTGTTCGAGGCCCCTCCGGCGATGGTGCGCAAGGCGACCCCGCAGGCGGTGGTGGCGGCGAAGAAGCCGCAGCCCCTGCCGCACCTGCAGGAGCCCCTTCCTCCGGACGCGCAGCCCACGCCCGAGGCGAAGGTGCTCCAGGTGTCCATGCTCTGGGGCGACCAGATGCTGGAGGTCCAGCACTTCAAGGACGGCGCTCCGGTCACCATCGGCGAGGGCCAGAAGAACGCCTTCCACGTCTTCGTGCCGCAGGTGGGCAAGAGCCACGTGCTCGCGGTGAGCAAGGGCGACAAGCTGGAGCTGCGCGCTCCGGCGGGCTGTGGCGTGTTCGTCACCAACAAGGGTGACGTGCGCACCAAGGACACGCTGCGCGCCCTGGGCCAGCTCAACGCGGCGGCCCCGGACCAGGAGCAGCTGTTCACCCTGGGCCTGCACGACCGCGCCGAGGTGTCCCTGGGCACCGTGGCGTTCGTGATGCGCTACGTGAAGCCGTCGCCGGTCATCCTGGCCACCTCGCTGGCCGACCGCGACTTCAGCTTCTTCAAGATCGCCGCCATCTGCATCCTGGCGTCGGCCGCCTTCATCACCGCGATGCTGCTCACGCCGCACTCGGACCTGCGCTCCGCGGACGACGTCTTCGAGTCCCAGCAGAGCGTGGCCAAGTTCCTCATCGCCCCCGAGAAGAAGGTGGAGGCGAAGAAGCTCCAGCTCTCCGGGGTGGAAGAGGGCGCCAAGGCGAAGGACGAAGAGGGCAAGTTCGGCAAGGAGGAGGCGAAGCTGGAGGAGGCCGCGCCTTCGAAGCCGGGCACCAACGTCGTCGACAAGAGCAAGAAGGAGAAGGACCGCCAGGTGGTGGGCAAGGTGGGCCTGCTGGGCGCGCTCAAGGGCATGAAGGGTGGCGCGTCGGACGTGTTCGGTCCGGGCGGCATCGGCACCGGCATCAACAACTCGCTGGGCGGCCTCAAGGGCGGCGCGGCCATGGGTGACGCGCAGGGCGTGGGCGGCCTGGGTTCGCGTGGCACGGGCAACGGCGGTGGCGGCACGGCGCTGGGCATCGGTGGCCTGGGCACCCAGGGCACCGGACGCGGCGTGGGCGGCTCGGGCGGCATCGACCTGGGCGGCCGTGGCAAGTCCGTGACCAAGGTCATCCCCGGCAAGACGACGGTGGTGGGCGGCCTGGACAAGGACGTCATCGCCAAGGTCATCCGGCGGCACCAGAACGAGATCAAGTACTGCTACGAGTCGGAGCTGAACAAGAACCCGTCCCTGGCCGGCAAGGTCGCGGTGGCCTTCACCATCGACCCGGCGGGCGCGGTGGCGGACGCCAACGTGGCGGAGACGACGCTGGGCAGCACTCCGGCGGAGAACTGCATGATCTCCCGCATCCGTCGCTGGAAGTTCCCGGAGCCCAAGGGCGGCGGCGTGGTGTCCGTGACGTACCCCTGGCTGTTCTCGCCCTCGGGCGCGGACGCCGAGGGGTAGCTGGCAGCAGGACCCCGACGTCCGTCGGTTCGTAGGCTGGAAGACCAAATGGCGTGGACGAAACGGTCCACGCCATTTTCGTTTTTCCCCGCTGCCGTTTCGTGCCGGCCATCACTAGTGTCCGTGCGCCGCTCCGGGAGTGCGAGTGGAGCGAGAGGACTACCGTGACGGGAGGAGTCGTGAGGAAGTCGCTGCTGTGGGCCGCGCTCGCGCTGGGGACGCCGGCCCTGGGGGCCACGCCGCCGGAGGGCGTTCCCTTCGAGACGCGCCGGGGGTTCTTCACCGAGACGGACCTCGGGGTGTTCTTCACCGTGGGCGGTGAGAACAGCTACTCCAACGCGCAGTCGTACGTGCAGCTGGGCATTGGCTACGACTTGACGGAGCGGCTGTCGCTGGGGGCGCACTTCGCGCTGGGGGCCTCCGCGCAGAACTGCTTCGCGGGCTACCTGCCGGACTCCAACATCTGCGCCCTGTCGGACAACTTCACCGTGGCCTTTGGCGACCTGACGGCCGCGTACCACGTGAAGCTGGCCAACCGCTTCTACCTGACGCCCAAGGTGGCCGCGGGCTACACGCGCCTGGACCCCACGCCCGTGGACCCGGACGCGGGTGACCCGGGCCGCTCCGTCAACGCGTTCAACGCGGGCCTGGGCGTGGGCGTGGAGTACGCCACGTCCTTCGAGCACTTCACCGTCGGCGCGGATGTGCTGGGGCGCTACATCATCGGGCCCAACATCATGACGTTCGCCGTGTTCCCCCGGGTGAAGTACACGTTCTGAGGCCGGGCAGCGTCGCCAGGCCTCGGGGAACGAAGAAGAGGCCGCCACCCGGATGCGGGGTGACGGCCTCTGGAAGACTTCCCGGAAAGGGGAAGAGCGCCCCTTAGTCGTTGCGCTCTTCGCGCTTGCGCTCACGCTCGGCGCGGTAGCGGTCGCCGTTGGCCAGCGCCTTCTTGCGCATGCGCACGGACTTGGGCGTCACCTCGACGAGCTCGTCGTCGGCGATCCACTCCAGGGCCTTCTCCAGCCCCATCTCGCGCGGCGGGACGAGGATGACGTTCTCGTCGCGGCCGGCGGCGCGGATGTTGGTGAGCTTCTTCTCGCGGCAGCAGTTGACGTTCAGCTCGGACGGGTGGGAGTGCTCGCCGATGATCATCCCCTCGTACACCGTGACGCCTTCGCTCACGAACAGCTGGCCGCGCTCCTGGATGGAGAACAGCGCGTAGGGCACGGTGTCGCCCAGGCGGTCGGAGACGATGGCGCCGTTGGCGCGCTTCGGGATGTAGCCGAACCACGGCTCGAAGCCGTCGAACTGGCTGCTCATGATGCCCTCACCGCGCGTGATGGTGAGGAACTCCGAGCGGAACCCGATGAGGCCGCGCGCGGGGATGCGGAACTGGAGCCGGGTGCGGCCCGAGCCCAGCTGCTGCATGTCCGTCATGCGACCCTTGCGGGGCCCCAGGCGCTCCGTCACCACGCCCACGCTGGTCTCCGGCACGTCGCAGAAGACCAGCTCCATGGGCTCGTGGAGCACGCCGTCCACCGTCTTGGTGATGGGCTCCGGGTTGGAGGCCGTGAGCTCATAGCCCTCGCGGCGCATGTTCTCGATGATGACGGCCAGCGCGAGTTCGCCACGGCCCACCACGCGGAACGCGTCCGGCGTCGCGGTGTCCTCCACGCGCACGGCCACGTTGCGGTAGGCCTCGCGGTACAGGCGCTCACGCAGGTTGCGCGAGGTGACGAACTTGCCTTCCTTGCCGGCCAGGGGTCCGTCGTTGACCTTGAAGATCATCATCATCGTGGGCTCGTCCACGGTGATGCGCGGCAGGGCCACCGGCTTCTCGGGGTCGGCGATGGTGTCGCCGATGGAGATCTCCTCGATGCCCGCGATGGAGACGATCTCGCCGGGGCCGGCGTCAGCGATCTCCACGCGCTTCAGGCCGGAGAAGCCGTACAGCTTCACGATCTTGCCCGGCTGCACCTTGCCGCCATCGCGCAGGACGGCGACGGGCATGTTGGCCGTGATGCGGCCCGCCTGCACGCGACCCACGGCCAGACGACCGACGTAGTCGTCGTAGTCCAGGTTCGCGACCAGCAGCTGGAGCGTCGTCTGCTCCGCCGGAGGCGCAGGCGGGGGCGGGATGTGCTTGATGATGGCGTCGTACAGGGGCTCCAGCGTCTTGCCCGGCACGTCCAGCGACGTGGAGGCCTGACCCTGGCGGGCGACCGTGTAGAGGACCGGCATCTCCAGCTGCTTATCGTCCGCGCCCAGGTCGATGTAGAGCGAGTAGACGAGGTCCAGCACTTCCTTGGCCCGGGCGTCCTGACGGTCGATCTTGTTGATGACCAGCACCGTCTTCAGGCCCATGGCGAGCGCCTTGGTGAGCACGAAGCGCGTCTGGGGCAGGGGCCCTTCGGCCGCGTCCACCAGCAGGATGACGCCATCGACCAGGCGCAGACCGCGCTCCACCTCGCCACCGAAGTCGGCGTGGCCCGGGGTGTCGATGATGTTGATCTGCATCCCCTTGTAGGAGACGGCAGTGTTCTTCGCGAGGATCGTGATGCCCTTCTCACGCTCGAGATCGTTCGAGTCCATCACTCGATCGGTCATGTGCTCGTTGGAGCGGAAGGTACCGGCCTGCCGGAGCAGGTGGTCGACCAGGGTGGTCTTCCCGTGGTCGACGTGGGCGACAATGGCGACGTTGCGGATGTTTTCGCGAGAGATCATGCGGTCCGACTGACTGAAAGAGGTGCGAAGAGACACGCCCAGAACGGGGTTTCTCAATCCCACCGGAACCCGGAAGGCGGGGGCTTATATGCCGGGGGCGTGCCGCCTGCAATGAACGCGGGTGTTTAGCGACCAGACAGGAGGGCCCTCCCCCGTCCCCGCGCTTATCCTACCTGGGGCCTGGATTCCCGGTTTCCACCCCCAAGCGGTCGTGGAGGAAGCGCTCCACGCGCAGCTCCACCAGTCCTGGGACCTCCAACGGCGCGGTGTGGGTCCCCTCGGAGATCATCAGGAGTTCGGAGGCGGGGATGCGCTCGGCCATCTTCCGGGAGAGCCAGCCGGGGGTGAAGCGGTCCTTCTCCCCGGCGACGACCAGGGTGGGCACGTCCACGTGCTCCAGGTGATCCCACGCGGTGTGGTTGGCCAGCGAGTCCAGGGTGCGCACGAAGACGACAGGGTCCATCTGGGCCAGGTGGGTGAAGTAGGGCGCCAGGTCGTTGCGGGCGATGAGGTCCGGGTTCATCTCCAGCCGGATGGCCAGCTGCACCACCAGCTCCGTGGTGAGCGCCGCGTGCACCAGCCGCGCGGTGTGGCGGGGGAAGCGCTCCACGGCGCTGCGCAGGGTGGGGAAGAGGCGCTTGAGCAGGGTGGAGTCGTGGAAGGTGTCCAGCGGCATGCCGTAGCTGCCGCACACCAGCACCAGCCCCTGCACGCGCCGGGCGTAGCGGCGGTGGAACTCCAGCGCCACCTGCACGCCCATGGAGTGGCCGAAGAGGACGGCCTGATCCAGGCCTGCGGCGTCCATCACCCGCGCCAAATCGTCGCAGGTGTACGCCATGCCGATGCGCGTGCGGTCCGTGGGCACGCTGCTCTTGCCGTGGCCCCGGTAGTGCCAGCGCAGCACCCGGTGGCGCCGGCCGAGGTAGGGCAGGAGGTACTTCCACGCGAAGCCGTCACAGCCCAGGCCGTCGCAGAGCACCATGCCCGGGGTGCCTTCGCCGCGCACCTGGTAGTAGAGGTCCGCGCCGTCGGGGACCCGGAGCGAGTCCTGACGGAAGGACATCACGTGGCCGATGGCGCCGCTCATGCCTCCACCTCCTCGTCCATCCCTTCCGACAGCGCCTCGGGCAGCCCCTTGTCCAGCCCGTAGCGGGTGATTTTGAGGATGAGGTTGGAGCGGCTGATGCCCAGCTCGCGCGACAGCCGGCTCTTGTTGTTGCGCGTGCGCACGAGCCCCTGGTGGATCATCTCCTTCTCCAGCGACTCCACCGCCTCGTGCAGCTTTCCGTGCGCGCGCGGGGCGATGAAGGGCCCGCCGCCAGGGACGACGGTGTCGCGGATGCGGCTGGAGAGCAGCTCCGCGGGGATGACCTCCAGCTCGCCGCCGAGCACGAGCAGCCGCTCGATTTCATTCTCCAGCTCGCGGATGTTCCCCGGCCACGCGTACGCGCCCAGGATGCCCAGGGCCTCCGGTGCGAGCCCCCGGGCGCGCTGGCCCTCGCGGTGGTGCTTGCGCAGGAAGTGGTCGATGAGCACGGGCAGGTCGTCCTTGCGCTCGCGCAGGGGTGGCAGCTGGAGGCGGATGACGTTGATGCGGTAGTAGAGGTCCTCGCGGAACTCACCCCGCTTGACCATGTCGCCCAGGTCCTTGTGGGTGGCGGCGATGACGCGCACGTCCACCTCGCGCGACTGCGTGCCGCCCACGGGCAGGAAGGTGCCCTCCTGGAGCACGCGCAAGAGCTTCACCTGGAGGGCGGGGGACATGTCGCCCACCTCGTCCAGGAAGAAGGTGCCGGTGTCGGCGACCTCGAAGAGGCCCTTCTTGTCCTTGAGCGCGCCGGTGAAGGCGCCGCGCGTGTGGCCGAAGAGGGCGCTCTCCAGCAGGTTGTCGTTGAAGGCGGAGCAGTTCTGCACGACGAACGGCTTGTCCTTGCGCGGGCCGTTGTGGTGGATGGCGCGCGCCACCAGCTCCTTGCCCGTTCCGGACTCGCCGTTGATGAGGACGGTGGAGTCGGAGTTGGCCACCTTCTCCATCAGGCGGAACACCTCGTTCATCGCGCCCGAGCGGCCGATGATCTTCTCGAAGCGGTAGCGGTTGGACAGCTCGGAGGCCATGGACTGGATGGTCTCCTCCTTGCGCGTGAGCTCCACCTCCTGGTTGGCGATCTCCGTCACCGCGAACTCCAGCAGGTCCGACAGCTTGCTCAGCTCCGAGCCGTCCAGCACCGGCGTCCGCTCCGGGGCGCCCTCCAGGTCCAGGTGCGCGCCGGGGAGGATGTCGCGCATCTTGGCCTGCAGCACGTGGCCGTCCTCGGGCGTGAGCGGCTGGCGGGCGAAGCCCTCCACGAAGAGGAAGCCCTCGTACTCGTTGCGGATGTAGAGCGGCGCCCCCACGATGCTCAAGCGCAGGTGGCAGTCGTGGGACAGCGCGCGGCGCACCTTCTTGGCCGCCTTGAACTTCTCATGCAGCACCCGCACCGACTGGGCGCACCGCCGCATCCCCTCCCGCGAGCCGAGCGAGTGGCGGCAGAAGTCGTTCGGCGGTGGGATGAAGTCCCCCCGCTGCCAGTCGTGCACCACCCCGTTGCGATCCGCGAACGACAGCTCCACCTGCCACCACTTGCGGATGACATCCCTCAACATGACAATGGTGTGCAGATTCTGATGCTTCTCGAAGTCCATCCCCGCGGGCCTCCCCCTGTTCCGGATCAGGACAATGGATCTACGGGGTTGTCTGAAATCAATCCAGCGGCCTCTGTCCGATGAAGGCGCTGTTGGCGTACCCTGAGCCCCTGTGAGCGCACCCCCACATACACACGGCAGGGCCGGGCACGACCCTTCGCACGACCATGACCATGACCACTCGCACCATGGCCATGGGCACGGCCATGGGCACTCCCACGGACCCCGGAAGGGCGGGCTGGCGGAGGAGCGTCGCAAGGACCGGCGCCGGCTGCTGTTCGCGCTGGGGCTGACGGCCACCATCATGGTGGCGGAGGCGGTGGGCGGCTTCCTGACGAACTCGCTGGCGCTGCTCTCCGACGCCGGCCACATGCTGACCGACGTGTCGGCGATGATCCTCAGCCTGCTGGCGCTGTGGTTCGCCGGCCGGCCCGCGGACCTGAAGAAGACCTACGGCTACTACCGGATGGAGATTTTGAGCGCGCTCCTCAACGGGGTGATGCTGCTGGTCATCACCATCTTCATCCTGATGGAGGCCTGGGAGCGGCTGCGCACGCCGGCGACGGTGGAGCTGGGCCCCATGGCCATCGTCGCGGGCATCGGCCTCGTGGCGAACCTGGCGGCGCTGGGCTTCCTGCACCAGACGCACTCCATGAACGTGCGCGGCGCGTTCCTGCACGTGCTGGGGGACACGCTGTCGTCGGTGGGCGTGCTGGTGGGCGCGGGCATCATGTGGTGGACGGGCTGGTACGTCGTCGACCCCATCATCTCGGTGCTCATCTCCATCGTCATCGTCGTGGGCGCGCTGCGGCTGGTGAAGGACGCGGTGGACGTGCTGCTGGAGGCGGTGCCCGCGCACGTGGACCTGGAGCAGGTGCGCGAGCTGATGGGCAAGGTGCAGGGGGTGCAGGCGGTGCACGACCTGCACGTGTGGACCATCTCCAGCGGGATGTACGCGCTGTCGGCGCACCTGGTGGTGGCGGACCCGATGGTCTGCAACAACGACGACATCCTGTCCGCGGTGAAGCACGAGCTGTTTGATCGGTTCGGCATCGACCACACGACCATCCAGATTGAGAGCCAGGCCTACGCCCACCTGGGCGAGGTGCACTGACGTCCTTGCGAAAGGGGCGCGGGGCGGGGATTCTCGCCGGCTCCTATGAGCGTGCTGGACAAGGTGTTGACGCTGCGGCCGGGCAACGTGGTGGCGCGGGTGGGCCCGGGCTCCCGGGTGCCCCTGTTGGATCCACGCGAACTGCTGCGCGCGCTGGAGTCCGTGCCGGCCGCGCTGCCGTGCCTCCCCGTGCTGGCCAAGGGCTCGCTGCCGGGGCTCTTGCGCGCGGCGCGGGCGGAGGACGCGGTGCTGGGGCTGGCGTGTCCGCACCCGCTGGCGGACCGGGGCGCGGCGGAGCGCTTCGTGCTGGCGGTGCACGCGGCAGCCGTGGAGGCCGAGCACACCCGGCCCCTGTTCCTCCAGGCGGGCCCCGTGCGGGTCAGCTCCACGGACGCGGACGTGCTGGACGCGCTCAAGGACGGCCTCTTCCGCGTGGTGGACGCAGGCTTCGCGCTGGTGTCGCTGGAGCTGTCGCGCCTCACGTCCTACGAGGCGGTGGAGGCCGTCACGGCGCTGGTGGCCCCACTGACGGAGCGTGAGCTGTCGCTGGAGGTGTCCCCGCCCCAGCTCTCTGCGGGAGGGCTGTTGGACGCGTGCGGCACGCTGCTGGAGGGGCTGTCGCAGTGGAAGGTGCCGCCGCGCTTCCTGCGCGTGACGGAGGCGCAGCTGGGGGCGGGGGACCCGGACGTGGAGCTGCTGCGGCAGGTGGTGGAGCTGGCCGGAGCGCGGGGCGTGGCGGTGACGGTGGGCGACCTGTCGGAAGCGGCGCCGCGGGGGCTGTCCAGCTACGTGGCGGCGGGGGTGCGCAAGGTGGACTGCGGGGGCCCGTTCGGTCCCCTGGCCCTGCGCGCCTGGCCTGCCGAGGACCGGGCCCAGGTGGTGGCGAAGGCCCAGGCGGCGGGCATGCCGGCGGGGGAGCTGCTGTCGATGCTGGAGGAGGGGCTGCCGCCCCTGACGGACGGCGCGCGCGAGACGCTGGAGGCGCTGTCCTTCTCGGAGGCCACGGAGGTCATCGCGGCGCTGGGGGCCCGGCGCACGGCTTCCGGGGCGATGGCGTTCCTTGCGAAGCCGGCCGGGGACCTGGGCTAGAAGGGCGCTCATGCGCATCGTGGCAGGCAGCGCGAAGGGCCGGGCCCTGCAGGGTCCCAAGCCGTCGTCCGGACACATCCGCCCTACGGCGGACCGCGTCCGCGAAACCATCTTCAACATGCTGGGCCAGTTCCTGGACGGGCAGGCGGTGCTGGACCTGTACGCCGGCACCGGGGCGCTGGGGCTGGAGGCCCTGTCGCGCGGGGCGGGGCGGGTGGTGCTGGTGGACCAGGACCGCGAGGCCCAGGCGCTCTGCCGGCTGAACACCGACGCGCTGGGCTTCGCGGCCCAGGTGTCCATCCTGGCGCAGCCGGTGGCGCGGGCGGTGGAGACGCTGGGCAAGAAGGGGGAGCGCTTCGAGCTCATCTTCGCGGATCCGCCCTACGCGGCGCGCGTCGTGGAGACGGTGCTGGAGGCCGTGGCGGCGTCGGGGGTGGTGGCCCCGGGCGGCATGGTGGTGGTGGAGCACGACAAGCGCGAGGAATCCCCGGAAGCCCACGCGGGGCTCACCCGGGATGACCAGCGCCGGTTCGGGGACACCCTGGTCAGCTTCTACCGGGCCCCGTGACGTGCGCTTGACCGGTTGCGTGGGGCCGCCGAGACTCCCCGTCACCCATGCCGGTTGCCATCTATCCTGGTTCGTTTGATCCGCTCACCAACGGGCACCTGAGCCTCATCCAGCGCAGCCTGAAGATGTTCGACCGGCTCATCGTCGCCATCGCGGTGAACCCGAAGAAGACGCCCCTCTTCAGCCAGGAGGAGCGCATCGAGCTCATCCGCGACGCGTGCAAGGACAGCCGCGTGGAGGTGGACGCGTTCCACGGGCTGCTGGTGGACTACGTGCACCAGCGCCAGGTGAGCGTCGTCATCCGCGGCCTGCGGGCCGTGTCGGACTTCGAATACGAGTTCCAGCTGGCGAACATGAACCGCAAGCTGGCGCCGGACATCGACACCGTCTTCATGATGACGGGCGAGGACTACTTCTACATCTCCTCGCAGCTCGTCCGGGAGGTCGCCTCCTTCGGGGGGAACGTGGAAGGGCTCGTCCCCCCGAACGTCTACGCGGGGCTGAAGAAGAAGTTCGGCACCAAGCCGTAGGCCACCGGACAACGCAGCGCGCCGGAAGGGCCTTGTCCGTCCTGGCACTTCCGGCTAGGCATTGACGGCATGAAACTCGCCCGCCGGCTGCATGCCATCAAGCCCTCCGCCACCCTGGCCCTCAACGCGCGCGCCAAGGCGCTTGCCGCGAAGGGAGAGGACGTCGTGGTGCTGGCCGCGGGCGAGCCGGACTTCGACACGCCGGAGTTCGTGAAGCAGGCGGCCATCGACGCGCTCCGCTCGGGCTTCACCAAGTACACGGCCACGGCGGGCATGCCGGAGCTGCGCGAGGCCGTCTGCCGCAAGCTGGAGAAGGACAACGCGCTCAAGTACACGCCGGATCAGGTGGTGGTGACGGCCGGCGGCAAGCAGTCGCTCTACAACGCGTTCCAGGCGCTGCTGGATGACGGTGACGAGGTCATCATCTTCTCGCCGTACTGGGTGAGCTACCCGGACATGGTGCACCTGGCGGGAGGCACGCCGGTCATCGTCCCCACGCGCGAGGAGGACGGCTACGCGCCGGACCCGGAGGCCATCCGCCGCGCGCTCACCCCGCGCACGCGCGCCATCGTCCTCAACAGCCCCGCGAACCCCACGGGCGCGGTGTACTCGCGCGCCACGCTGGAGGGCATCGCGGCGGCGGTGCGCGACCACGACTGCATCCTCATCACCGACGACATGTACGAGAAGCTCCTCTACACGGGGGAGTTCCTCAACATCGGCAACGTGGCGCCGGACCTGGTGCCCCGGCTGCTCGTGTCCAACGGCCTGTCCAAGTCCTACGCGATGACGGGCTGGCGGCTGGGCTACGCGGCGGGCCCCAAGGCGCTCATCTCCGGCATGCAGCTGGTGCAGGACCAGTCCACGTCCAACGCGTCCTCCATCACCCAGAAGGCGGCGCTGGCGGCGCTCAACGGCCCCTCCGACACCATCACCGCGATGGTGAACGAGTACCGCGAGCGCAGGGACCTGTTCGTCGCGGGGCTCAACGCCATTGAAGGCATCCGCTGCCGGCTGCCCGAGGGCGCCTTCTACGCGATGGCGGATGTGCGGGCCCTGCTGGGCCGCTCCTACAAGGGCACGGTGCTCACGACGAGCCTCCAGCTCTCCGAGGCACTGCTCAACGACTTCCTCGTGGCGGCGGTGCCGGGCGACCCGTTCGGCGCGCCGGGCTACATCCGGATGAGCTTCGTCACCTCGCGCGAGGTGCTCCAGAAGGGCCTGAAGCGCCTGCGGGACTTCGTGGCCGCGCTTCAGTCCGTGTAGGCGAAGGCCTGCCAGCTCAGGCCGCCGTTGCCCCGGAAGAGGAAGATGGCGGCGTGGCCGGAGAGGTTGCCCACGGCGGCCCAGGTGTCCTTGAGCGCGCGCGGGTCCAGGCCCAGGCGCGCGGGGGGCTTGCCGTACTTCTTCTCCATCTCCGCCATGGGCATCACTTCGATGTCGTAGAGCGTGACGAGGTCGGTGCGGCGGGTGCGCAGCTGCTTCACCCACGTCTGCACCAGCTCCTCGGGCGTGTTGTAGCGCTTGTCCTCCAACTGGAACGGGTACGTCAGCTCCGCCGCCGCGGAGCGCACGTCGCCGGTCAGCAGGCTCTGGAAGAGGAAGCGGGCCTCCTGCTGGATGCGGGTGCGGTTGAGCGCCTCGGGCGTCAGCTCCTCCTCGGTGAGGGCCTGGGCGCCGCGGGCCGCGTTGATTTGCGCGGCCGCTCCGGATGGGGCGGGGACGGGAGCGGCCGCGCAAATC
>NZ_RAWG01000011.1 GCF_003611735.1 Corallococcus sicarius | reverse complement strand
AGGTGGGGGCCCTGGGGGGTGGGGTTCCCCAGTTCCACAACAAAACGGCGGTGGTGCTCGCCTTTCCTGCGTGAGGAACCGGGGTGGGGGCATGGAGGAGCACTGCGCGGACGAGGGCCACAAGCTCACCGAGGAGCGGCTCGCCCTGCTGAGCGTGCTCCAGGAGCTCACCGTCGCCGCGCTGGACCTCTTCGATCCGAACAAACCCGCCGACTCCTTCCTGGACCGCGTCGCGGAGCGCTTGGGGTGCATGGTCGCCCTCTGGATCCAGACGGATTCCCAGGGACGGATCCAGCTTCAGGGCGCGAGCGGACTCTCCACGGCATCCCGCCGACTCCCGATTCCGGGGCCCACCGGGGCGGGCCTGCCCTATCCGGAGCTCGCATCGCCGGGACTGGTGCGTTGGTCCGTGCCCATCGCTGACTCCGCGCCGGGCGCGGGGCACATCTCCAGCACGCTGCTGCTGTACTTCGACCGCGAGCCGCAGCTGCCGAGGCAGTACCGGGGCATGGTGGAGCGACTGGGCAGCGTCCTGCGCACCGCGCTCGTCCACCGGCAGCTCTTCGCGTGGACCCTGGACAGTGAGCGCGATCTCCACCAGCAGAAGACGCTGTTGGAGTCCATGAGCGAAGCCTCCATCGAAGGCATCCTGATCGCCTCCCCGGACGGAAGGATCCTCACCCACAACCGCCGCCTCGTGGAGATGTGGGGACTGGAGGAGGAGATCCAATCCGCCTCGAACGAGGTCCTGCTCCACGCGATCGCGAAGCTCGTGGAGCAACCCGCCGCGTTCCTGGCGCGCGCGTCCTCCTTCTTCGAACACGTCGACGCGTCGGGCCACGACGAGCTGCGGCTCAAGGATGGCCGGGTGTTCGACCAGTACAACGCCCCGGTGGTGAGCGCGGACGGTGTCTACTATGGGCGGGCCGTCTACTTCCGGGACATCACCGCGAGACAGCGCACGAAGCGGGAGCTCCAGCGCGAGCGTGACTTCAGCTCGGCGGTCCTGGACACGGCCCGCGCATTGGTGATCGTCCTGGATCCGGAAGGCCGGATCGTCCGCTTCAACCGGGCGTGTCAGGAGGTGACGGGCTACACGTTCGAGGAGCTCCGCGGTGCGCAGTTCTGGAAGCGGCTCCAGCCACCGGAAGACACGGAGCGGGTCGTGAAGAACTTCGCCGTGCTCGCGACGGGCCAGGGGCACGAACAGTACGAGAGTCACTGGCTGACACGGCGGGGGGAGCGACGGCTCATCTCCTGGTCCAGCAACGTCCTTCGCGGTGAGACGGGAGCCATTGAGTACGTCATCGGCACCGGCATCGACATCACGGAGCAACGTCAAGCCGAGCGGGAGCGCGACCAGACCTTTCAGCGCGAGCAGCAGGCGCGTGCCCGGGCCGAGGAGCAGGAAGGCAGATCCGCGTTCCTGGCGGAAGCCTCCGGTCTGCTCGCCGGCTCGCTCGCCCCCGAGGACTCGCTGAGGAGTGTGGCCGCGCTGACCGTCCAGCGGTTCGCTGACGGGTGCACGGTGGACCTCCTGGACCACGACCATTCCTTCCAGCGGATCACCGAGGCCCGCTCTGAAGCGCTCCGCGCGATGCCACCGGAGAAGGTCCGCTGCGCGCCACCCGACCTCGACGCGGAACATGGCCCTGGAAGGGTGCTCCGTCTGGGAGAGCCGGAGTTCTTCCCAGAGGGTTTCCCCTCCGCGGGGGGCCTCGGGTTCGGGTCCTGGATGTCGGTGCCGCTGCTCGCGCGGGGCCATACGCTCGGCGCCATCACCCTCGCCCGGTTGTCTGGCGGCGCACCGCATGGACAGGCCGAGTTCGCCCTCGCCCAGGAGCTGGCCCGCCGCGCGGCGATGGTCGTGGACAACGCCCGACTCCTTCAGCAGGCCCAGCTGGCGATCGGGCTTCGCGATGAGTTCCTCTCCATTGCCTCGCACGAGCTGAAGACCCCCGTCACATCCCTCCAGTTGTCCGTGCAGGGATTGATGCGCCTCACCCGGACGGGAGCGCTTCGCACCGCACCGTTGGAAACCGTGACCCACTCGCTCGAAGTCATCGAACGCCAGGCGAAGCGGATGGCGAAGCTCGTCAACACGCTGCTGGATGTCTCGCGCATCCATGCCGGGCGGCTCGACCTCGAGCTCGAGGAGGTGGATCTCGCCGCGCTGGTCCGGGACATCGCGGCACGCTTCGCCCCCGAACTGGCCACCTCGGGGACCCGGCTCCGGGTTCACGCCGACACGCCGATGCCGGGCGTGTGGGACCGGTCGCGGCTCGATCAGATCGTCACCAACCTGCTCTCCAATGCGATCAAGTACGGCGAAGGCAGGCCCATTGCGATCCGGGTCGAGGGCGACGCCGTGACGGCCCGCCTGGAGGTGAGGGATCAGGGCATTGGAATCCCGGCGGGGCGGCACGCGCGGATCTTCCGGGCCTTCGAGCGCGCGGTGTCGTCGCGCCACTACGGAGGGCTGGGACTGGGCCTCCACATCGTGAGCCAGCTCGTCGAAAGGCTGGGGGGCTCGGTGCGGGTCGAAAGCGAGGCGGGGCGTGGGGCCACCTTCACGGTCGAGCTTCCGCGCCGCGGGCCCTCCGTGTCTCCCCAGGGCCCAGAGCAGCTCTGGGGGGCACGGTAGACCTTTTGCCGACCCCGTTCGTTCCAAGGGGACCTGACGGTGCAGCCCGTCCACCCCGCTGGAGAACCCCATGTTCAAGTCCCTGGCCCTCGGTCTTGGCCTGCTCGCGCTTCCTCACGTCTCGTTCGCCGGCGCCCCCAACGCGCCCGCGAAGCAGATGGCGCCTCCCGCGAGGCAGGTGCCTGAAGGCCCCGCGCCCGGGATGGTGGATGCGGCCGTGTCCGCGCCCCGGGTGCAGATCGCCTTGCTGCTCGACACCAGCAGCAGCATGGAGGGCCTCATCGATCAGGCCCGGCGCCAGCTCTGGACGGTGGTGAATACGTTCCAGAAGGCCCGCCGCGACGGCCAGATGGCCCGGTTGGAGATCGCGCTCTACGAATACGGCAAGGAGAGCCTCTCGAAGGAGTCCGGCTACATCCGCCAGATCCTGCCCTTCACCACGGACCTGGACCGCGTCTCCGAGCAGCTCTTCGCGTTGCGCACCCATGGCGGGGATGAGTACTGCGGGCAGGTCATCCAGAAGGCCACCACCCAGCTGGCCTGGAGCAAGTCGAAGGAGGACTTGAAGCTCATCTACATCGCGGGCAATGAGTCCTTCACCCAGGGCCCCATTGCCTATTCGAAGGCTGTCGCCAGCGCGAAGGAGCACGGCATCGTCGTGAACACCGTGCACTGTGGCCCTTCGCAGGTGGGGGACCAGGACGGTTGGACGGCCGCGGCGACGCTCGCCCAGGGGCAGTCGCTGAACATCGATCAGAATCGCGCGGTGGCCCAGATCTCCGCCCCGCAGGACGCGGAACTCGCCCGGCTGAGTGGGGACCTGAGCAAGACCTACCTGGGCTACGGGGCGCAGGGCTCGGAGGGCAAGCAGCGGCAGGCGGCGCAGGACTCCAACGCCTCGGTCAGCGCCAGCACCACCGCCTCACGCGCGGCGTCCAAGGCGAGCCGCCTCTATGACAACTCGAGTTGGGACCTGGTGGATGGCGCCAAGAAGGGGGCGGTGAAGGTCGAGGCGCTCCGGGAAGAAGAGCTGCCGCCGGAGCTCAAGGGCAAGTCGGTGGAGGAGCGCAAGGCCGTCGTGGAGGCGAAATCGAAGGAGCGCTCGGACATCCAGGACCGCATCCAGAAGCTCCAGGGGGAGCGCGTGAAGTACCTGGCGGAGCAGGAGACGGACGCCGCGAACAAGGGCGCGGAGACGCTCGACACGGCCATCATCCAGTCCGTGCGCAAGCAGGCCGCGGCCCGGAAGCTGATGCTGGAGTAGGCCTCGCGGTGGGACGGGTCCTCGCAGGCGAGGCCCCGCTCACCCGCGGGAGCGCGTCCGGCGAGGCGAGGCAGAGCGCTGATGCAGTCGAAGCAGGCGGCCTGATTACAACCAAGTGAGTCCAGGCCCGTGACCTCGTGGGTCTTTGACGGACTCATGTGGGAGCCCCTACGCTTCCCGGATGGCCACCATCACGTTCGAGAACGTCCGGAACGTCAATCCCTACTACAAATACGATCCGCGGGTCCTCACCGGCTTCAACGCGGTCCCGAACGTCTCCTACGCGCACAAGGCCAACACCATCAAGGCCATCCTGGAGCGCTCGAACCAGATTCCGATGTTCATTGATGACGTCGCCTATTGGCAGAACGAGGGGGAGCTGCCTCCGGCCCGTCAGATCGGGCCGAACCTGCAGCCCATCCATGTCGCGCCGACCCCTCCCGCGCCGCCCCGGGAGGTGCGGATCCGGTTGCACACGACCCGGGAGACCATCTCCTCCCTGGCGCGCGTCAATGACTTCTGTTTCGGGACCATCTCCCAGATATGTCACGCGGACGCCAACCACGTTCCGGGCGCGCGGCCCTACCGCACCGTGCACATCGAGCTGGATGCCTGGTACTTCGAGAACTACCCGCTGGGGTTCTGTACCGGCATGCTCTGCCATGAGTTCGCCGTCCACCCGCAGGGCACCTACGTGCTCAAGCAACGGGGCGATGATTCCCTGGACACGGAGGACCGTTACAAGCGGGGCGGCCTGCGGGGACAAGCGTATGGAAACCCGCCGCACGCCCCCCGGGTGACGCCTTCGACGGCGGGCCAACCGGACCACGTCTTCGCAGCCCATCCGACCTCTCCACGGCATGGCATCTACATGGAGACGGTCGTCGACGTCGCGGTGTCCATGCTCGACCGCATCGACAACGGGCCTGGGGCAGGGGAGGTCACCGTGGCGAACCGCGACGTGACGGACCTCTTCAGGTGCTACCTGATGGATGTCGCGTCCATCCACTACACGAACGACCATCGCCCCAAGGGCATCACGGACCCGGCAGGGCTGGCCCGCTGCTTCAACAGCCACCTGCAGCTGTTGACGGCGACCCTGAACGCGGAGGCGGCGACAGAGCCGGTCGCCGCCCGGCTCCTGACCCTGCTGCCGGGGCAGACGGGGGCCCTGTCGGTGATGAAGGACTTCGGCTACCTCTTCTCTTCCATGCTGTGGGGCCTGGGCCCGACCTGGAGCAAGTCCACGTCGGGCTTCTGAAGCTCCCGGACATGACAGGCCCTCCCTCAACCCTTGGCGGGGAAACCACCCAGGATGCGTGAGGCGTCCTGCCACAGCACCTTGAACTCCGGATCGGTGTTCTTGTCCTGGGCTATGGAGTCGAAGAACTGCTTCAGCCCTTCCCGGTTCTGGGCCGGGTTGTTCCGGAGCGTCCTGAAGAAGGGCTCGAGCACGAGCACCGCCTTCTTCCCGTACCGGGAGGTCGCTCCCTGGATGACTCCATCCAGGAGTTGGTGGAGCTGGTCGCCGCTCAGCCCTCCGCTCCTGGCCAGCTTCTCGACGGCGGGGATGGGCTCGGGATCCAGTCCGAGGCTGCCGTACGTGAGCTCCGGGTAGGACTGCATGAGGTCCTGGATCTGGTCCGGCTTCAGCCCCAGCTTCACGAGGTGGTCGAGCCGGTCCCCGCCCGCGTGCAACAGGGCGTCCTGGAGCGTGCCCTTGATGCCAGTCTGCTCCAGCAGGCGCTGACGCTCGTCGTCGAGCCCCTTCTCCTCGATGATGTTCCCCAGCAGCTCCCCGGTCGCGCTGATGCCGGCGCCGATACCGCTGGCGACGAAGCCCGGCACCTGGCCTCCTGGGATGAAGCTCACGGCTCCGCCGAGGACACCAATGGCATCACCGAAGAGGGCCACGGCGTAGCCAGGGTTGCCCGTCTCTTTCGCCTTGCCCGCGTTGATGGCCAGGGACGCGGCGCTGGAGAGGGCTCCGAGCCCCGGGGCGAACCTCAGCGCGAACTCCGAGGCCACCAGCGCCTTGCCGCCATGGCGGAGGTCCAGCCCGTTCTCGGCGTTGCGGCCCACGTCCACCAGCTTCTGCGTGGCACCCGCCACCAGCTCAAGGGTCCCCTTGCCCGCACCGGCGAACTCCTTCACTGCCTCCGCGTACTCCCCCTGGCGGGCCTTGGCCGCCCCGGTGTGCGCGCTGAAGGCGATGAGGCCGCCGGTCAGCAGCTTCTGCCCGGTGCTCTGGTTCGCGAAGTCCTTGCCCAGCTCCTTGAAGTGGTCGTAGTTGCCGTTGGCGGCGTCTTCCAGGGCCTGGATGGCCGCGGTGGCCTGCGCCGCGCCGTCCTTCGCGTCGAAGAGCGGCTTGCCGAAATCGCCGAAGGTCTTGTCGAGCGACTGGAGCTGCTCCTGGAACGCGTTCATCGCGCTCTTGGGATCCCCGTTGTTCTCCTCCAGGACGCGGGCGGCGAGTCCCTGGGCGGCGGGCTGGAGGACCTCCTTGTCGAAGTCCTTGAACTCGTTGAAGGCTCGTCCGACAGCGGGGTCCTTGAAGAGCTTCTCCACCACGTCCACGGTCCTGGCGGACGCGGGGGAGCCGGCCAGCGACTTGAGCGACGCGTAGAGTTCCTTGCGCGCCTGGGGATCCTTGACGGCGGCCTGCCCCAGCGTGGCCTGGTGCTTCTCCAGCGAATCCGCGAGCGCCTGGGCCGCCCGGGGCTCCTCCGCGAAGGCAGCCTTGTTCTCGGGGGACTGCTGGAACTTCTGGATGAATTGGGCCTTCTGCTTGTCGTTGAGCGCCGGGCCGAAGTTCACCAGGAGCTTCGACAGCCGTTCGTTCTTCGCCTGGGTGGCCTCGCGTGCCTCGTCGAGCCGGGCCTTCGCGGCCTGGACTTCCTTCTGGGCGGTCGCGGCGTTGGCGGCGGGCGCGGCGGCAGTGGCACCTGCCGCGGGTTCGAAGCGGCTCTGCCCTGCATGGGCGCGCACGTTCGGGTTGCTGCTCGCGGAAGGCGAATCCTTCTTCGGCGGGGAGGGCTTCTTCTGCGCGGCGGTCGCGGAAGGAGCGGGATCGGCGTTATGGCGCCGGGTGACGTTGTCGATCTTGCCCATGGGGGGTCTCCGTTCACACGCGGCCGCTGGGAGCGACCAGGTTGTCGGCAAGAAAGAGGGGACGTGCCAGCCGGCGTCCCACAAAATCTTTCAACCCTGCGTGTGGGGCACTTCCATGCCAGCCTCGACGACGAGGCTGGCACTTGCTGTCAGGAGCTACTGGAAGCTCACCCGGGAACCCCGCTGGTAGCAGACGTGCGGCGTGCCGTCCGTGGGACGGATGGCCACGCTCGGGCGCGTGTTGTCATCCACCGACCCGAGCTGGGTATACGTCCAGAGGCCCTGCGCGTCCGGCGTCATCAGCTGCAACGTCGTGCTGGTGCGCGTGACGACGGCGGGCTTTCCGCCGCCATACGCCAGATCTGCGGCCTTGTACTTGTAGTCGACCGGGGAGGACCGCACGGTGCTGGCCGAAAGCGGCGTGCCCAACGTGATGTCATCGAGGGCGGACTTCTGGCCGTCGTTGATGGCGACCGAGAGCGAGAGGATGTGCCGGTCCGCGCCCCAGGCCACCGACCGCGATTGGGCGTAGGTCGACGTGTTCGCCAGCTCGAAGGACCCGATGGCCGAGCCCCGGATGACCTGCAGGTAGTTGGAGGTGAGGCCGTCGTTCTGGGTCGTGACGAGATGCAGCGCTCCGGTCGCGTCGAAGAGGGGATCACTGTTGTTGAGGGAGGCGGTCGCGAGGGGACGCAGCACGGTGGACCAGCTGTTGACCGCCGTCCGCGTCGCGACCCGGATGCTCCCTGCCTGGTTGCTGGCGTAGACGATGACGGGCTGCTGCCCCTGCGCGGGGTTGAGCGCGATGCCCAGCCGGGTCGTCCCCGCGGTGTTCAGGCTTTCGCGGACCCAGACGCCATTGACGCGGACGCCGTATCCGACCGTCTCATAGCCGCTCGGGAGGGTCCCCGTCCCCTTGAGATAGGCGACGTGCGGCGTGCCCGTCGCCGCGTCGACCGCCAGCACGGCGGTCGTGACGAAGGCGCTGCCCGTGTTGAAGCCGGGACCGTCAATCTGCTCCGTCTTCCAGGTCGTGCCGTCCCAGCTCGCGTACCAGAGGGTGTTGTGGGTGTCGTTCGTATAGACGACATGGCCATTGCCCGCGTTGTCGAACGCGAACTCACAGGTGCCGCCCGTGACGGACGGGCCCGTGTCGATCACCGTGTGGGCGACGAGCGGCGAGGCGATGACGTTGAAGTTGAACGAGCCCTCCGCCTTCTTTCCGGACTCCGTTTCGACGGAGACGGACAGCGACGCAATCCCCGCCGGAGGCAGCGTCCAGGTGACCTGCTCCGCGTCGGGCTGGAGGGAACCCGCGTTGGCGCTCCAGCGCACCGCCTTGAGGAGCTCGCCCGAGGCGACCAGCTTGAACCGCTCCGCCGTGCTTGCCAGGTAGAGGCCGGCTCCGACTTCCCGTTCGAGGAGGAGCACCACGTCTCCAGACCCGGGCGACGTGATGACCTCCACGGGCTGGGGCGCACTTCCTCAGGCAGCGAGCAGCGCGAGTCCGCCCAGCATCATCCAGGTTGCAAGCTTCTTCTTCCGCATCATTCGGCTTCCCCGTTGAACGCATGGCCGGTCCGGCCTCCGGCACGGAGAGCCTTTAGTCCGGGACTCTGAGATGCGAAGGGGAGGAAAGATTTTGGGACGCCGGCCGGGTCATTCCCTCCAAATGCCCCGCCGCGAGACCTCCCGCTTCATCCACTGGGAGGGGAAGGCCTCCGCCGAGAGGGTGCTCGCAAGCTCCAGGAAGAAGCTCCAGGCGTTGCTCGATCAGCAGGTGCCAGCCGGACTACCTCAAGGCACTCCGGGCGGCGAAGACGGAGGTGGCCGCGACGAGGCTGCGTTGAGGTACGCGAGCAGAACCCCCGACCGGAGCGCTCATTCCATGACGAACGCGGAGGCCATCGCTTCGAAGTCGAGGATGGCAGCCATTGCCGCCGCGGAAGAAGCGCTCCATGCCCAAAAGACCGTCAAGGCCAGCGCCGACCTTTCCAGCCCCGGCGCAGGGAGGTGCTCATGTTCCGGACATGGATTACCAACTGCACTCTCAGTGGACCACCGCCGACACGCAGCTTTCGCTCTCGGGACAACAGCGCCGCGAGCGTTATCGGCTTTCCCCCTCTTCCGTCGTGCGAGGCAAGCGCGCTTGAATGCGGCATGCTTCCGCCTACCGAGCCTCGGCGGTCCTTCCCACCGGGCGTCCGCTGGAACCTCCTCATCGTGGCGGTCGCCCTCTGCCTGGGAATCGCAGGGGCCGTGCTCTTCACACGCTCCCGTCCTTCCCCCCGACCGAACGCGGGACGGGTGATGCCTCCCATTCCCTCCAGCCCCTCGCCCGCCAGGCCCTCCGAGCCCTCCGAGCCCTCCGCAGCGCGTCGCCTCGCGGACGTCTGGTGCGAGGGACTGTCCCCGGAGCGTTGTGGAGCGTTTCCGGAGGAATGCCACGCGGCCACGTACTGCGACGGGCAGCGCTTCTGCACGTCCCGGCGGGGGGCCCGGGGGCGGACGTGCGGCGAGGAGGGGTACTACGGCGGAGAGGTGGCCTGCTGCGAAGGGCTCGTCGCCCGCTGCGCGATGAAGACCGGGGACAGGACCTGTCACGACGAGCGCGACCCCGAGAAGCAGCCCATGTGCCTGGCCTGTGGCGACGGCGTTTGTTCCTCTTTGGAGCACCGTTGCAACTGCCCCGAGGACTGCGCGGTGGGCGCGAAGCGCCGGAAGATTCGCTACCGCGGCTCGAACCCGGAGGGCCCCAGACAGGGAGACCCCAATGTCCCCATGGGCGCGACACGGCCCGACCAATGCCTGGAGCTCCTGGGCGACGCGGACCTCGTCCGCAACTGCCTGAGGGCCTGGATGTGGGCCGTCCTGGGACGCAACTCGTGGGATGAGCTCCAGGACGCGGACAGCATCGCCCCCCTCACGCCCTTCGACCTGAAGCTGATGCGGTGTCTGTCGCTGGCGCAGGGCGGAAGGCGCCCGCGGTCAGGGCCCAACCGCGAGTCCTGCCTCGAAGCTCTTTCCCAAAGCACGAAGGATGCGCGGCTGGACAAGCTGCTGCGCCGATAGGCCCACCATGCTCCCGTCTCTTTCGCGAAGGCTCGCCAGCCTCATGCTCCTCGCGCTGACCGTGGCTGCTCCCACGGCGCGGGCGGAGTCCCACTTCATCCGGCATGAACACAGTCCCGTGGTGAGGGCCATCGAGGACGGCGATCTGCCGGCCCTGCGCGCGGCCCTGGCGCAAGGCGAGCCCAGGAACAGGCCGGGCAGTGCTCCCAACAACAGTCGACAATCTCCGCTGATGGTGGCCTGTGGGTGGGGCCGGCCGGATGCCGCCCAGGTGTTACTGGAAGCGGGAGCGGACCCCAGCGTCACCGTGCCCCGGCACTCCAACCACTGGCCCCCGGTGGGCTGGTCCGCGCTCTGCTTCGCGCGCTGGAAGAACCTGACAGACATCGAGGGGCGACTGATTGCCGCAGGCGCCCCCCCGGAGCCTGTCTGTCTGCGGGAGGCGGATTTCCTCGCGGCCGTCCAGAAGCGCGACGTCGAGGAGGTCTCGCGACAGGTCCAGCGGTCGCACGGTCGGCTCCCCGCGAACGTCACCCACTACGCGGTCGGTTTCGCGCTGGCGCACCATGATGCCGGGCTGATGCGCGAGGTGCTGCGGGTAGGCCGTCCTGCCGCGCCTGACCGGGACGGGAGGACCCGGGGCGACGGTTGGATGGACAAAGCCTTCCTCTACGACGATGTGGCCACCATGGGCGTCCTGATGGACGCGGGGGTGAAGCCACCGCCGGTCGCGGAGCTGGCGGAAAAGGGCCATACCGGGCTGCTGGCGCGCGCGTTGAAGGCCGGCACCTCCCCCGACGCCGAGGACGCCGACGGCCGCGAAACCCTCCTCAGCGCGGCCGCCAGGAACGGGCACGTAGACGCGGTCCGGCTCCTGCTCAAAGCCGGAGCGGATCCGAACAAGAAGGCCACCTCCGGACAGCTGCCCCTGTTGCACGCGGTGGGCAGGAACCCCTACAAGCCGGAGGACACCTCCATCACCCAACTGCTGCTGGATGCCGGCGCGGATGTCAGGACGCCCCAAGCTGGGAGCCACCTGCTCCAGGCGGCTGCGGGCAGCTGCAGTCCGAAGACGGTGGCCCTGCTGCTCAAGCGGAAGGTCCCCTGGCGCAATACGCCCGCGCGGGGCGCGGGCCCCTACTCGTCGGCGCTGCGCAACCGGAACTTCTGTCCGGAGGAGGAAACCGTGCGGGTGCTCCAGGCACTGCGCTCCGGGGGGGTCCGCATCCGCGCGGACGACGATGCGGACTGGACCTTCCTCTGGCGCCAGGCAAAGCAGCACCCGGCCTTCGAACGGGAGCTGACGCAGGCCGGCATGCCCCCCTCGCCCGACAGCGATTTCCGTTGAGGCCTTCGGCTCGTGCAGGGGACCGAGGGTGATGCGCCGAGTGCCTGCTTCCCCTGCGTCCTGAGGCTGCGCGCTCACGCAGGTGCGCGGACGAAACCGTTTTCGGTCCTGGCGGGTGCCCACTATCCTGCGTCCACGCGCGGTCCGGCTCCCGTCTGTCCGGCCGTTTCTGGCCCGCCGCGCGCCGCTCACCCAGGAGACGAAATGACGCGCGAGTATCCCCAGGAGCAGTTGCTGGCGTTCGTGCAGGCCATGGCCAACGTGGCGGCGAGCGATGGCCGCATCACCGAGGACGAGCGCCAGCAGCTGGATGAGGTGGTGCTGAACATCGGCCTGTCGCCCCGTGACGAGCAGGTCTCCGCGCTCATCGAGGCGGAGTTCCAGAAGCCCGGCCGCCTCACCGACATCGTCAGCAAGATTGAAATCCGCGAGCTGCGCGCGCACCTGCTGCGCATGCTCGTCGAGGTGGCCTGTTCCGACGGAGAGGTGGTGGCCGAGGAGCGCGCGTCGGTGAAGGAGACCGCCCGTGCCTTCGGACTCGACGCGTCGGTCGCTGACGAGCTCATCGATTGGACGCTCGACTCGATCAAGCTCGATCAGCGCGAGCGCGACATCATGGCGAAGCTGCTCTGATCCGCTCCCGCCGGCGCGATGTCGGGAAGCCCGGTGACCTGGAGGGTCGCCGGGCTTTTCCTTGTCCGCGCCCCGGCGAAGCGACTACAGCGGGCCCGAGCAGTTCTGGGTGTGGGCGCCCGGCGGGCACCAGTAGTTGGTGATGTTCAGGCCGGCCTTGGTGCCCGTGCGCGCGTCGCAGGCACTGCTGCTGCTCCAGTTGGACTCGTGCAGCGTGATGCGGTTGGGCGAGGCGGCGGTGTCGACGCTGTGCACGAACGCGGTGTGGCCGGCCGGGTTCGAACCGAGGATCATCGCCACGCAGCCAACGTGGGCATGGTTGCTGTTGATGATGGCCTTCTTGTCTGCCCAGGTGAACAGGCCGTAGGGCAAATTGATGCCGTAGGAATCCTGCGCAGTCCGGCAGCGCGCGTAGGCCACGCACTCGTCATCACAGGACGGCGCGCAGGCACCGTCGAAGGCCTGGGCCGACACCTGCCGGTCGTCCGACTCCGCCGCGTCAACGGCGGTCTGCTCCGGCTGAGCCGGTTCCTGCTCCTCGCTGGGGCCACAGCCGGTGAAGGCCAGGGAGAGGGTGAGCACCGACAGCGTGAGGAGCTTGCTCTTGACCATGGACATGCGGGGACTGCCTCCTGGGAGAAACGTTGCGGAGGCAGAATACCAGAACATTTCAGGGAAAATCCAGCAAAGCGGCTATTCCAGTTTTATGGTTGAAATTGGAATCCTGTCAGGCCGCGTCGTGGAAGATGATGCCCGCCGTATGTCTTTGTCCCGAACGCACCCGGCTGACGCCGTGCCGGAGGTTGACGCGGTAGGTGCCCCGCGTGCCCTGCACCGGCCGGTGGTGCACCGCGAATACGACGGCGTCTCCCTGCCGCAGCGGCACCACCTCCGGCCGTGACTGCATCCGGGGGCGCTGCTCCGTCAGCACGAACTCGCCGCCGGTGAAGTCCCGCCCCGGCTCGGACAGGAGGACGGCCACCTGGAGCGGGAAGACGTGCTCCCCGTACAGGTCCTGGTGCAGGCAGTTGTAGTCATCCACGCCGTACCGCAACAGCAGGGGCGTGGGCCGCACCTGTCCGGCCTCATGACAGCGTGCGAGGAAGTCCGCGTGCGCGTCTGGATACCGTACGTCAATGCCCATCGCCGTGTTCCAACGGTTCGCGATGGGCGCGAGGCAGGGATACAGCGCGGTCCGCAGCTCCGACACCGCCTCCGGCAGCGGGTACTCGAAGTATTGGTATTCACCCCGGCCGAACCCATGACGCGCCATCACCACCCGGCTGCGGAACGCGTCCTCCACGTCGTACAGCAGCGCCAATGCCTCACATTCTCCGGCGGTGAGCAGCCCGTCCACGACGGCGCAGCCCCGCGCATCCAGCTCCCTCGCCACTGCGTCCCACCCCACCGCGCGAACTCGCTCCGCGATTCCATCCACCGGACGGACCGCGAGCGCCCCGCCGCCTCGCGCGCTCATCGGTTCGCCTCGCGCTCCAGCAGCACGCGCTTGCGCTCCACGCCCCAGCGATACCCGGACAGGGCTCCGTCATGGCGCACCACGCGATGGCAGGGAATCGCCACCGCCAGGGCATTGGCACCGCACGCCTGCGCCACCGCGCGGACCGACTTCGGTGAACCAATCCGCTCCGCGATGTCCGTGTAGCTCGCCGTCTTCCCGGCCGGAATCTCCCGCAGCGCCTGCCACACGCGCTGCTGGAACGCCGTGCCCCGCACGTCCAGCGGCAGGTCCAGTCCCACGCCCGGGGCCTCCACGAAGCCCACCACCCGGGCCACGAGCCGCTCGAACTCCGCGTCCCCGCCCACCAGCGTCGCCTGCGGGAAGCGGTCCTGGAGGTCCTTCGCCAGCGCGTCCGGGTCCTCCCCCATCAGGATGGCGCACACGCCCCGGTCGCTCGCGGCCACGAGGATGGGGCCCAGGCTGCACTCGCCCACGGCGAAATGGATTTGAGTGTTCGCGCCGCCTGCTCGGAAGTTCGTCGGTGTCATGCCCAGGACCTGGCGGGAGGTTTCGTAGAAGCGACCGCTGGAGTTGAACCCGGCGTCGTAGATGGCTTCGGTGACGGAGCCGCGCCGCGAGAGCCCGTCGCGGATCCGTTCCGCCCGGTGCGCCGCCGCGTAGCCCTTCGGCGTCAGCCCGGTGACGGCCTTGAACACGCGGTGCAGGTGGTAGGGGCTCATCCCGGCGCGGTCCGCCAATTCCTCCAGGCTCGGGGGTTGTTCGGCGCCCTGGATGAAGCGGCACAGCTCGGCCACCTGGTCCGCGTGCCGCACGGCGAGCGAGGGCTGCCCCGGCTTGCACCGTTTGCACGCGCGGAAGCCCGCCTGTTCCGCCGCCGCTGTCGTCGCATGGAACGCGACGTTCTCCGGCCGGGGCGTCCGGGCCCCGCAGGACGGCCGGCAGTACACGCCCGTCGTCCGGACGGAATAGAAGAAGCGTCCATCTGCTCCGGCGTCCCGCGCCAGGACGGCTGCCCAGCGCGGGTCACCCAGCGTCTCCGCCGCGAGGGCGTCCACCTTCGTCTTCATCCGCGGTGCCTCCCGTTGCGAGCGGTCCCCATGACCACGCCAGGAAACTAACCCCAGCGCTCCGGGCCAGCACTCCGCGTCTTGCGCTTGAATTCGGAAGGCGGCCCCCGCGCCCCGGAAGGTCCGGAGCGCGGGGGGGGAACCGCCAACGTCTAGCGGCAGGCGTCCACGAGCCGGCGCTCCGGCCGCTGCGCCCAGCCGCGCTCATGGAAGGCGGCGCCCACCACCAGCGGCATCGTCACCGTGGCCTCGCCGTACACCATCTGTTCGTGCACGGTGGACACCTTGCCCCAGCTGCTGGCCTCGCGCAGCGTGGAGCCCGACAGCGCGCCGTCGCGCTCGTCCGCCACGGTGAGCTGCACCGCGTACTTGTGCATGGACACCGGCTGGTCCACGAAGTCCGCCGCCACCACGATGTCCTGGGCGAAGTTCTTCGGCACGCCGCCGCCCACCATGAACAGCCCCGAGTCCTCCATCCGGAGCCGGCACTTCGTCAGCTCCAGGAAGTCCCTCGCGCTGTCGATGGACACCTGCGGCTTGCCGGCCCGGTGCCACTGGTGGTGCACCAGCCCGAAGCCCGCCGAGCAGTCGCTGAACGCCGGGCAGAAGATGGGCACGCCCACCTCGTGCGCCGCCAGCACCACGCTGTCGCGCGTCTTCCCATGCACCGTGAGGTACTTCCCCATCTCCCCGATGAACTCGCGCGAGGAGTAGGGGCGGGGCTCCAGCCCGGCGGCGATGCGCGCGATGGTGGCGTCGCACTCGCGCAGCTGGTCCTCGTCGATGTACGTGTCGTAGATGCGGTCGATGTGCAGCTCGCGCAGCGCGTTGTCGTCCGCGTCCGCGCGGCCCTTGTAGTGGTGGAAGCCCAGGGCCTCGAAGAAGTCCTGGTCCACGATGAGCGCGCCCGTGGAGACGATGGCGTCCACCATCCGGTGACGCACCATGTCCACCACCACCTGCTTCAGCCCCGCGGAGAACAGGCTGCCGGCGAGGCAGAGGATGACGCCGCACCCCGAGTCACGGAGCATGGCGTCATAGAGCGTGGCGGCGCGGTGCAGGTTGCGCGCCTGGAAGGCCATGTGGCCCATGGCCTGGACGAGGGGACGCACGTCGAACGCCTTGATGTCGATGTGCTGGACGGTGTCGCGGAGCAGCTCGGTCTTGCTGGGAGTCGTTGTCACGGCGGGTGTACCCCGACGGCCTTGGATGGAGGTCGGGAGGCCCTGGGCCGACAACAAGCGCCACCCGAGACGTCCTACGGTCCGGCCCGCGAACGGGGGGAACCGCCATCGGAGACGTCAGGTGGCGTGCGACCCCTGTCCTCTACCACGCCAGCCAGGCAGGTGGCGAACAACAGACGCCTGCATGCCCGTGGACGGCGTGACAGGATGCCGCGCCCCACTTCCCAGGTTCAGGATGCGCACGCCATGCCCCACCTCCGACTGATGTGGAAACGCTCCCGTCTGCTCTGGCCTTCGCTGTTGGCCTGTGTCGCCGCCCCCGCCTGGGCGGCCCCCGCGCCCATTGCTGTACCCAACGCGGGCTTCGAAGCCGCCGCCACCGCGGGCCTCCCCCAGGGTTGGACGGCGTCCGGCCAGGGCAAGGTATCCACCAGCGCCGACGTGAAGGCGGAAGGTAGCCGCGGGCTCGTCATCGAGAGTCCCCAGGGCGGCGCGGAGACGACGGTGCAGTCGGAGTCCGTGAAGCTCCAGGTGGGCCGCCTCTACCGGCTGAGCGCCTGGGTCCGCACCAAGGGTGTGCAGGCGGATGCGCAGGCGCGCTACCCCACGGCGCTGGGCGCATGTCTGTCCATGCAGAGCTTCCCCTTCACCAACTGCTCTCCGCCGCAGGGCGCGGACTCAAGCGGCCGGGTGCAGGTGTTGTTCTTCGCCACGAAGGCCAGCGACCGCGTGCGGGCGCACCTGGGCCACAACGGCAAGGCCACCGGCACCGCGTGGTTCGACGACGTGAAGCTGGAGGAGGTGGACGACATCACCGCGTACGTCCCCATGGAGAGCGTGCGCTGGGCCGGCAAGGGCTTCCGGTATGACGACGGCGGCTGGGTGTACGTGCACATCGAGGGCGAGCCCTACGAGCGCGGCAAGCAGTTCGGCGAGCTCGTGTCGCAGGAGATCGTCCGCTACATCGACAAGCTGGGCGTGCAGAAGGACAAGGCGGACTCCGCCAGGGGCTGGGCGCAGGTGCGCCTGCTCGCGGACTCGCTCTTCCTGCGCCGCTTCGACCCCGAGTACCTGGAGGAGATGAAGGGCATCGCCGACGGCGCCAACGCGGCCGGCGCGAAGTTCAAGGGGCCGGATGCGAAGGAGCGCGAGTTGGATCTGCTGGACATCGTCGCGCTCAACTCCGCCGTGGACCTGGGCCAGCTGGAGGAGGCCAACCACGTGACGGCGTCGCCGCTGTCCGGCCGCACGTTCCTCAAGGGCGAGGACGAGAACGGCCGGGCGGGGGAGGGCGACCACTGCTCGTCGTTCGTGGCCACGAAGTCCGCGACGAAGGACGGCCGCGTCGTCATGGGGCAGATCTTCATGTGGAGCGGCTACACCGGCGTCCACTGGGACGTGGTGCTGGACGTGCAGCCCACCAAGGGCCACCGCTTCGTGATGCAGACCTTCCCGGGCGGCATCCACAGCGGCTCTGACTGGATGCTCAACGACGCGGGCATCGTCATTGGTGAGACGACCGTGGGCCAGACGCCCTTCAACATCGACGGAACGCCGCAGAGCAACCGCATCCGCAAGGCCGTGCAGTACGCGTCGTCCATCGACGACGTGGAGCGCATCCTCAAGGACCGCAACAACGGCCTCTACACCAACGACTGGACGCTGGCGGATACCAAGACGGACGAGGGCGCGTGCCTGCTGCTCGGCACCGCGAAGACGCGGCTGTGGCGCACGGGCAGCAAGGGCAAGGCCTCCGACACGCCCGGAAACCTCAAGGACTTCATCTGGGCCAACAACAACAACCGCGACCCGGAGGTCCGCAAGGAGTCCGTGCCCAATGCCAGCAACGCCCCGGTGGACCTGGCCTTCAACACCTGGAACCGCGACATCGCCTTCCAGGAGGCCTATGCGAAGTACGGCAAGGGCGGCTTCGACGTGGACAGCGCCACGCGGATGATGGCGTCCAGCCCCATCAACCGCCCCCACGCGTGCGACGGCAAGGTCACCACGTCGGAGATGGCGGAGAAGCTGATGTTCCTGGCCCACTACGGCAAGACGACGCTGCGCGAGAAGATGGTGGGCAGCAAGTGGATCCCGGACCTGCCCGGCGCCACGCCGCACCTGTCCCTGGGCTACACGGCCTTCAGTCCCGTCTACGTGGCGGACAAGCTCAAGGCCGCGAAGGCGCAGCAGAAGTCGAAGCCCGAACCCAAGGTGGAGACGTCCAAGAAGGACTTCGCCCGGGTGAAGGACGCGCTCCGCTTCGATGAGAAGAAGCTGTGGGCGAACACCGTGTTCCCGGCCACGGACGCGGACAACTGGTTCGGCAGCGGCTCGGCCGCGTACTGGACGCAGCTCAAGGCCCTGCCGGAAGGCGAGGACGTGCTGGCGAAGGCCTTCGAGGCCCAGCGCGACGCGCTCGCGGAGCTCAACGCCCGCTACCTCTATGTCACCGCCCGCGAGGGCGACGTGGTGCCCACGGCCGCGCGCACGGACTACGGCCGCTATGGCCCGTACGCCGTCCCGCGCATCAAGGGGACGTACCTGCTGCACCAGCTGCGGCTGACGCTGGGCAACGCGAAGTTCGCGCAGGTGATGACCGCGGTGCACGGCCGGTACGCGAACAAGAAGCTGTCCACCCAGGACTTCATCAAGACGGCGTCGGAGGCGGCGGGCCGGGACCTGGGGCCGCTCGTGAAGCAGTGGGTGGAGCGCGGGGGGCTGCCCGCGCCGCGCCTCACCTCGCGCGCCCAGAAGGCGAAGGAGGGCTACGAGGTGACGCTGAAGGTGGAGCAGTCCGGCAAGCCCTGGCAGTTCGCCACGCTGGTGGAGGTGCAGACGGAGAAGGGCGCCACGCTGGAGCGCGTGGAGGTGAAGGGCGCAAGCGACACCTTCACGGTGAAGGTCGCGGACAAGCCCACGCGCGTGGTGTTCAACGTGGGCAACGACATCCCCGTGGCCCACGAGCGCCACCAGACCCTGGGCAACACGCTGGATGACTGGGAGAAGCTGCTCTTCGTGTACGGCTCCGCGCACCAGGTGGAGTCCATGCGCACGCTGGCGCTGAACTACCGCGAGCAGCTCGCGGACGCGTCGCCGGAGCGGCTGGCGACGTTGAAGCCGGACGCGGAGGTGACGGACGCGGAGCTGGCGGACCGCGACCTCGTCGTCTTCGGTGGCGCGGAGGACAACGGGCTGCTCGCGCGGCTCCAGGCGGAGAAGAAGCTGCCGGTGGAGCTGGGCCGGCGCTACTTCCGCTGGCAGGGCAAGACGTACGGCCGCGCGGATGACGGCCTCGCCGTGGCGCTGCCCAACCCCTGGAACCCGAAGCGCACGCTGTACCTCTTCGTCGCCAACAGCGGCCTGGAGCTGTGGCACATGACGCGCACGTTCCAGCGCGGCCTGCAGAGCTGGGCCCTGTTCCGCGCAGGGGAGGTGAGCACCAAGGGCTTCCACACCCCGGACAACCTCACCCAGGAGCTGTCCGTGGATCTGCCCGCGCCCAAGCTGGGCATGGCCACGCCCTGACAGCACCTGACGACAGTCAGGACTGAGCTGGTCAGCGGCAAGAGGTGGGGCCAATCGCCAGCGGCTTCGGATCCGCTGGCGCTTCACTGTGCCGAAGGCCCGAGCGAAGTTTCGCTACTGCCCACCGGTCTTCACCCGGTCAAAGGATTGGGTCAGTCGGTGAAGGTGGGCGGACGGGTCTCGGTGAGCTCGGGCGCAGGCTTGCCGCCGGACATGGCCAGGAGTCCCTTGAAGCAGCGGACGGCCAGGAGCCAGTTCTTCGGCGCCCCCATGTCCAATCCGCCCAGGAGCTGTTTGAGCATGCTGAGCGTGTCGAAGTAGACGCGCTCGCAGACGAGCTTCTCGGCTTCGTCGAAGATGAAGTACGCGCTCATTCGCACCCGGAAGCGGCTGCCCGTGGGCGGAATGGCTCCCAGTGGCCCCAGGTGGGTGCCCATCAGCCAGAACTCGACGATGACGGCGTCGTCGCTGTGCCGCAGGGCGATGATCTCGTGGTGCTGGTCCGGAAACGCCACGCGCGTCTCCCGGTAGTAGTCCCGCACCGCGCGGTCCCCGTCATGCACCTTCATGGTGGGGACCAGCTCGTAGTGCGGATGTGGGAAGGTCGACAGGACGTCGTCCCAGTCCTGCCTCACCTCATCACGAAAATGATCCAGGACCAGCTTCTGCCGCGCCTTGCGTCTGGCTTCTGTCGTCACGGGGGCCTCGGGGGAGTGGCGGGGAGATCTACACCGGAGGGACGGGTCTCGTCCTTCCCGGACCGCGCTCCTGACGTCGCCGTGCGCCTCTTTCAAGCTGCGTGCGTGGTGGACGACACGGGCATGCCCGAGGAGGGCGCATTGAAACCAGTGCATCCATGCCGAAACCTACCGGATTCACCCAGTACCGCATCTTCGCGCACCACGACGACGGTGTCCTGGGTCCGGCATTGGCCGGGCGCGCGCCCGTAGACGGTGCGGGATGGAGCAGCAGGCCGGTCAGTGGCACATGCTGGCGCAGTACGCCCGGCAGTACGCCTCCTCGCCCGAACAACGATAGCCACCACACCCACAATCGATGCGGATCCACACGCCCTGCTCCGTGGAGGAGACTGCGTCCCCGCCCTGTCCACCACACGTGCCCGTTTCCGCGCACGCGACATCCCCATCAGGCGCTCCGGCACCACAGCCCACCAGCAGACCGACGGCCCACAGCGCTCCCATGATTGCTCGCATGTGCTTTCTCCAAGCTTCGGGTTTGTCAGGCCTTGCAACTGTAGGCACTTGTTGTGCGGTGGGAGCAAGGGACCTGCTGCGGAGCCAGCCATGCGGTGTCCTCCGTCTCGCGCCCTCGTAGCAGGACGTTGGTCACCGTCCGGCCAACGACGTGCAGCCGCTTCCATTCGTGGGGCAGCAGCTCTCCGATGCGCGCGTTCGGATGTGTCTGGACGCGCGGCAGGACGTCAGCGAGGGAGTCCTCGGGATTGACGCGGTGGGCCTCGCAGGAGGACGGGGAGGCCCTGCTGCCAACTTCAGAGCACGTCGTTCTCCACCAGCGTGGCGAAGATGCCCAGGCTCAGGAAGGCCACGCCCAGCACGATGTAGAGCACGGCCATCCCGAGGGCCCGGCCTCCCGTCGCCTCCATGTGGAGCGAAGGGTGGGGGTCCAGCGGGTTCGTCGGCAGCTGCGATTGCATCGCCTTGCCAAGCAGGCCCGGCCACGCCCCGGAATGGGTGGGGTTCACGACCGTCATCCGCTTGCGCACCAGGGCTCGCACACCGGACGCGAGGAAGAACAGGCTGAAGCCCCCGGTGAGGATGAGCACGGCGGGATTGAGTTTCATGGGATGGTAGCTTCCTCGGACCCGGCTCCGGCGCGCAAGCCACGACCGTACCCTCGGACGGACTGGCGTTCGCGTGAGCCCGCTGTGCCTTGGCGCAATGATGTCGGCCAGGGCTGGCGTGTCCCCAAGGGGGCTGCGTGGCTTTTCCACCCGCCTGGCTTACGGCTCTGGCGGCCCCCGTCAGCGGCCCTGCTCGGCCCCTCCGCTCCAGCCCTCACCCTCCACATGGCCTCTCTCCCGCCGATACGCGCCCTCCGACGACATGGGCGGCCTGCAATGGAGCGCGGCCCAGGCCGCGGTGAGGCCACCGGCGCTCAATCCGGATGAAGCCTTCGCGCGAAGAAGGCCAGGATCTCGTCGCGCGCCGCGATCGTCGGCTCTCCGGCCGCGTCGATGAGGTGGGCCGTCACGACGCTGTGCGCCCCGCCAACGACCCGTTCGAAGAACGGTGGGGGCTTGGGGTTCGCGGCCGAAGCTGGCAGGACCTTCGGGAGGAAGCGCGGCCCCAGCGCTTCGGCATAGGCCGCGAAGCGCTGTGCCGTGCAGTAGCGATCGCCTTCGAAGCGGTACGCGAGCACCGTCAGGTCCTCGCGCTCGAGCCGCTCCTTCACGGCCGCGGCTTCACCGGGGGCGATTTGAATCGCGCCCGGGGTTTCGAGCGGCAGCGAGGGCTGGCAGAGGACGGGCGCCAGCACCGCGGGCTCGAGCATCATGCTGAGCGCGAAGTTGCCGGTGAAACACATCCCGATGGCGCCAACGCCGGGGCCTCCGCATTCCTGGTGCGCGAGGCGTGCGAGCGCGCGCAGCCACTGCGTCACGGGGCTCGATTCGTTCGCCGCGAACGCGCGGAACTCCGCGCTCACGCACGCGCGCTTCATCAAGGCCAGCCCTGCTTCCGCCTGCGGATAGGCACCATCCCTCCCGAACAACGACGGCATGTAGACCGTGAAGCCCGCGTCTCGCACCCACCGGGCGAAGCGCGCGACGTGAGGGCTGATGCCCGGCATCTCGGCCATGACGATGACCGCGGGACCGCGACCAGCGACGTAGACCGGGCGCATGACCGAATCGAGGGTGATGGACCGTCGCTCGAAATCGTCGAGCGGGTCGTCAACGGTGGACTCAGGGGCGGAAGCTCGCATGCCTGGACGATGCGGAAAACCCACCGTCGAGGCCAGTGGCGAGATTGACAAGCTTCGGTCTAGTCTTGCCATCGTGATCACCCATGTCGTTCTGGATGGAGTGGCCGAAGGCCCGCTGGGCGTCGGACTCGACGTGGTCGCCACGGCCACGCGACTCGTGGAGGCAGGCCTCTGCCCTGGGCCCGGGCGAGCGGAGCCGCTGCGTCAGCGCGTGGTGTCGCTCGACGGCTGTCCCGTCCGCTCGGGCACGGGACGCCCCGTCTCCGTGGACGGCACGCTCAGCCTCCGGAGCGTGAAGGCGGGAGACGTGCTGCTGGTGCCCGGACTCTCCGCGGCCAGCGAGCGCGCCATCGAGTCCCTGCTCTCCCGCGCCGACACCTCGCGCTGCCTCGAACTGCTTGCGCGCGCGGCGGCGAAAGGGGCGATGGTCGCGGCATCCTGCTCGGCGACCTTCGTCCTCGCTGCGGCGGGGCTGCTCGCGGGACGGAGCGCGACCACGACCTGGTGGCTCGTGCCAGCGTTCGCGCGTCGCTTCCCCGAAGTCACCGTCCGCGCGGACCGGATGGTCGTCGAGAGCGAAGGCGTCCTCACCGCGGGCTCGGCCTTCGCGCACGCGGACTTGATGTTGGCCCTCGTCGCTCGCGTCGCGAGCCCGTCGCTCGCGCACCTGGTGGCTCGCTACCTCGTGCTCGACGAGCGCGTTTCACAGTCCAGGTACATGGTGATGGAGCACCTGCGCGTCGCGGATCCGGCGCTGCGCGCGGTCGAACGATTCGTCGCGGCGAACCTCGGCCGGCAGCTGACGTTGGACGAGCTTGCCCGCGCCGCCGCCACCTCCACGCGGACGCTCGCACGGCGGGTCCAGGCCGGCCTGGGCATGACGCCGCTCGAGTTCGTGCAGCGAGTCCGCGTGGCTCACGCCTCCCACCTCCTGGAGACGACCCGGGAGTCGGTCGAGGAGGTCTCCGCACGGGTGGGCTACGCCGATGCGGCCGCGTTTCGCCGCGTGTACAAGCGGCATGCCGGCGAGACGCCACGAGGACGGGGAGCGGGGGCCATCCGGAAGCGGTGAGCTGCGTGTCTGAAGCACCTGGGCCTGCCGATGCCCAGGCTTCGGCTCCGTGGAGCAGCTCCGCCTCTCAGGCCCACTCCGTCAGCCCCTCGCGCTGGTACAGGGTCGCGAACGAAGGCCGCGCCTTCAACTGGGTGGCGACCGCAGCCAGGTGCGGCCACGCCGTGGCGGGCTTCGGCATGGCGCGGGACCAGCGCATCAGCATGACGAGGTAGAAGTCCGCGACGCTGAGCGTCTTCCCTAGCAGGAAGGGGCCGTTCGCGGCGAGGTGCGCATCCAGCACCTGCCACGCGCGTGAGCTGCGGCACCTGGAGGGTAGTGCGCACCGCGTCCACCTGGGCGTCCGTGGACCTGCAAGCGCAGTACAGGGACATGCAGGGAAGGCTGCCTGCGCCGCCTCTCGCGCCAGCCGCGTGACAGGTGCGCGCCCCTCTTGACGGCCCGCTGACGCGTCAAGGATAGCCCTTGACACGTCAGCAGGCCATTCCGGCCATCCTGGTCTTTCCGGATTTGGCAATGATTCCAGCTCCTTGCGGCATCGCGTGGATGGCATTGCGCTTGCGATAGGCCTGCACACACCCGCCATTGGATGCCCCGAGGATGCAAGCATGTCACTTGTGAGTTGCAATGCCGAGAACCAGCTCTTTCAGCAAGGCATCATGACGGTCAAGGTGGCCTACAACATGGCCGACCCGGTCGCCAAGGCCGCGAATGAGCGTCAGATCGCCGCGTACTCGAACATCTCCGGCCTGCCGGATCTCTCCACCCCCTTGATGGTGGAGAACGTCATCAACCTGAAGAACAGCCAGCTGATTGACAATGGCAAGGGCGTCATCGTCCCCCCGGATACCTACCTGGCCTTCCAGATTGGCTTTGGCTGCCAGGTGGGGTTCGGCTTTGGCATCGAGATCCTCCCGAGCTCCATCGCCATCGTGGACAACAACTCCCTGATCCTGCCCCGTTCGTCCGTGGCGGCCACCAACCAGTGGACTGTCGCGGGTCAGTACGCGTTCCGCGCCAATGGCGGCTACGACGGTGACATGATCTATGTCTACGACGACAACTTCGGAACGCACCCGCTGGGCCAGGAGATAGCGACCAACTCCTATCAGATCCGGCTCACCTGCACGCCTTTGCTCTCCTGGACCGACGGCGACGGTAACACGTACTCCGTGGACCGGCCGAACCTGGATCCCCCCTCGAACCCGCCGAACCTGCCGGGCCTCGTCGCGGCGCAGGGGGATGGTGACATCAATGTCCATGGCGGCACGGTCACCGGCTCGGGCACCTCCGGTCAACACTATGGCGGCTGCCGGGGCTACACGATGGACAGCCAGTCTGTCTCCCTGGTGCTCGACGTGTTCGTGGTCAACCAGAAGTATTACAACACACAGACCTATCAGCTCTTCCAGTCGGGTGGCGGCGACGGGCTGAACGACTAGTGGTGCCGGATGGATGTCTTCACGTCGAATCGACACTCCTGCGAGGAACCAAGACAATGCCCAAGCTCAAGAATGCCGACCTGCCCAGCGATCCGCATGACTTCACCGCCCAGGACTGGCTCCACCTGTTCGAGGACCGTGGCCTCTTTCACGCCATGGCGATCACGCAGGAGCAGAACCCCACCAACGTCTTCAGCATCCACCAGGGCTTGCAGCTCACCGGGGACCTCATCCTCCCGGACCCGCTCCATCCGGACAACCACGCGACGTTCCAGTGGCTCGTCCCGAACATCACCGCCCAGCTCCATACGGTGGAGACCTTCTTCCAGACGGTGCACACCTACCACTCGCAGGGCTACGACGTGGAGAAGGCGGACATCGGCGTCCCCGGCATCTTCAGCGTCAACTTCGAGCACGAGCACCAGTACTCGAATGACCAGTCGTTCTCGGAGACGGACTACTACGTCACGAGCATGTACCGCGTCCCCAAGCTGCAGATCGGCTTCAGCGACGGCGCGATGACGCTGACGGCTGACTTCCTCCAGGCGCTGGCGCAGGCGGTGGAGCCTGGCGTCAACGACCCCCGCAGCTACGACAACCTCACGAACGTGTTGAACGCGTGGGGTCACTACTACGTGAAGCAGCTGGACCTGGGGGGCCTCCTGTACGGCACGGACAGCCGGAAGGTCACCAGCATGAGCCAGGGGAGCAGCTTCTCGGACAGCGTCTCCGCGGGCTTCCAGGCCAACCTGGAGCTGGAGGACGTGCCCATCTCCGGTGGCGGCAGTGGCGGCAACGGCCATGGCTCGAACTCGCATGACGGTTCCACGCAGTCGGACAAGAACGTCACCATCAATGTCATTGGCGGCGACGGATCGCTGATGGGCAAGTACCCGGCCTGGGCCGCGTCCTTGAATGGCAACTACGTGAGCTGGCACATCATCGACACCCTGGTGCTGGAGCCGGTCATCAACCTCATCCCCGACAAGGCCCTGCGCTACACGGTGGCGAACACGATCACCGCCAGATACGGCGTCACGCCGTACACGAAAGCCATCTCCAATGAGGAGCAGGCCGACATGAACGACTGATGGCTCCCCCTGGGGGGCGCACGCGTGTGCGCCCCCTTACGCCTCCTGCCCTGGTGACGACCCTCATGAAGTACGATACCGAGCACCTGCTGAAGCCTGTCTCCCCGGACGCGTTCCTGCGAACGTACTTCGAGCGGGAGCGCCTGCTGATCCGCCGGGGAGACGCGGGATACTATTCGGACCTCTTCGGCATCGAGGAGATGCTGTCGTTCCTGCAGAAGGAGAACAACGCCTATCCCAACGTGCGGATGGTGAAGGAGGGGCGCGAGACGGCGTATAGCGAGTTCTCGTCGTCCATGTCCTACAAGGAGGCACGCGTCAACTTCAACCATATGATCAACCGGGAGCGCGTGTCTCGCTTGTTCCTGGAGCAGGGTCACTCGGTGATTGTCTACCAGGCGCAGACGGCCCTGGCGCCCCTCCGGCGGTTCTGCGACACGCTGGAGCGGGAGTGGCGGGTGCGGGTGCAGGCGAACCTGTACATGACGCCCGCGGGCAGCCAGGGCTTCACGCTCCATTATGACACGCACGATGCCTTCATCCTGCAGCTGGAGGGAGAGAAGCGCTGGCGCCTGTATGACAAGCCCATCCACCTGCCCTATGACGGCGAGCCGATGCAGAACCCGGAGCAGCACCGGCCCTCGTTGAGCTGTGTGTTCGATGAGGTGCTGCGCAAGGGCGACCTGCTGTACGTGCCCCGGGGGCATTTCCACGATGTGACGGCCACGGACGTGCATTCCCTGCACATGACGGTGGGCCTCCTGACCAGCCCCTGGCAGGCGCTGTTCCGGCGGGTGGCGGAGGGGCTCGAAAAGGAGGACTTCATGCGCAACACCGTCCCGCTGGCGGTCTGGCAGCAGGGGGAACTGGCGGCGTTCAAGGACCAGCTGAAGGCCGCGGTGATGGCGGGGTTGGACGCGAAGCTGGAGGGGCTGTTGGACGAGTACCTGGGCCGGCACGCGAACGGGAATGCCTCCGCCGGCATCCACAGGCTGGCGCGGTCCTTCGCGGAGATGGAGAAGCCCAGGCTCCGGGTGGTCTCGTCCGGGGGCGGGTGACATGGAACGCGTCCCCGTCCCCACCCGCCTGTACGTCCAGGATGGACAGGCCATGCTCCAGACGGTGGAGTTGCCTTCCTCGGTCTACGAAGCGCCCTTCTTGTCCGACGGCCTGCGCCAGGCCCTGTCGGAAGGGGAGGGGCGGTCCTCCTTCGCGTGTCCTGTGAAGGACCTGCCGGAGGAGGGGCCACTGCCGGTGGGCCTCATCTTCCACGTCTCGCGGTGTGGGAGCACGCTGGTGACCGGGATGTTGGGGACGCTCCCGGGAGTGCGGGGCGTGAGCGAACCGGAGGCGCTGTCGCTCTACCTGCTTCACTGCGCCCAGGGCGCCTGCGCGTTCGACGCGGAGGCGTTCCGCCGGTTGATCAAGGCCTTCGGGCGAGGGGTCGGGCCTGGCGGGCGGTATGTGATCAAGTTCTCCTCATGGAACCTGCTGTTCCTGGACCGGATCCGCGACGCACTGCCGGACGTGCCCTGGGTGTTCCTGACGCGGGACGCGACGGAGGTGATGGCATCCAATTTCCGGAGCCCTTCCGCGCCGTTGCGGTGGTACCGGAACCGGGAGCCATGGTTCGAGGCGTGTTTCCCGGATTGGCCCGGCGAGGAGCGGGACGCGCCTGAAGCGTTCTTCGCGGGGTGTCTGGCGCGCTACGCGCAGAAGGCCTGGGAGCACCAGGGGCCGCTGTGTCTATGGGTGGACTACGCCCGCCTGCCCGGCATGGTGCACGGTCACATCCTTGCGCACTTCGGGTTGGAAGCGGATGCGCCGCAGCGGGCCCGGATGGAGGAGAAGGGCCGTTATCGGTCGAAGGGAAACACGCGGGAGGCCTTCGTGCCCGACGGGGAGCAGAAGCGGGCGGAGGCGACGGAGGCCATCCGGGCGGCCGTGAAGGTGGTGGTCCCTGGGCATGGATGGTGAAGTCCACCCCGGAAGGGCAAGGCCATCACGGCCCAGGGCGTCCGGTACGTGGAAGACGCCCTGAGCAATGGGAGCAGCGATGGAACTCTCGGACGCGCAGGTGGAACGGTTCATCGAAGAGGGCTTCATTCGAATCGACGGGGCCTTCCCGTCAGCGTTGGCGGCCGAAGCCCGCGAGTTGCTGTGGCGCGACACGGGCTGCAGTCCGGACGACCCGGCGACCTGGACCCGGCCCGTCATCCGGCTGGGCGAATACAGCCAGGAGCCCTTCCGGCTCGCGGCGAACACGCCCCCACTCCACGCGGCCTACGACAGGCTCGTGGGCCCCGGAGGCTGGGCGCCGCGCTCCAGCCTCGGCAGCTTCCCGGTGCGCTTTCCGAGCAGCGAGGTACCGGGGGATGACGGCTGGCATGTGGACGCCAGCTTCCCGGGGAAGGACCCGTCGTCGTTCTTCGACTGGCGTGTGAATGTGGCCTCGCGGGGCCGCGCGCTGCTGATGCTCTTCCTCTTCTCCGACGTGGGCGAGGACGACGCGCCCACCCGCATCCGCGTGGGCTCGCACCTGCAGGCGGCCCGGTTGCTGGAGCCCGAGGGTGAAGCGGGCCTGTCGTTCATGGAGCTGGCGAAGAAGCTGGACGCCACGCACGGGTGCCCACTTGCCTTCGCCACGGGAGCGGCGGGCACCGTCTACCTCTGCCATCCGTTCCTGGTGCACGCCGCGCAACCCCACCGGGGCACCCGGCCGAAGTTCATGGCGCAGCCACCGCTGTTCCCAAAGCAACCCTTTCAGCTCCACCGCGACAATGGAGCCGGCCCGCCCGTGGAACGCGCCATCCAGCTCGCGCTGGCGCGAGAGTAGGGGCGGAATTCTGAACGGAGCCTCTGGATGCAACCGGCGATTCACACCTCGAAGAGCGCATGGAAGGTCCTGTCCCTGGGGCTGCTGGCCGCGTGGATGGGCTGTGGCGGGGATCCGCTCCAGGAGCCCCTGGCCTCGCAGGAAGATGCGCTCGTGGACGGCTACAACCTCGTCGTCACGGGCGTGAGCCCGACCACGGTGACCCCGAGCGGTGCCGTCACCTTCAACGCAACCATCAAGAACGCGGGGAACGTCGCGACGCCTGCCGGCATCGTCCACGGACTCTCCTTCTGGGTGGACGGCACGCAGGTGTCGTGGTCGGACACGCACACGGGCTCCCTCGCGCCGGGGGCCAGCGTCACGCTCACCGCCAACTCCGGCCCCGCGGGGACGAAGGTGTGGACCGCTCCGGCCACGGCGGGGGCCCACACGCTCCTCGCGCATGTGGATGACATCAACCGCCTGCCGGCGGAGACCTCCGAGAGCGACAACCAGTCAAGCGTCCCGCTGAGCGTGACGCCCGCCGCGACCTGCTCGGACCGGGTGCGCAACGGCACCGAGACGGGCGTCGACTGCGGGCCGGACTGTGGCCCGTGTGAGTGGCCGTTCACCGCGGTGCCGCTCGCCACGCTCCGGCAGTCGGCGAAGCGGGTGTATGCGCACTGGCACTACTACCCGGTGTCGTTGGGCAACACGAACCCGACGTCCAACGACTACTACGAGCTCAACTACATCGCGGTGAATGGCGAGGGCGGAGTCCACGCGGCCTACGGCGGCATGATGCGGGAGCGGCCGCTCCCAAGACTGCCCCGCACGGAGACGGACTGGCGGCTTCGCGACGCGAAGGACGAAATCGAGCTCGCGGCGAGGATTGGCATTGACGGCTTCTATCTGAACCTGTGGACCGACAGCGACGTGAACAACGGCGCGGTGTGGACGCGGGCGAAGACGATTGTCGACGCGGCCTCGCAGGTCGGCGGCTTCGACATCGTCCCCAACTTCGACATGACGATCCTGAATACGGGGAGCCAGGCGGGGGACCAGGCCCTGATGATTCGCATCCTGGGCCAGCTGAAGAGCTACGCGGCGCTCCTGCGGCGGCCGGATGGGAAGTATGTCGTTGGCCTGTTCAATCCTCCCGCGCAGGGCCGGACGGCGGCGTTCTACGCCACCGTGAAGCAGCGCGCGGCGACGGAGCTGGGCATGAGCCTGTACCTGGTGCCTGTCTTCCTTGGCACGGGGAGCACGGCGCTCTTCGAGGAGTACAGGACCGTGGGGGATGCCTACGCGGGGTGGGGGACGGCCGTCCCGGTGACGACGGCGGGGTACTCCGGGAGCCTGAAGACGAAGGCGGCCGGGTACGGGAAGTCGTGGATGCACCCGATGAGCAGCCAGGACTACCGGCCCAAGGACAGGGCCTTCTGGGAGGCGCGCAACTCACTGACGCTCCGCTCCATCTGGGAAAACGTGATTGCTGACGGCCTGGATGAAGTCCAGATCGTCACCTGGAACGACCAGCACGAGCACCACAACATCCGGCCGTCGACGGGGAAGCAGTGGCCCGCGTACGACATGACCGCGTACTACATCCAGTGGTTCAAGATGGGCACGCAGCCGACCGTCGAGCGCGACGTGCTGTATTACAACCACCGCCTCCACCGTCAGTCCCTCGTGCCCACGACCCAGACGTCAGCGAACCTCGCGGTGTGCAGGGCAGGGTGCCCGGCGACGGATGACGTGGAGCTGGTGGGCTTCCTCACGTCGGCGGGCCGGCTCGAAATCACGCAGGGCACGACGACCTACGGCGTGGACAAGGCGGCGGGCGGCGTGCAGGCCATCCGGACGGCGTTGGCGGTGGGGACGCCGACCTTCCGGCTGAAGCGCTCGGGGGCCACCGTGGTGCAGCTCCAGAGCATGCATCCCATCGTGGGCTCCATCGCGTACCAGGACCTGCTGTACCGCGCCGGAAGCTCGGCCCGCGCGGCGCTCCCGTCCTGCGCGGCCTCCTGTGCCAACGGTGAGGCCCGCTGCCGGCTGTGCCCCGGCGAGCCGATGTGGCTGAAGCGCTGAATGCTGGGCGTGTCCCCAAGGGGGCTCAAGCGGCCTCTACGCCCTGGGCTGGTTTCATGACTTCCTGCGCTGTCGCGTCGCGCAATCCAGCGTCCTGCCCACGGTCATGCGGCAATCGCGCCGGGCGCCGCATCAAAGCTTGCCTGAATCGATTAATAAGCGGACAAGTCATCATTGCAGCTTTTCCAGGATAACTGGTCGACTCCACGAATTGAGGCTCCGATTCATTGGATTGAGGCTGTCGTGCCGCCGCACATGATGGGCGGTGGCGCACGGGCACCGTGAGCTATCAGCGTGGGAAACATGAAAAAGACATTCGTGGTGGCTGTCGTGATGGGCGCGGCGTTGGTGACAGGATGTGGCAGCGCGGCGGAGCCGACTCCAGAGCTCCGGGGGCCCGTCACCACCACCCGCCAGTCGCTCCTCTCCCTGGATCTCGAGGCGTCTCTCTCGTGCGTGCAGGGATACGTCAACGCGGGGACCTGTGACTGGGCGCACTGGAGCGAGCTATGGGAAATGTGCCAGACCTACGAGCACCCGGAGCTCGAAGACGGTCTCTTCCTCGATGCGGTACAGGCAGGGCGCTGCACGTCCGCCAACTGGCCCACGTTGAGCGCTCAGCTCATCGCTTCCCAGACGCCGCGCGTCCGCGTGCGCGAGGGCTGCAACGGCGACTCCACGGTGATGCAGGAAGCCGAGCTTGACGGCTGCTACACGCTCGGTAGCGCGGATGCCTCCTACGTCGAGGTTCCGTTTGGCAAGACCGTGACGCTCCACGTTGCCGCGGGCTGCACCGGCGAATCGACTGTCGTCCAATACGACACGAAGCTCTGCGAAACCTCGTTCCCGAGCGGCGCTGGCACGGACGACAACGTGCGGTCGTTCCGGGTTCAGTCCGCCGACGAAGAGACGTCGCCAGCCAGCTACGTCTGTGCCGACAACGAGCCGACTTGCGTCAGGAATTTCAACAGGAAACTGGGCGCGGTGAACACGACGCACACGGTCAAGGTCGTCCGCGTCGTCATCGAGGGTCGCGAAACTCCCTCGATCGCGACAGCCAGGGGCCGCATCCAGGAAATGTATAATTCCTTCGCCGTGGCATCGCACAACCAGGTGCACCTGAAATTCCTCAACACAGATGAGACCGTGAGGGTGACGATCAGCGATTGCGAGAAGGCGAAGACATATGCCGTGGAGCACAGCACCTCGAACGCGTTCCTGAACGTGTACCTCATGCCCCTGGGGATGTGTCCAAGCTCGAGGGCCAATGGCCACCACATCTACCTCAATGACGGCCTGATGCGGACCTACTACCACGAGACCGGACACATCCTCGGCCTCGCGCACGGCAACCGGCAAATTGCCACGGGCCCTGACGACGACCGCGGCGACGCGAGCACGAACATGGGCAGGTTTCCGTCGGACAACTACAACCTCCCGCAGCTCCACTGGCTGGGTTGGACGAAGAAGGCGGACCTGGTGAAGGTCAACCCGGCGATCGAAGCTGGTGGCTCGATTGACGTCACGCTCCGGCCGGTGGACAACAACGCCGACAACGCCAGCCCCCTGCCGTTGGGTGCCGTCTGGGAGAGCCCCGACTCTGAGCAGCGGCTGTTCGTCGCCGTGCCGAAGTCACGCGTCAACAGCGTGAACCAGATCCCCGGCGGCGCTGTGTTCGTGTACCGCGCACCCAAGTGCGTGGGGTGCACGGGCATGGCGATGGGCACGATGCAGGTCGGGCGGTTTGGCCCGAAGGCGGTCGTCGGCAACATCGCGAGCGACCTGCTCATCACGCCGGTGCACTACGAGAGTCATCAAATCCAGGTGAATGGGACCAGCACCGAGGTGTTCACCGCCATCACACTGCGCATCAAGCGGTCGGCTCCGACGGTGCTGACTCCGGCGGCTGGCTCGGTGACGAGCGACACCACGCCCACCTACAGCGGAAGAACGGAGGCCGGCTTCTCCGTCACAATCATCGTGGATGGCGTCAAGGTGGGCACCACCAAGGCCACCGCCGAGGGCACCTGGAGCTTCACTCCCACCAAGGCGCTGGCGCTGGGAGTGCACACGGTGAAGGCCTGGGCGACGGATGCGGCGGGCAATAACAGCCCACACCTCCCCGCCCGGTCCTTCACCGTGGCCACCTCTGGCTGAAGACTCCCGCGGAGCCCGCTCCACCCGCCAGCCAGGCGGGTGGGTAGTACTCCTGGTGCAGGGGACGTCCCGTAGACGCGCGTCGCCTTCTTCGTCCGCGCCCTGGGGCGTCAGTGCCAGGTGCCGACGCCAACGCCCCAGCCGAGGTAGAGGTGGGAAACGTCGACGAAGCCGCTGATGCGCCACGAGGTCTCGGGGGACGTCATGCCGAAGACGGACCAGCGGAACAGGCGCACCTCCGCGCCCGCGGTGCCATGCACGCGAGGCCGGATGTCGTCGAAGCGGCTGGGCTCGAGGTAGCTGCCGGCGCGAACCTGCAGCCGGTTCTCGATGGGCTCAAGCTCGGCGCCGACGCGGGGTGAGACCAGGAGATGGCGCCCGGAGCGCTCGAGCTGCTGTGACAGGAAGGACTCGAAGCCGATGGCATTCGAAGCCGCGCCGCTGATGATGACCGAGCCGGTCAGGAGCAGCTTCGCTCGCGGCAGGGCCTTGAAGCGCTCGGCACGCTCCGGGCCCCACGGAATCTGCAGGGGGCGGGGGCCGAACTGGTAGGCGAGGCCCGCCTCGATCTCCCAGGGGAGCTTGATGGTGGAGGGCAGGTAGAGGTTGGCGACCCTCACGTTGCCCTCGTCGTCGGCGGTGGTCGGGCTGTCGGGATTGAGCCGACCCTGGACGGGAGCCCGGAACGTCAGGGCCGCACGCAGCGGCAGGGCCAGCGGGGTCCAGATGGCGCCGGCCTCGGTGTTGACGCCGAGCATGGAGGCGAGGTTGCTCTTCTCGCCTTCACCGGAGTCGATTTCGAGGGAGACCGCGCGCAGGCCAACGCCGACCACCAGCTCGCCGTCGAACAGCGTGCGCGCGAGCTGAATCTGGAAGCGGCTCGTGTTCAGCTGGAGGGTCTGCCCGCTCGCGTCCTGGCCCAGCGTGTAGCTCTGCAGGGAAGCGAGCCCTCCCGCCCCCCAGGGGCCCCATTGGATCAGGCCTCCGAGCTGGGTGAAGACGAAGTTCTTGTAGGTGAAGCCCACCGAGCCGTTGTTGTCGAAGTCGGTGTTGCGCACGGAGCTGGGCAGGGTGAAGCCCAGCGACAGGTCGTAGTCGACGTGCTGGGTCGAGTAGAGCGAGCGCAAGGCCGGGGCGGCCGTGTTGGCACCGATGCCCTCGACGCCCTCGGCGATGGGGGCATACGCCCCGGCCAGGCCTGTCACCCGCACCGGCGCCAGCACCGGGCCCTGGAACACGTCGATCGCGTAGTTCGAGCTGGTCAGGGGCGGGTTGTCCGCGAGCGCCACGGGACTGGAGGCAAGCACGACAACGGCCGCGATCAGGGGGATGGAAGGTGGGCGGAGCGAGGGCATGGCGGCGTCAGGGCCCGCAACCTAGCGCGCCCCGGGCCGCTCACGCGAAGATGTGGCCGACGCTACGGAGTCGTGAAGACATCGATGAAGTAGTAGTCCGCTGCGTAGGGCACCCGCTTGCGCTTGCCCATGTCCGAGGTTCCGTCGCAACCCGTCGTTGGCGTGATGCCTCCCGCGGTGTTGAGCCGGAGCACGTAGCCCGTCTGGGTTCCGTCGGACGGGGTCCTCGAGAACACCTCGGACGGGAGCCCCCGGTCGATGCGCGCGACGTTGGCGAGTCGCAGCAAGGGGACGTTGCCAGGCCCGTTGGCGACCGTGGCCTCGACACTGCCGATGAAGAGGGTCTGGCCGGCGGTGGGCGAGCCCTCGTCGAGCAACGGAGCCGATACGCGCCAGGCGGGACCCACGGGGGGCGTGCCGGTGGGTGGCCCGAAATCAATGCCAGCCGGGTAGCGGAAATGATCGAGGACGAGTTTCTCCAGCGCTGGGATGGTTTCGTCGGTGATGGGCTGGAGACCCGCTTCCGGTTGGAGGAAGGCCCAGGCGAAGTCGCTCGCGTTCTGGCGGCACTCGTAGACCTGGGCCGCTGGCGCCTCCCGCGTGGAGTCCGGAAGAACGGCCACGTCGCGGGTCCCGAAGGGCGGTGGGTCCGCGGGCGTGGAGACCGTCTGGTAGGCGGCCACGATGTGCGCGGAGGGTCGTGATTCAGGGGGGCGGCTGAGCAGCTCGCGCAGGTTGTACTCCACGCCTCCCAGCGTCACCCGCAGCACCTCATCCGGCACATTGGCAGGCAGGCTGGTGGGGGCGTCCTGGGAGATCCGCTTCACCGCCTCCGTGGCCGCCGCTTTCTCATCGTTGTCATCATCATCATCATCGTCGTCGCACCCACCGAAGGCCATGACGGTGAGCGCGAGTGTGGCGATGACACGGACGGGTCTCGTTCGAGCAGTCTTCAAGACGGAGCTCCCTCACAAACGAGGGACGGTGACGCCAGTCTTCCGTGTCAGCAATCCATCCAGGGGGAGGAACGCATGTCTTCCTCACGACGCTCTGGAGTCGGCCCGGAGGCCCGTCCCCGTGTTCTGGGCGAGCCTCCGAATCACTCAATCCCAGGTGCCTGTGTATCGGTTCATCACAGGCCGGAGTACCGCTCAGGCGCGAGCACCTGGCGCGGGTCCAGGGCGCGCTTGAGGTGCTCGGTGAGCCGCCAGGCCTGGGGCGCCTGCTCGGCGAGCCAGCGCATGGTGTGGGTCCCCACGCGGTAGGGCAGGAAACCCTCGCGGCGGCAGGTGTCCAGCAATGCCTGCTGGCATGCGAGCGCGCGGGCGGCCTCGTCCGGATCCTCCCGGTCGAACAGCAGCGGGATGGAGCTGTCGAAGCAGCGGTCGGACAGCGAGGTGAGGGTGATGAGCGGTTCCATGCGGTGCCGCGCGGTGACCTCCCGCACGGTCCGTACGTAGATGCGCACCAACTCCGGCACCATGGGGACGAGCGGAGAGGTCCACAGCAGACCGCAGCCATCCGCGTGCGGGTTCAGGGGAGCCCCTTCCGGCGGGCGTCGGCCTGACTTCCAGTAGGCCAGCGGCAAGGCCATCTGTGTGGGGACACCCTCCAGGACGCTCAACACGTTGGACAGGACGCGCGCCTGCGGGGACAGCTTCGCGCCCAGTCCCAGTGGCAGTCGGGGGAGCCACTGGCCCAGCATGCGCGCTCTCTCCGCACCCATGAACACGAGGCGCCGCGACACCCGCCCCAGCCTCCGCCGGATGGTGCTCCGCGCGGCGCGCACCACCTCTCGCGTGCCGTACAGGCCTCCGGTGCCCGTCCACGCCCCCACGCCATGCTGGGAGGTCAGCTCGGCCAGCAGCTCCGCGGAGAGCGCCTCACCGCGCGGCACCCGGTTGCGAGGGTAGGGCGCGACCATGGACAGCACGCGCTGGGGGTTGAGCAGGTTGATGGCGCCCACCACCCCGCCCAGCTCCCGCAGCGTCTCGCGGATGGCACCCACCGCGTCCTCCAGCCCCGCGTCCTCGGGCACCCAGAAGAAGAAGGCCTCCAGGTGCTCGGGCCTCCGGGCGAGCACGAAGGTGAGCTCGGTGACGATGCCCAGGTTGCTCTGGGAGAAGAGCCCGTCCAGGTACGGGCCGACGCCCCACTTGAAGGCCTGGTCCACCCGCTGTCCCCCCAGGTCCCCGTGCGCGGACCGGTACAGCGAGCCGTCCGGGAGCACCGCCTCCAGCCGGGTGATGGCGCCGAAGTGGTCCGCATGCGGGGTGATGCCGTAGCCGCGCTCCAGGGCGTTGCCCAGCAGGCTGCAATCCGGGCCGGCCCCCGTGACGGGCACCAGGAAGGGGAGCTGTCGCTCCCGGAGGTACTGACTCAGCATCCCCTGCGTCACCCCGGGTTGGACGGTGACGAGGCCCAGCTCCGCGTCGAGCGACACGATGCGGTCCATCCGCGACAGGTCCACCACCACGCAGTCATCCCGCACGGGCGCCCCGCAGCCGTAGCCCCAGTTGCGGCCGGTGCTCACCGGGTACAGGGCCAACCCTCGCGCGTTGGCCAGCTCCACCAGGGCCACGAGCTCACGCGTCGACGCGGGGAAGACCACCGCCGGGACACGTCTGCTCATGGACGTGGTGCTCGTGCCCCGCTTCCAGGCCTCCTCTCCGGTGCGGAGCCACTGCGGCCCGACAATCCCGGCCAGGGCTTCCAGGGTCTGCGTGGACAACTCGGTGGAAGATGGAAGAGACATGGCAGTGGCCCCGTGAGCTGGCGGAGAGGGAGGGACGCGGCAGGGTCGCAATCACTTGCGGAGGCACGCTGTGGACGTGTCTGTCTAGAGATCCATTGAAGCGCGCCGGGCGCAACGAAAAAATATGACATCATTTCCAGGGCCGGCGGCCGCGCCGCCTCTCGGATCCGGCAATTCGTGGGCATCGCCCAACAGACTGTGGGGAACTGTCCACGGCTCGCGGGCTGTCGCGCCCGACACGCGATGTGCCTCTCCACAGGGAATGCGCGCCTGCACCGGGGTTGGTCCGTGAATTGCTCTGCGGTCCGGCATGAGACATCTCGTCCGCCAGGGTCTGCGGTGGCTTCCCCAGGAAGTGCAGGAGCGGCTGGTCCGCTCGCTTTCGCGCATCGACTCCGCGAGCCTGGCGTGCGTGAGCATCAAGGTGGCGGAGAGCCCCGCGGAGCTGGAGGCCGCCGCGCGGGTGCTCCACGAAGGCTACGTGCACCGCGGGTTGATCTCCCCGCACTCCGAGGGCGTGCAGGTGACGCCGCACCTGCTGCTCCCCTCGACGGTGATCCTCGTGGCCAAGGTCGCCGACGAGGTGGTGGGGACGGTGTCGCTGCACGTGGACTCCCCGCAGGGGCTCCCCTTGGACAAGACCTTCGCGGACGTGGTGGGAAAGCTGCGGGCCCAGGGGCGGCGGCTGGCGGAGGTGGGGGCGCTGTGCATTGCCCGCCGCCACCGGAGCGTGGGCGTGGTGCAGATGCTCAACAAGATGGTGTACCGGACCTCGGGCCTGCTGGGCGTGGACGACATGGTGATGACCGTCCACCCGGACGCGGAGGTGATGTATCGCAGCTTCCTCCCGACCGAGCGCGTGGGGGAGCGGCGCAGGTACCAGGGGCTGTCGGAGAAGGCCCTGGCCATCTGCCTGCGGTTGCGCGTCAAGGACGCCCCGCGCGAGCTTCTGCAACGCTTTGGCTCCCGTCCCTCCAACGCCAATCCCTATCACTTCTATTGCGTCCGGGAGGAGCCCGGCTTCCAGTTCCCGGCGGAGCCGGACTTCCTGGAGCGATTCCAGGGCCCCCGGGCACGTGCGGTGGCGCACCTGGCCCGGCTGCGCCCGGATGTCATTGCCGCCCTCGGTCCGGGTGAGCGGGCCCACCTGAACTCGGTGCTGCCCTTCGCGCTCCCGCACCCGGTGGCCCCCTCCAGGCCGTCCCGTTCCGTGCCTGCCCTGGCCTACTCCTGACGTCGGTTCTCCCCCCCCCGAAATCCATCCATGAGACACATCATGTTTCGTTCGTTCCTCGCCCTCCTGGTGGTGGTCGTGACTGGCCTGGGTGTCCCGGCCCATGCCGAGGACGAGGCCCTGGCCCTGATGCGGAAGGGTGACGCCTGGCACCGCCTGCCGCAGGAGCGGGTGCGCTCCCGTCTGATGTTGCAGGATCAAGGCGGTGCCCAGCGCATGCGCCAGGTGGAGTTCATCACGCTGGATGGCGAGGGGCGCGGGGACCGGCTGCGCGTGCGCTTCCTCCAGCCCGCGGACGTGAAGGGCACCACCCTGCTGAGCCTCCAGGCCCCGGACGCGAATGGCGGGGACGACCAGTGGCTGTACCTGCCGTCCTTCCGCAAGACGCGCCGGGTGGGGCAGGCGGAGCTGGGGGACCGCTTCGTCGGCACCGACCTCTTCTTCGAGGACCTCAAGCGCCGGGAGGTGGAGGACTACCGCTACCGCATGCTCGGCAGCGAGGCGGTGGATGGCCAGGACTGCTACCTCATCGAAGCCACGCCCTCCGCACCCCAGGTGGTGAAGGAGTCGCCCTACGGCAAGACGCACCTCTGGCTGCGCAAGGACAACCTCTTCACCGTCCGCGTGCGCGCCTTTGATCGGAAGCTCCAGCCGCTCAAGGAGATGCGGATGGGCCAGATCCGCAAGGTTGCGGGCGCTGCGTGGCGGGCGGATGAGACGACGGTCATCGACGTCCAGCGCAAGCACCGCACCGTGCTCACGGTGGACCAGCGCCAGACGGAGTTCACCCTCGCGCCGGACACCTTCAGTCAGCACGCGATGAGCGGCGAGTAGGCGGAGCCACCCATGCGATGGAGGTTCCCGGGACGGGCCTTGTTGCCGCTCCTGGTGCTGGCGGCCACCACGGTGGCCGCGCAGCCCCAGGTGTCGTCGCGGGTCGGGCTGGTGCGGGTGAAGGACGCCACGGGGCTCGCCTCCGAGTCCGCGTTGCGCGACACGCTTCAGCGCGCGCTGGAGCGCAGCGGGCAGTTCCAGACGGTCGGGAAGCGGCAGCTCGCGCAGGCCGCGCGGGCCCTCCGTGTCCCGGCGGGCCGCCAGGCGGACCCCGAGCACCTGCCGCAGCTCGCGGAGCGTCTGTCCTTCGACACGGCGGTGACGGCGTCGCTCACCCGCAGGGGCGTGGGCTTCCGGCTGGTGCTGCGCGCGGTGGATCCTGGCAGCGGGCAGCAGCTGGCGCTCGCCTTCACGGATCTGGGCAAGCCCCGGCTGCGCGCCGAGGCCGCCGACCGGCTGGTCCAGTCCCTGTCGCGGAAGCTGCCCCCCCGGAGCGCCGCGCCCCCCGCGGACACGGCGCCCGAGCCGCCACCCGTGGCCGAAGCCCCCCGCGCGCCGGAGTCCTCCGTCCCGAGCGATGACGCGTGGGCCGCGGCCATGAGCGGGGTGGACTTCGCCCAGGATGCGCCCGAGCCGCCCCAGACCCAACCGCCGGTGGAGCTGGGCGCGCGGGTGGCGGTGGAGCACTTCAGCTACCCGAAGCACCTGGGCGACGACCGGGTGTCGGGGCGCGACGTGGCGGAGCTGGCGGTCCAGGTGCGGGGCTCGACGCAGGGGGCCCGGGCGCAGGGTTCGTTCCTGATGCGCCGCGACTTCGCGGATCCCAGCCGGGACCGCTTCGACGTGGAGGAGGCCTTCTTCGAGTTGAAGGGCTCGCGCTGGGCGTTCCGGGCGGGGCGCGTGCTGACGTCCTGGGGCGCCGCGAGCCTCTACAACCCGTCGGACGTGTTGGATCCCGTGGACCTGCGCGACCCCCTGGCCCCGGAGAAGCGCGGCGCGTGGATGGCCCGGCTGAGCGCCTTCTTCGGCCCGGTGCTGCTGGAGGGGTACTTCCTGCCGGTCCCAGAGCAGAACCTCCTGCCATTGCCAGAGGCCATCGGTCCGGACGGCGCCTTCGTGGCCCGCTCGCGCTGGAGCCGCGGTCGGCTGCCGCTGCCGGAGGGGCTCTCCGCCCGCGTCACCCTGGTGCCGCCGCGGGTGCCCTCTGCCCGTCTCGCGCACGCGCAGGGTGGGGTGCGACTGGTGGCCTCGGTGGGCGGAGCGGACCTGTCGCTGGGCTTCGTCACGCTGATGGACAGGATGCCCACCCTGCGCGTGGACATCCTGCCCACGCCAGCGCCGCCTCCCGAGCTGGACGTCACCGTCACGGGCTCCCACGAGCGGGTCCACGTCGCCACGTTCGACGCGGAGTACAGCCTGGGCAAGCTGCGGCTGGTGGCGGAGGCGGCGGCCTTTCTCACCCGGGACCGCCGGGCCCAAAATCCTTTCGTGGAGGACCCGTATGCGATTGGCGTCATCGGCGGGGACTACCAGGTGGGGCCCTTTCTCCAGGACCACTCGCTGCATGTCTTCCTGGAGTGGGTGCAGGCCCAGGCCCTGGTGGGCCGCTTGTCGGATGACGCGCTCGGGCGGCTGCGGCGGCCCGTGCCTGGCGGGCTGCTGACACGCGTGGCCTACGAGGCCGGTCCGGACCTGCGCTTCGAGGTGGCCGGGACGCTGTCATTGAGAGGGGACGATGGCTTCGTCAACCCGCGAGTGGAGTACGTCCTCTTCGACCGGGTGAAGGCGCGGCTGGAATACCTGTGGCTCTTCGGGAGCGCAAAGGAAGGCAGCTTCGCGCCCTTCCGGGACAACTCGCGCCTCGAAGCCTCCATGGAAGCAAGCTTCTAGCGATGGGGCAACACACGTGAGCGCGACCTCCGAAGGGCAGCCGCAGGACTTCCCCGAACGTCTGGCCGGGTGGCTGTACACGCACCCTTGGAGTGTGGGGGGGATGCTTGCGGGCCTGCTGCTGGCCAGCGCACTCACCCTGCCGCACCTGAAGATGGAGTCAGGGACGGAGCCCTTCTTCGACCGGGGCTCGCCCCTGCAGGCGGAGCTGGATGAGGTCAACGCCCACTTCGTCAACGACGAGCTGCTCTACGTGGGCTACCGCACGGACGACGTCTTCTCACGCGCCAGCCTGGAGCAGGTGCGCGCGCTGAGTGATGCCCTCCAACGACTCCAGCTGCCCGGCTACGAGGCGGAGGCCTCCCCGGTGGAGAAGGTCACCAGCCTCACGCACGTGAAGGACCTGGTGGGGGACTCGGAGGGCTTTCGCACCCTGCCGCTCGTCCCTGAAACGACGCCGGAAGAGCCGGCCGTGCTGGCGGCCCTGCGTGAGCGCGCGCGCCGCAACCCGCTCATTCGCGGAGGGCTGCTCTCGGACGTGTCGCCCTCGGTGGGAGCCCTGAGCGTGCGCCTGGTGAACGGGCTGGATGACGCGCGCAAAGCGGCGCTCGTCGCGGAGGTCCGCCGGCTGCTGGCGCAGGAAGAGGCGCGCCATGCCACCCGCTTCTTCCTCACGGGAGGCCCGGTGGTGGAGGCGGACACCGCGCACTCCATGCGGGTGGACCTGGAGCGCTTCATCCCCCTGGTCTACGCGCTGGCCGTGGCGCTGCTGTGGGCCTTCTCCCGGAGGCTCCCCGGCGTGCTGCTGGCGGTGGCGAACGTGACGGGATGCCTGCTGGTGGGCATGGCCTCGCTGACGTGGGTGGGCGGTTCCATCAACAACCTCTCCACCCTTCTTCCGCCGGTGATGATGGTGCTGTCGGTGGCGAACGTCATCCACTTCCTCTCGGAGTGGGCGCGCAACGCGCGTGAGGAGACGCCGGAGCGCGCGCCCGTGCGCACCCTGGCGGAGCTGATGGTGCCGGTGTTCATGTGCGACCTGACGACGGCGGTGGGGTTTGGCTCGCTGGCGGTCAGCCCCACTCCGGCCGTCCGCGAGTTCGGCCTCGCGGCGGCGCTGGCGGTGATGCTGTCCATGGGGGTCTCCTTCCTGCTGCTGCCGCTGGCGGCGCGGCTGCGGCCGGCGTCCTGGTACATCCGGCGCGAGCCCGCCCGGGGCCCGGGCCGGCTCGACGCGTGGATGGCGGCGTACGTCCGCTGGATGTTCCGGCATCCGCGCTGGCTCGCGGCCGCGGCGGTGGCCCTGAGCCTGGTCGCGGGGGTGGGCATGACGCGCCTGAAGGTGGACGAGAACAGTCTGGAGCAGTTCCGGGAAGGGACACTCCTGCGCCAGCACACCCGGTTCGTGGAGGACCACCTCGGAGGCACCACGCAGCTCATCGTGTCGATTCGCGCCGCGGAGCCCGAGCGGTTCCTCGAGCCGGCGGAGCTGCGCAAGCTGGAGGCGCTCGACACCTTCCTGAAGCAGGAGGTGGGGGCGGACCACGTCACCTCGCTCGTGGACCACGTGAAGCTCCTGCACCGGGAGTTCGAGGAGGGGAGGCCGGAGTCCTTCCGCATCCCGGACACCCGCGAGCAGGTGGCGCAGCTGCTCCAGCTCGACGGCGACGACAGCCTGGGGGAGTCCGTGGACGCGTCCTACCAGTGGGTGCGCGGGGTGGCGCGGGTGAAGGAGCACGGCTCGAGCCGGCTCCAGGGACTCTACGGGCGGGTGAGCGCGTATCTGCAGGAGCACTTCCCCGCCTCGGAGGGCTACCGCGCGGTGGCGACGGGGCAGGGGCGGCTGTGGGTGGAGATGACGGACAACATCATCGGCAGCCAGATCAACAGCCTGGGGCTGTCGTTCCTGCTCATCTTCGGCCCCATCTTCCTCGTGTTCCGTTCGGTGCGCGCGGGGCTGTTCACCATCCCCTCCAACCTGTTCCCCATCGCCTGCGTGCTGGGGTGGATGGGCTGGGCGGGGATTCCCCTGAGCCTGTCCACGACGATGGCCTCCCCCATCGTGCTGGGCATCGCGGTGGACGACACCATCCACTTCATCCAGTACATGCGGGAGCGGCTGCGCGTGCACGGCGACCCGGAGCGGGCGCTCGAGGAGACGCTGAGCACCAAGGGCCTGGGGGCCTTCTGGATCGCGCTGGTGATCGGGCTGGGAATGTTGGTGGTGGTGGTCTCCAACTTCAATCCCACGCGGAACTTCGGGCTGCTCACCGCCCTGGCGATGCTGGCAGGCCTCGTGGGAGAGCTGCTCCTGCTGGGGCCGCTGATCCTCGTGACGAGGAGCCGGCTGGGGGTCGACGTGCTCCCCCGGCCCGACGAATCCCTTCCTGCCCTGGAACAGTGAAATGAACATGAAAGAAGAGAGAGTCGAACTCCGGCTCAAGGAATTGAGACCGCTTTTGAGCGATCTCATGGAGCCTGACATGAAGGTGTTCTGGAGCTATCTGCTCCTGGCAACCTTTTCGGCCTGGGCTTCCCTGGGTTTTCTCATCTCCAAGACAAGCAGCCTTCAGTTCGACTTCGTGTTCTTCTGTGGTTTTTGGGTTTCCGTCATTTGTGTCTACCATGCTGTGACGTTCACCCATGAGCTGGCCCACCTTGATCAAAGGAGGTTTGGTTCGTTCTTCTGGACCTGGAACATCCTCGTCGGATGTCTGTTTGCGATTCCGGCTTTCATCTACGGTGACAACCACATTGATCATCACTCGAAGAAGTACGGAACGAGCCTTGATCCGGAGTACATCAACTTCAAGAAGGCCCCGACGTTGGGTCTCATTGAATTCCTGGGCATGAATCTGTTCCTCCCCTATCTGGGGATGGTCCGTTTCTGCATCCTGACCCCCGTCAGCCACCTTCACTCCAGGCTCCGGCAGCTGGTGCTGAGAGAGGCTTCCTTCATGGGGATGAAGTCCCGGTTTGCCCGTCGGATCAGCGAGGATGCGTCCGTGCTGAAGTCCTGGTCGATCCAGGAGATGGTCACCTTTGCCTATCTCTGGACCCTGGTCCTCTGCGTTCTAGCGGGCAGGCTTCACTGGAGCGCAATCGTCGTCTGGGCGTCGATCATCACCTGCGTGGGCGTGATCAACGGCATCAGGGCCCTCGCGGTGACCCACAAGTACTTCAGCATGGGGGACGCTCCCATTCCCTGGAGTGAGCACATCGAGGAATGTATCGAGATTGAAAAGAGGGGGCTGAGCACCCTTCTTTTCTGTCCGGTGGGGACCCAGTACCACCTGACCCACCACATGTTCCCCGCGATTCCTTTTCATCATCTTCCGGAAGCGAGGAGACGTTTGTCTCCCCACTTCGAGAAGGATTCTTTTTATCATGCGAATGTTCGCACGGGGATCATCGACGGGCTGAGAAGGTTCCTGCAGGGTGTCTACTCGTAGGTCGTGCGACTCACCGCACGGCGACGCGGGTGCGCTTGAGGGCGCGGGACGCGGCGTCGAGGAACTCGTTGCTGGCCTCGGAGAGGTCCACCGCGCGGGCGTCCACCCAGCCCTGCAGGGAGTTGTAGCCCATGACCGCGGGGATGGCGACGAGCAGGCCGAAGGCCGTGGTGACGAGCGCCTCGGAGATGCCCGTCGAGATGGCACCGATGCCGCCTGAATTCGAGGCGCCCATCGCCTGGAACGCGGTGACGATGCCGATGGTGGTGCCGAGCAGGCCCACGAAGGGGGCGGTGGCGGCCACGGTGGCGAGGTGGCCCAGGCCGCGCTTGAGGCTCTGGACCTCGCGCTGCGCCTGTCGCTCCAGGCTGCGCGCCACGGACTCCATGACCTCCTCACGACTGTCAGTGGAGGAGCTGCGGTAGGCCGTCAGCCCCGCGCGGATGGTCCTCCCCAGGTAGCCCACGTCCTGCTCCGTCTTCGCCTCGGCGGCGGCGTCGAAGTCGCCGCTGGCGAGCAGGGAGTCCAGCTGCGCGGCGTACCTGCGCGAGTGGCGGCGGGAGGCGCGGAAGACGAGCGTGCGTTCGGCGAGGATGAGGAGGGACACCACCGACATCACGCCCATGACGATGACGATGAGCTGTGCGACCAGGCCCATGTGGGTCCACAGACCCGCGAATGTGAAGTTCATGGTGGGAACGAGACGCGCCTCCGTGCGCGTGGGCCACGGCATGGCCCCATGAGGGAACGGCGGGTGACGGGAACGGTGTCCAAGGTACGCAGGCGCATGGGCGCGAGGGTGGGCTCGGCTCCATGCGTTGGTCATCGTTCGGTCATCGCGCCGGTCGACGCGTCGGTCGACACGTCGGCCGACGTTCCCCACGGCGGAAATGGCGTCGGCGGGGGCGCCTCCACGGAGCGCTCCCTCTCGACACCCGGGGAGGGAGCGCTGGCGCATGGATTGCTAATGCTCCTGGAGTCCCTCAGACGTGGAGTCACGCAATGAGCAACACCTGGTCGTATGATGCGGAGCAGGCGGTGGCGGGAGTGTTGGGGCTGGTCCCCGGCGTGGGCTCGCTGCTCTCGGCGCTCACGTACATCCTCTGGCCTTCCACCGACAATGTCTGGGATGACATCAAGGCGCAGGTCGAAGCCCTCGTGGCTCAAGACCTCTCTGACTACGAGACGGGGCAGATCAACGACACGCTCACGGGGCTGAAGGGGGTCATCACCGAGTACACGACCACGGCCGGCGGCGATGACCCCTCGGCCATCAGCGCGACGTGGATTTCGGCCAACACCCAGTTCATCGCCAGCGCTCCGAAGTTCCAGGATGCGACCTACGCGGTGCTCCTGCTGCCGCAGTTCGCCCAGTTCGCGAACCTGCATCTGTCGCTACTGCGGGATGGCGTGCTCTTTGGCAGCACGTGGGGGTGGACCGCAGACTACCTCCAGCAGCAGCAGCAGCTCCTGACGCAGACCCTCAAGGACTACGTGTCCTACGTGGACACGACGTATCAGAACAGCTTCACGCCCCTTGTCCCGGGCATCTTGGATTCCCCCCTGAAGCCTCCGATTCCGCCCGTTACCGCTCCGCCCTACCTCGGCTCGATGAACGCGGGGCAGGCCCTCTTCCTCTGGACGAACACGTACGTGCGTCAGATGACGAGGATGGTCCTCGACTTCGCCACGCTGTGGCCGTACTTCGATCCGTCCGCCTACCCGCCTCCGGTGAGCATCCAGCTGAAGAGCGAGATCTACTCGGATCCGATCGGCACCGCGGAGGGCTGGAACGGTCTGCCGTCGGCGCCCACCCAACCGATGTCACAGCTCACGGTGTGGGGCGCCAGCAACATCTTCGCGGTGCAGGCGACCTACCCGCAGGGCGCGGGCCCGAACGGGGCCACGACCACCCCACGTCTGGGCAATCCGACCGCCGGGTCGAGCACCCCGCCGCTGGGCGGCACCTTCGACGTCGCGGGGAACCCCATCACGACCGTCTCCGTCCTCGTCTCCGGGGGCGAGCCGTTCGCCTGCTTCTTCACCTTCCAGGACGGGAGCCAGGCGATCACCGGCGACACCGTCGCTCAAGGGATGAAGGCCACGTATGCGTACGACGGACAGATTGTATCGAGCGTGTTCATCAATGGCGTCACCCCCGATACCGGGGCCGACTGCATCATCGTCGGCTTCCAGTATGCCGCGGCGTCCACGGTCAGCATGAGCGTGCTGCGCACGCTCTACGTCTCCGCTCCGAAGGTCTCCTCGCTCCCCGAGTTCCTGGAGGTCGTGCAACCGGACGCCGCGGGACGGAAGGACGTCGCGGCGCTCGCCGAGGCGCAGGGCTGGGAGGCGGAGCGCGCCGCGTATCAGGCGGGGCGGAAGGCCCGGACGCAAGGGCAGGGCGCCGCGCTCGCAAGCTGACGTCGCCGCTGCACGCATCCTCGGCCCGTGGTGGGCCGGGAGTAGAGGCGGGTGGGTTCTTCAGCGTTGTCATGGGATGACACTCCTCATGCCCCCGCTCTTCTCTCGCGGCATCTTCCGCCTGTCCGTGGTGGCGTGGCTGGCCCTGGGCCTGCCCGCTTCCGCCCAGAGCTTGACGGGCCTCACCCTCATCAACGCCGGCAGGGACCAGGACCTCGGCCCGCTGCGGAGCGGGGCCACGCTGGACCTGTCCGCGCTGCCCACTCGCAATCTCAACGTGCGCGCCAACACCACGGCCACGGGCGTGGGCAGCGTGCGCTTCGCCTACGACGGCAACGCCACCTGGACCGAGGGCAGCCCGTCCTCCTCCTCCGCTCCGGTGAAGGGGCGCTGATGGGCTCGTCTGATTCGGCTCGGACGCGACCCGCATCGCGGGCCACACGAGCGGCAGGCTCCCAGTGGACACCGAGAGCGGTGCGGCGATGTCATTTGCCTGACGGCCCCTGAGAGTGCCATTCTTCACCTTGAGTGAAGGGAGACTCCATGGGCCGCGTGCTGCTGGATGTCGTGGAGGAGCACCTCGACGAGGCTTCCTGGCACTGGCTCCAGCGGGAGCGTGCCGTGTGCGCTCCCGACTTCGACCTGACCGAGACGGCAGGGGTCGAGGAGCGGCTCTTGTCCCATGTGGATGGGCTGGTCGAGGCGGGCCCCGACGTGGTGGAGGGCTTCCTCTTGCCCGCGCTGGCTCCCGACGACCCGTGCCGCGCGTCGGTCGCGGCCCTGGCCCTGCTGGAGGGTGGCGAGGCGGGGTGGGCGCTGTTGCTGGAGAAGGGACTCGGCGACCCCGAGCTGCGCCCGCTGCTCCGGGCGCCCCTGTCACTGGCCGCGTGCCCGGCGCTGGACCTGCGCCTGGGCGCGCTTCTGGGGACGGACGTACCGGAGCTCCTGGCCGAGGTGGTGGGGACGCTGTCCGCGCGGGGGACGCTGTCGTCCGAGGTGGTGGCGCGGCTGCTCCAGCATGAGGATGCGCGCGTGCGCGGCAGTGCGCTCGAAGGGGCGCTGGCCGCGTCCCGGCAGGAGTTCCGGACGACACTGTCCAGGATGCTCAGCGCGAAGTCCTCCGTCCCGGGCGCTTCGTTGATTGAAGCGGGCCTGGTGCATGGCCTGCGCGAGGCATGGGGCGCTTGTGAGCGCGCGGTCGAAGCCCGGGAGTCCGAGGCGCTGGTCCTGTGGGCGCTCGGTGGTGGTGAGAAGGACATCGTGCGGCTGGTGGCGCTGCTCGACCTGGAGCCGCTCCGAGCGCAGGTGCTCTGGGCGCTGGGCTTCTCCGGGCGGGTCGAGGCCGCCGACGCCTGCCTCGCATGGATGGAGGACCCCAAGATGGCCGCGCTTGCCGGCGAGGCCTTCTGTGCCATCACCGGGCTGCGGCTCGAGGCGGACTTCATCCTGCCGAGGACCGGGGCTTCCGAGGCGTCCGAGTCCTTCGAGGAGGAAGACCTGGACGCGGACCTGACGCCCCGTCCCGAGGACGACCTGCCCATGCCACGAGGGGGGGCGGTGGCCGCGTGGTGGAAGACGGTTCGTGCGGATTTCGCGCCAGGCCAGCGCTACCTGCGCGGACGCCTCATGGACGCGGCCGTGCTGCTGGAGGGCCTGGCCCTGGAGCCCATGCGGCGCCGGCATGTGCTGGCACGAGAGCTGGCGCTGCGCACCCGTGGCGCGTGCCGCGTGCAGACCCGGGCGCGGGTGGGCCAACAGCGCGCCATGCTCCAGCGGGTGGCGTCCTCGCGGGTCCAAATCCGCTTGCAGTCGCCGCTGGCGCAAGCGCTTGGCTAGGCAAGGAGACGCCCATGCTCCAGGTACAGAATGAAACGCCCTTCGTTCCCGGCCTCTTCATCCTTCCGGATGAAGCGGGAGTGGACACGGTGTACCTGTCGGTGAAGGCGACCTTCCACTTCGGCGCTGGCGCGCTTCAGGTGGCGGAAGTGCAGCCACCGCTGGTGCTCGCCGACACGTACTGGGGCGAGTCGGGGGCCTCCAGCCTGAAGTACGCGAGCGAGGTCCATCTGCTGAAGCCGGGCACGGACGTGGTGCTGGTGGGCGACGCCTTCGCGCCGGGCGGCCGGGCCGTCACGTCCTGTCTCGTCTCGTTGGGCGTGGGCGCGCTGCAACGCACCCTCCAGGTCTTCGGAGCGCGACAGTGGAAGGGCGGGGTGATGTCTCCAAGGATCTCCACGCCCGAGCCCTTCGTGAGGATGCCGCTGCGTTACGAGCACGCATTCGGTGGAACCCATGTGCCGGAGGGCGGAAGGGGCGAGGTGCTGGCCGAACCGAGGAATCCCGTCGGGCGGGGCTTTCGTGGCAGGCGCAGTGCCTCGGAGATGCTGAACCTGCCGCTGCCGAACGTGGAAGATCCGCGTGCCCTCGTCCACAGCATCTCGGATGCGCCGGTGCCCATGGGGCTGGGGTACGTCGCGCCTTCGTGGATGCCGCGCAGGGCGTTGGCGGGGACCTATGATGAAGCGTGGAAGACCGGGCGCGCGCCCTACCTGCCCCGGGACTTCAAGCCGGACTACTTCCGTGCCGCCAGCCCTGGCTTGAGCGCCGCGGGTTTCCTCGAGGGAGGCGAGCCCGTGGAGCTTCGCAACGTGACGCCGTCCGGCGTGGTGAGCCTGCGGTTGCCCCGGTGCGAGCTCGACGTCACCGCGAGGATCGCGGGCCGCTCGCAGCAGGTCCGGATGCGGCTGGAGACCGTGCTGCTGGAGCCGGGCGAGGAACGGCTGAGCCTCCTGTGGCGGGGGGCGCTCCCTTGCGACAAGCAGGTCCTGAAGGTCGAGGGCGCCCGCTTCCGGGTGAAGTCGCTGGCTGGCGTGAAGGGAGTCGCCTGATGGAGCCCTGGCGCCCGGTGGAGGTGTGCTCGGTGGGGATGGTCACCCCCGTGGGGCTGACGGCCCGCTCCACCGCCGCGGCGATACGCGCAGGGATTGCACGGACCCGGTTGTCGCCCGTGCTGAACAAGCGCTTCAAACCGCTCATCACCTGCTTTCTGGAGGAGGAGCATCTTCCGCCCATCGATGAGCGACTGTCGGAGTGGGCCTCCCGCTCCTCCATCCATCACCAGCGGCTGTTGAGACTGGCGACAGGCGCGCTCCAGGAGGCCGCCCAGGGACAGTCCTCGCCGCTGCCCCTGCTGCTGGCCCTGCCGGAGCCTCGGGCCGGAGGCATTGCCGCGCCAGACACCGCGTTCCTGGAGGTGTTGGCCCTCCAGTCGGGAATTTCCCTGGACGTGCGCCACAGCCAGGTCTTCCCCCAGGGACGCGCCGGAGGGCTCCTGCTGCTGCGGGAGGCGCTGCGGCTGCTGGTGGGCCAGCGGATGCCGTTCGTGCTGGTGGGCGGGGTGGACACGTACCTGGACCTGGAGCTGCTGACGGCACTGGATGCGGAGGACCGTTTGCTCGCGGAGGGGCTGTCGGACGGCTTTGCCCCGGGCGAGGGCGCCGCGTTCCTGTGTCTGCGATTGGCGGACACCGGGCGGCGTGAGGGGCCCAGGTCCCTGGCTCGCATCTGCGCGCTGGGGCTGGGACGCGAGGAGGGACATCGCTCCAGCACGAAGCCCTACCGGGGCGAGGGACTGGCCGCGGCCTTCCAGGAAGTCTTCCAGTCGTGGGACGGACAGGGACGCAAGGTCCAGGGCGTCCAAGCCGGCTTCAATGGTGAGAACTTCTGGGCCAAGGAGTGGGGCGTCGCCAGCTTGCGGCATGCCCGGCACTTCGCGGAGCCGCTGCGCATCGAGCATCCCATCGAGTGCATGGGCGACCCGGGCGCGGCGCTCGGTCCGATGCTGGTGGCCCTGGCCTCATTGGGGCTGGCGAAGGGGTACCGCGAGGGCGCCTGGCTGGCCTGGTGCTCCTCGGACCGGGAAGAGCGGGGCGCGGTCATCATCGAAGCAATCGCAGTCTAGGAGGCACGCATGGGAACGACAGTCTTCGCCAATGGCCGGGGCATCGCGACAGAGGACAGCGGAGGACAGAGCCTCGTCTTCCCGGACGTCTGCAAGACACCGTCTCCCGCGGGCCCGGTGCCGCTGCCGTATCCGAATGTCGGCATGTCCTCGGACACGTCCAAGGGACCGAAGAAGGTCACCATCAACGGGAAGATGCCCATGGTGAAGGGCGCCCAATACAAGAGCACCAGCGGCGACGAGGCGGGGACCGCGGGAGGCGGCGTGGTGAGTGGCTCCACCAAGGGACCGGCGGAGTTCATGCTGTATTCGTTCAACGTGAAGTTCGAAGGGAAGAACGTCTGCCGGCTGGGGGACCCGCTCTTCCACAACAAGAAGAACATCATGGGCTGAACGCGCCACGGCGCTGAAGGGAGGGCTGCGATGGAGACGCTGGAGAAGATCGCCGTGGCGATGGCAGAGGAGGTGAAAGCGAAGTGTCCCTTCCAGGAGAACTGGGTCGCCGGGGAGTCGCTGGAAGAGGAGCCCGAGAGCATCGAGGACGATGACCGGGACTCGGTCGTGGAGCTGCAGGCCAACAACGGTGGCGTCCTGGGCACCAACCTGGCCAACGCTTCCCCGGGCAAGGCGGGTACGGTGGGGGGGCCGTGTCCTCCTCCTGAGATGAAGAAGGAAAGGCAGGTGGATACCGACCGCACCGGAGTCACGGTGTATGTGCCGGGAGCGGATGGTGTGGAGGACCAGGGGCTGCCGTTCACGGTGGCGGCGCACCACCTGATTCCCGGCAACGCAGCGCTGAAGAGAAGCCAGTTGTATGACTTCATGAGGAAGGGCGGAACGGTCCAGTCCGGTGGCCAGTCGTGGACCATCTCCGCGCATGTGGGCTACAACATCAACGGGTGCCACAACGGCGTATGGCTGCCTGGCAGCTATGCCATCCGTGCCGGCAAGACGAAGATGAAGGACACGTGGTCGAAGCTCCGGGACTCGAAACCCAACTGGTGCATCAACTACGCAGCCTCCGTGGTCAAGGTCGCGGGCGGGCAGTTCCATGACACGCACGTCGACTACAGCGAGAAGGTGCAGGAGGAGCTGGACAAACTCACGGTAGCTTTTTTCAGCCATCTCAAGGTTTGTGAAGACTGCAAGAAGAAGAGCGAGCTGCCGCCTCCCTACCTCGTCAAGGACAGGCTGTATGCTTTTTCCGAATATTTGAAAGGGCAGCTCCTGGCCCCTCCCAGCGCCTGGGAGAGTCCCTGGTTCGCGAGTGACAGCTTGCAAAAAGCGATCTTCTCGGAGGCCAACGTCCCCAAGGTGTCCAAGACCTTCACAGATGCCTACAATGCCGCGCACAAGTATCTGAAGCGTGCTGCGGAAGATGACCGCGCTGACGCGTGAGGAAGAGAGGAACGCTTCATGTACTACGTCATGGCTTGCTCGGGCCCGGTTCCCATTGCCGCGATGGATCAGGCACCGCGGCTGCCGGGTGGACCCTGGTTTACAGGTGCGCGCATCGACATCCAGGTGCCCCAGCCGCTCCAGTACACCCTGAGCTCCACGTACCGTGGCACTCCGAAGGCCTTCTACGGCCCCGGCGTTCCCCTCATCCGGAACGACCTGGTGGGCGCGCTGCGAGAAGCAGGCGTGGACAACTTCGAGCTCTTCGACGCGGTGCTCAAGGACCCTGTCACCGGGCAGGAGCGCCACGACTACAAGGCCTTCAACGTGCTGGGACTCGTGGCCGCGGCCGACATGGACAAGTCCCAGCGAGCCCCCATCAACCTGGAGTCGGAGATGATTGACGTCTTCTTCGACAGCCTCGTCATCGACGCTTCGAAGACGCAGGGGTTGCTCATGTTCCGCCTGGCCCAGAGCGTGAATGCCATCATCGTGCATGAGCGGGTGAAGCAGGCCGTCGAGAAGCAGGGCGTACCCGGGATGGTCTTCTACAAACCGGAGGACTGGTCTGGCTGAGGGCCCTGGCTCCGGCGCCGCGTCCCTACGAAGGGCGCGGCGCCGCGTCCCTACGAAGGGCGCGGCGCTGCTTCATGCCCTCACAGGTCGACGGACATCTCCACGTCCGCGCGCGAGTACCCGGTCTCCTTCGCCAGCTCCGGGCCGCTGCGCGTGAGGACGAAGCCGTGCTTGCGGTACAGCCCCAGCGCCGGCCCGAGCGCGCTGTTCGTCACCAGGTACATCCGCCGGGCGCCGCGCTCCCGGGCCGTGGTTAGCGCGGCGCGCATCAACGCGTCGCCCAGGTCCCGGCCCCGCGCCTCCGCGGCCACGGCCATCTTGCACAACTCGTACGTGTCCCCGTCCGCCCGGCGCAGCGCGCACGTCCCCAGCACCTGTCCGTCCACGAGCGCGAAGAACACCTCGCCGCCCGGGGCGACGAACATCCCGTGCGGGTCCGCGAACGAGTCCAGGTCCGAGCCCTCGATGCGGAAGTCCTTCTCAATCCATTGCCGGTTGAGCCGCTCGAAGTCGGCGCGGAACGCATCCCGGTACGTAACGACTTCCACGGCGGACGGGGCAGGGGACATGGGACTCAAGCCGTGACGGCGGGGGCCGCGGGCTTCTTGCGCAGGAAGAGCGCGAAGATGAGCACCACCAGCGTGATGCCCGCGAAGGTGATGAGGCCGTCCGCCGCGATGCTCGCCCGCGGGCCGATGTTCCGGAACTCCGACGCGCGGCCGTCCAGCGCGGTGGTGTAGCTGATGGCGAAGTTGGAGGCCGCGACGAAGAGCGAGTACTTCGTCGTCACCGCCGCGCCCTCGCTCACCATCTCCAGCACCATGCCCGCGAAGGCGGCGAAGCCCGCGCCGTTCGCGATGCTGTACGCGAGCGTGCCCCAGATGTACGTGGTCGGCGTCATGGGCGCCGCCGCCATCGCGAAGGCACACAGCCCCGTGGCCCCGCCCATCAGCACGTACGCGAGCTTGCGGTTCATCCGGTCCGACAGCCAGCCGCCCACGAGCGACCCCAGCGCCCCCCCGATGCCCATGCCCAGGCCGCTCACCAGCTCCACCGTGCGCTCCGGCACCTGGTACGCGCCCGCCATCGCGCTGAACAGGTTGGTGAGCGCCCCGCAGGCCACCGGCGCCAGACACAGCACCAGCAGGATGAGCCCGTCGCGGCTGAACGCCGTCTTCCCCAGGTCCACCACGATGCCCCTCACCCGCTCCCACGCCGCCTTCAGCAGGGAGCCGGTGGGGACCGTGGACGCGTCGTTCCGTTCGGTGATCCAGAAGATGCCCGCGCCGCTCGCCAGCACCAGCGTGGACAGCACGACGCCCGCCACCTGCCGGGAGTACTGGCTCGCGAGGAAGAGGGCCAGCGCGCCCAGCAGGCTCGTGGCGCCCACGTTGCCCGCCATCTGCCAGCCGGCCGTGCGCCCCTTGTCGGACGCCTTCGACGTCGTGGCCATCAGCCCGTTGAGCGCCGCGTGCGCCGTCGTCGCCGCCGCCTGCAGCGCGGTGAGCATCAACGTGAAGACGCCCAGGTGCCGGGCCGGGTCCGGGAACACCGCGCACGCGAGGATGAGCAGCGCGGTGAGCAGCGTGCTCACGCCGTACCAGACGCGGCGCCACGGCCCCAGGTCGATGAGCGGCACCCACAACAGCTTCCACGCGTGCGGCGAGAAGGCCGCCCCCGACAGGATGCCAATCTGCGCCAGCGGCATCCCGTCCTTCGCCAGCCAGTACGGCACCGCCGTCTGCAGGTAGCCCACGGCGGCGCCGAACTGCACCTCCAGCAGGCCGAACAGGGGAGGCCAGGACCAACGCTCTTCGGCGACCGGCGCCGTGGCCGGAAGGGCCGTCTCGGGTTCAATCAAGGGCAACGCTCGGGGGTGGAAACGAAGGAGGGTGGGATTCTAGACACGGCCCCCGTTCAACAAAGTGCGACGCAGTGCGCCATGTCCCGGGTGCAGCAGGTGGGAGGTCCTGCGTACACGGGCAGTCCTGGTTCACCAGAGAGGGCGGGATTAGCTTGCCGCCGCTTCCTCCCCCAATCCCGAGGTCCCGATGACGATGAAGACCCGCCTCCTGGCCGCCTCCATGGCCAGCCTTTTCGCCGCCGCCCCCGCCGCGGCCAAGCCGCTGGATGGCGCCAGCACCGACGTGATGATCCAGGGCTTCCATTGGAACTCGGCCAGCGCGGGCGGGTGGTGGAACACGGTGAAGAACAACGCGGCCACGCTGAAGGACGCGGGCTTCACGATGGTGTGGCTGCCGCCGCCGTCCGACGCCGCCTCCATCCAGGGCTACCTGCCCCGGCAGCTCAACGTGCTCAACTCCAGCTACGGCACGGAGGCGGAGCTCACCGCCGCGCTGGCCGCGCTCAACGCGCAGGGCGTGAAGCCCATCGCGGACATCGTGGTGAACCACCGCGTGGGCACCGCCAACTGGGCGGACTTCACCAACCCCACCTGGGGCGGCTGCAACGCGGTGGCGAAGGGCGACGAGTGGGCGACGGCCTGCGGCAACCCCGACAGCGGTGAGGCCTACGGCGCCGCGCGTGACCTGGACCACACGCAGACGTTCGTGCGCAACGACCTGAAGACGTGGATGAACAGCCGGCTGAAGGGCGTGGGCTTCGCCGGGTGGCGCTTCGACTTCGTGAAGGGCTTCGCGGGCGGCTACGTGAAGGAGTACGTGGAAGGCACCGCGCCCTGGTTCTGCGTGGGCGAGCACTGGCCCACGAACTACTTCGACGCGAACAACCCCGACAACTGGAGCCAGCAGATTGGCAACTGGGTGACGGCGAACGGTGGCACCTGCGCCGCCTTCGACTTCTCCACCAAGGGCCTGCTCAACGACGCGCTCACCAACAACAACTACTCGCGCCTGAAGGCCATCAGCGGCAAGCCCGCGGGCTTCATCGGGCACTACCCGAAGGGCTCCGTCACGTTCGTGGACAACCACGACACCGGCCCCAGCGAGACGTGCGGCAACGCGCAGAACCACTGGCCGGTGCCGTGCGCCAAGGTGATGCAGGGCTACGCCTACATCCTGAGCCACCCGGGCATCCCCACCGTCTACTGGCCGCACTACTTCAACTGGGGCCTGGGCAACTCCATCAAGGCCCTGATGACGATCCGCAAGAACGCGGGCCTCACCTCCGAGTCCACCGTCAACATCCTGCGCGCGGAAGCGGGCCTGTACGCGGCCATCATCGACAACAAGGTGGCCGTGAAGATTGGCACCACGTCCTGGAGCCCCGGCGCCGGCTGGACGCAGGCCGCCTCCGGCACCGACTACACCGTGTGGACCTCCGGCGGCACCACGCCTCCTCCCACCACCGCCAACGTGGAGTTCGTGTGCAACAACGGCACGACGGTGATGGGCCAGAACGTCTACGTGACGGGCAGCATCACGGAGCTGTCCAACTGGAGCGCCACGGGGACGAACAAGATCCTCAACCCCACCGCGTACCCCACCTGGCGCGGCACCTACGCCATGCCCGCCAACACCTCCATCCAGTGGAAGTGCGTGAAGCGTGACGGCGCCGGCAACGTCGTCTGGCAGGGCGGCGGCAACAACGTCGTCACCACGCCCGCGGCCGGCGCCAGCATCACCACCACCGCCAGCTTCTGAGACGATGCGACAGGCGCCCCGGAGGCAGGACAATCCCGGGGCGTCTGCGCCTGCTTGTGTTTCACCTGTTGCTTGAGTTCCCACCCTCAAGCTGGCACAGGGTCCGCCACCCCCTGGGCGGTGGCCGGACACACCATGGGGTGCCGACGGCCGCCGTCCTCCTGAAACAAGGCGGAAGCGATGATGCGTCGGACGACTGTGCGGAGTGCCGTGCTGTGGCTGTCAGCGGTGGGCCTGCTGGGCGCGTGTGGCGGTGCACCGGAGCAGGGTGAGGACGCGCTCGCGACGGCCGCGCAGCCCCTCATCGCGGCGCCGCCCCTGCCGCTGGGTTCCTTCACCAGCTACGCGAGCCCCCTCGCGGTGGGCAGCGCGGTGCAGTCTTCGACGGGCCTGACGCCGGGCTACGAGGGCTACAAGCTCACCGTCGCGGCGCACACCCAGGTGCAGCTGGAGGTGACGCACCTGGGCAGCTCCATGTACCTGGACACCGGCCTGTTCGTGTACGGCCCCAAGGACGCGAGCGGCAGCTACGGCCACCAGGTGCTGTTCCAGGACGATGACTCCGGTTACGGCGAGCTGAGCAAGGTGTCCCTGGCCACGCTGGACAAGGCCGGCGAGTACCTGGCGGTGGTGGGCTGGAACAACGCGGCGGGCAAGCAGTACCGCCTGCAGGCGTCGTGCGTGGGCGGCGCGTGCGTGCCCAACCCGCAGCCGGCGTCCGCGAACCAGGGGCTGACGCTGGTGGAGGCGCCGGTGGACGCGGGCCTCCAGGCCACGCTCGCCACCGCGAACACCTACCGCGAGGACATGTTCTCCTACCTGCGCAAGTTCGACTTCGCGTGGCCGTACAGCACGCCCGCCACGGTGGACGCCGCTGGCGCCGCGGTGCTGTCCCGCTCCGAGTACGCCGGCTACCGCACGGACGCGGCCCCGCAGACGTTCGCGTACGCCAATCTCCTGACGCGGATGTACTCGCCGTTCCAGCCGCTGCACCCGGCCATCCTCGCGACGTACGGCGACACCGCGGAGCCCGTGCAGGTGAAGAGCTACTTCCGCGAGTTCAGCACCGGCCCCAACGGCGACAACTGGCGCACGCTCAACGTCATCTTCTTCCCGCGCTCCTTCCACGTCATCGTGTACGAGCAGACCGCGCACGAAATCTGACGCGCGCGCTTTCTTCCGAGCCTCGAAACACCACCGCCCTCCTCTTCACGTCCGGAAGGGGAGGGCGGTTTGTCTTTCAGCGCTGGGGTGCAGCCCTGTCGTCAGCTCACGGGGAGTGGGCGGGGACGACGGCCTCGCCCGGGCTTTCCGTGTCGCTGTCGCTCGTGCGCTTCGCGTCCCCGCGCAGCTTCTGCATCAGCACGTAGAGGCCGGGGATGAAGACGAGGTTGACGATGGTGGACACCAGCATGCCGCCGAACACCGCGGTGCCCAGCGAGTTGCGCGCCGCAGCGCCCGCGCCCGACGCCGTCATCAGCGGCACGACGCCCAGGAGGAACGCGATGGACGTCATCAGGATGGGCCGCAGGCGGACCTCCGCCGCCGTGACGACGGCCTCCAGCGCGCTCTTGCCCTGCTCGCGCAGCTGCTCCGCGAACTCCACGATGAGGATGGCGTTCTTGGACGACAGGCCCACCAGCATCACCAGCCCCACCTGACAGAAGACGTCGTTGGCGAAGCCGCGCGCCACCTGCAATCCCAGGGCGCCCATGATGGCCAGGGGCACCGACAGGATGATGACGAACGGGAGGCTGAAGCTCTCGTACTGCGCCGCCAGCACCAGGAACACGAAGAGGATGCCCAGGCCGAAGATGATCAGCGTCTGCCCGCCGGACTCCTTCTGCTCCAGGCTGATGCCCGTCCACTCGGAGGCCATGCCCTGCGGCAGCACCTGGTTGGCCACGCTCTCCATCGCCTCCAGCGCCTGGCCGGACGACACGCCGGGGGCGCCCTGGCCGTTGATCTCCACGGAGCGGAAAAGGTTGTAGTGCTTGATGACCTGCGCGGAGACGATGGGCTTCACCTTCACCAGCGACTCCAGCGGAATCATGTCCCCGGTGTCGGTGCGCGCGTAGAACGACCCGATGTCCTGCGGGCTGTCGCGGAACTGCTGCTCGGCCTGGACGTAGACGCGGTAGGTGCGGCTCGCGTAGTTGAAGTCGTTGACGTACTGGCTGCCCATGTAGAGCTGCATCACGCCGAAGATCTGCTCAATGGGCACGCCCAGCGCCTTGGCCTTCTGGCGGTCCACCTCCACGTCGAGGATGGGGGTGTTGGCGTTGAAGGGGGTGAAGACGCCTCTCAGGCGGCCCTCCTCGTTGCCCCTGGCCACCAGCTCCTGCGTGGCGTTGGCCAATTCCTCCAGCGAGTGGCTGCCGGCGACGTCCTCCACGATGAACTGGAAGCCGCCCACGCTGCCCACGCCTCGGATGGCGGGGGGCTGGAAGGGGATGACGCGCGCGCTGCCAATCCGGCCCAGCGGGCCGCGCAGCCGCTCCACCAGCGCGGCCACCGACTGGTCCTTGCCCTTGCGCTGGTCCCACGGCTTCAGCGCCGTGAACACGGTGGCGTAGTTGGACCCGTTGCCGTTGGGGGAGAAGCCACCGATGGCGAACATCACGTTCACCTCCGGCTGGGCCTTGAGCACGGCCTCCGTCTCCTGGAGCACCTTCTCCGTCTGGGCCAGCGACATGCCCTCCGGGCCCTGCACGGAGATGATGACGTAGCCCTGGTCCTCATCCGGGATGAAGCCCGTGGGCGCCGCGCGGAAGAGCATCACCGTGGCGCCGATGCAGAGCAGGAACGCCCCCAGCACCAGCATGGGGTGGCGCAGGAGCTTGCGCAGGCCCCGGCCGTAGGTGTCGCGCGTCCAGTCCAGCACCTGGTCCACCTTGCGGAAGAAGATCCACTTGGGGCCGTGGTGGTGCTTGAGCAGCCGCGCGGACAGCGCGGGCGTCAGCGTCAGCGCGCAGAAGGTGGACAGGGCCACCGACGCGGCGATGGTGAGCGCGAACTGGCGGTAGATGGATCCCGTGGTGCCCGGGAAGAGGGCCACCGGGATGAACACCGCCACCAGCACCACGGAGATGGCCACCACGGCGCCGGCCACCTCCTTCATGCCCTCGCGCGCCGCCTGGAGCGGTTTCAGGCCCCGCTCCGCCATCAGGCGCTCGATGTTCTCGATGACGACGATGGCGTCATCCACGACGAGGCCCGTGGCCAATGTCAGGCCGAAGAGGGTGAGCGTGTTGATGGAGAAGCCCATCAGGTACACGAACGCGAACGTGCCCACGAGCGACACCGGCAGGGTGAGCGCGGTGATGAGCACGCTGCGCCACCCGTGCAGGAACAGGAAGATGACGAGGATGACGAGCACGATGGCTTCAATCAGCGTGCGCACCACCTCGTTGACGGAGGCGCGCACCGCGAGCGTCGTGTCCGTGCCGGTGCGGTACTCCAGGCCCGGCGGGAACGCCTGCGACAGGCGATCCAGCTCCTTGATGACGCCGTCGCGCACGTCCAGCGCGTTGGCGGTGGGCAGCTGGAAGATGGCCAGGCCCACGCCGGTGCGGCCGTTGAAGCGCAGCAGGGTGGCGTAGTTCTCCGCGCCCAGCTCCACGCGGCCCACGTCCTTCACGGTGACGGCGCGGCCGTCCGTGTTGCGCATGAGGACGATGTCGCCGAACTCCTCCGGCTCAATCAGGCGGCCCCGGGCGCGCACGGCGATCTGGTACGGCTGTTCGTTGCTGGAGGGGGGCTGGCCCACCTGGCCCGCGGCCACCTGGAGGTTCTGCTCCTGGAGGGCGCGCACCACGTCCTGCGGCGTGAGCTGGCGGCGCGCCAGCTCCGACGGGTCCAACCACAGGCGCATGGAGAACTTGCGCTCGCCGAAGATGCGCACCTCGCCCACGCCCTTCACGCGCTTGATGGCGTCCTTGAGGTTCACGTCCGCGTAGTTGGAGAGGAACTTCGCGTCGTAGCGGTTGTCCGGGCTGGACAGGCCCACCGTCAGCAGCATCTGGCTGGAGGCCTTGTTGACGACGATGCCCGTCTGGTTCACCTGCGCGGGCAGGCGCGCGGCGGCGCGGCTGACGCGGTTCTGCACGTCCACGGCCGCGACCTCGATGTTGCGGGTGGGCGCGAACGTGACGGTGATGGTGCTGGTGCCGTCGTTGCTGCTGGTGGAGGTGATGTAGCGCATGTCCTCCACGCCGTTGAGCTCCTGCTCCAACGGGATGGTGACGGCGGACTCCACCACCTCGGCGCTCGCGCCGACGTAGGTGCTGGTGACGGTGACCTGGGGCGGCGCGAGGTCCGGGTACTGCGCGATGGGAAGCGTGGGGATGGCGATGGCCCCCACCAGCGTCAGGATGATGGAGCAGACGATGGCGAAGACGGGCCTGCGGATGAAGAAGTCGACGAACACGGTGTGACGCCCTCTCTCGAATCGCCTAGCGGCTGCCGCCGGTGGTGCCGCCCGCGGCCCTGGGCGCCATGGCGCGGGTGGGGACCTCTTCCGCGCGCGCCGCGTCCGGGCCCTGCGCGGGCTCGGGGTTCAGGGACACCTGCTTCGGAATCACCACCATGCCGTCCTTGAGCATGTGCAGCGAGGACACCGCGACGAGGTCGCCCTGCTTCAGGCCGCCCTCCACCACGTAGGCCATGTCGCCCAGCGCGCCCAGCGTCACCGGGCGGCGCTCCACCACGCTCTTGCCGTCCTTCTTCTCCACCACCATCGCGAAGGGCTGCCCGCTCTGGCGCACCACCGCGAGCGCCGGAATCTGGAGCGCGTCCCGGGTGGAGTACACCAGCCGCGCCCGCAGCAGCTCACTGGGGCGCAGGCCCACCGTGTTGCGGAAGGCGGCCTTCACCTCCACCAGCTGCGTGCGCGGGTCGGTCTGCGGCGCCACGTAGAAGACGGTGCTGCTGAGGATGAGCTTGCCCTGCTGATCCAACAGCTCCAGCGCGGTGTCCGGCTTGAGCGTGCGCGCGCGGAACGCCGGCACCGACACGCTGACCTCCAGCGCATCCGCCTGGGCCACCGTGGTGAGCGTGGTGGTGGCGCTCACGAAGTCACCCACGCGCACCAGCACGTCGCCCATGGTGCCCGCGAAGGGGGCGCGCACCAGGTTGAACTGCAGCTGCACCTGGCGCTGGGTCACCGTCGCGCCGGCCGCGCGCGTGGCGGCCTCCGCGGCCTTCACGTCCGCCTGGGCGCGCTCCAGCTCCTGCACGCTCGCGAGCCCCTCCTTGTTGAGGGACTCCGTGCGCGCCAGGGTGCGGCGCGCCAGCTCCAGGTTCACCGAGGAGGAGCTCTGCTGGGCCTGGGCGCTGTCCAGCGCCGCGGTCTCCTCGCGCGCGTCCACCTCCACCAGCGGCGTGCCCGCCTCCACCTTCTGGCCGGGCTTCACGAGGATTTTTCGCACGTAGCCGGCCACCTGCGGCATCACGGTGACGCTCTGCCGCGACAAGAGCGACCCCAGGTACTCCCCGGTGTCCCGCACCTCGTGCGGCGCCAGCGCCACCACCTGCACCTCGCGCGGCGGGGGCGCGGACTTCGCCTCCACCTTGCCTGAGCAGCCGGCCGCGCCGGCCACCAGGGTCGCGCCCACCATCGTCTTCGTCAGCAGCGCCTTCAGGGGGCGCACCTTCGTCACCAGTCGCACCGGGCCTCCGTGAGGAACGCGTCCAGGCGGGCCTGGACGAGCTCGAATTCCCTCAAAACCACCGCGAGCTGCGCCTGGCGGAGGGCTGCTCCGCTCTGCACCAGCTCCAGACTCCCACCTCGTCCCACCTCGAAGGCCCGCCGGGTCAGCCTGTCCGTCCGGTCCGCGAGCTCGAGGGACTCCGCCGCGGTCTTCAACAGGGCCTCGGCGACTTCCACTCCACGCCGGGCGCGGGAAACCTCCACGCCGACGCCGCGGCGGGTGGCTTCCAGGGATTGCGCGGCCTGCTCCTCCACCCCCGCGCGCTCGCGCACCAGTCCGGCGCGTCCGCCGCCCTCCCACAGGGGGACGGCCAGCACGGCGGAGACGTTCCAGGTGGCGAAGCGGCCAAAGCCGGGGTCGGTGGTGAAGCCGAAGAGGGTGCTGCTCAGGCCCAGGGTGGGCAGGTATCCTGCGGACGCCTGACGCCGGCTCTCCCGAGCCGCCTCCACGTTGGCGCGGGCGGCGACGAGGTCCGCGCGCTCACCCAGCTCCTGCACGGGCGCGCAGTCCCGCCGCGTCTGCTCCACCAGCCCCGTGAGGTTGAAGTCCGGGGTGACGCCCACGCCGTGGTCCGTGCCCAGCGACAGGCCCAGCGACTCGCGCGTCTGGCGCAGCTGTTCGTCCCCGGCCACCAGCGACTGCCGGGCCAGCGCCACGTCCTGGCCCACCCGCACCACGTCCAACTGCGTGCCGGCGCCCAGCTCGAACGAGCGCTGGGTGAGGGCGGCGCGCTCCAGCGCCTGGCGCAGGCCCACGCGGTTGATCTCCGCGGCGCGCTCCGCGGCCACGGTGGCCACCAGCACGTTGGCCAGCCCCTGGGTGAGGCGGCGCTGCGCGTCCTGGAGGTTGGCGACGGACGCCGTCTCCGAAGCCCTCGCGGACGACAGCCCCCGCCACGCGCTCACATCCACCAGGGACTGGGTGAGGGTCGCGGACAGCGTGCCCAGGGGCGCGCTGGGGACCTTGGTCCCGGGCGCCGCGGCCCCGCCACCGACCACCGCGCCACCGCCGCCGGCTCCAGGGATGGAGGGCGTGTCCGGGTTCAGCACGTCCACGCCCAGCCCCGCGGTGGCCCGCGCGTTGGGCAGCAGCGCCGACAGCGACTGGCGCCAGCGGCCCTGCGCCCGCGTCACCCCCGCTTCGGCGAAGCGCAGGTCCGTGGAGCGCTGGCGCACCAGCGTGAGGGCCTCGTCCCACGTCTTCACCTGCTCGGGAGCGGGCGGGACGGGGGTGAGCATCGGGTCGTCCACCTTCGGCTGGACGGGAACCGGTGCGCTCGCAGGGGCCGCGGAGG
>NZ_RAWG01000119.1 GCF_003611735.1 Corallococcus sicarius | reverse complement strand
AGCAGGACGCCGACCAGCAGATGAAGGACGCGGACCTGACGCCCACGCAGTTGAAGAAGGCGAACGACCCGCGCTTCTCCGCCGTCCTCTCCGCGAAGACGACCGTGGAGAAGACCGCCACGGCCGCCCCCGGCAAATTCATCTCCAGCGAGAAGGCCACGCTGGGACAGGCCGCCGCCCAAGCCACGGGGCTGGGGAAGACGGGCCTCAACCAGATGGCGGGGGTGAAGACCTCCAGCGGCTCGAAGGTGAAGACCCGCCAGATGCTGGCGAAGGCGAAGGACGAGGCCCGCCGCAAGGAAGTCACCGACACGATTGAAAAGCTGTACCAGCAGACCAAGGTGAAGGTGGAGACGAAGCTCTCCACACTCGAAGCCGACGTCATGCGCCTCTTCGACGTCGGGGCCGAGGCCGCCCTGGCGGACATGAAGTCCTACGCCAACCGCGAAATCGACCGCTTCAAGGACGAACGCTACTCCGGCATCACGGGTGGAGCGCGCTGGCTCGCGGACCTCTTCCGCGACGTGCCCGAAGGCATCAAGGTCATCCTGCGCGCTGCCCGAGGCCGCTTCGCCACCAGGATGGATGCGTTGGCCGTGCGCATCTCCGTGACGGTGGACAACCGGCTCGCGGACGCGAAGGCGGAAGTCGACAAGGGCCAGGCCGCCATCAAGACGTACGTGGCCAGCCTCCCGCGCGACCTCCAAGCCGTCGGAAAGCAAGCGCAGCAGGAAGTCGCCAGCCGTTTCGACGAACTGCGCAGTGGCATCGACGCGAAGAAGAACGACCTCGCCCAGAAGCTGGCCCAGAAATACAAGGAGGCCCACGACAAGGCTGACGCCGCCCTCAAGAAGCTCGAGGATGAGAACAAGGGCGCGCTCAAGGGCCTCGTGGATGCCATTGGAGAGATCATCAAGATCCTCTCCGAGTTCAAGGACAAGCTGATGGCGGTGCTGCGCAAGGGCGCGGACACCATCCTGCTCATCCTCAAGGACCCGATTGGCTTCCTGAACAACCTGCTGGCGGCCATCAAGCAGGGCTTCAATCAGTTCGTCGGCAACATCTGGACGCACCTCAAGCGCGGCTTCATGGAGTGGCTCTTCGGCTCGCTGGCCTCCGCCGGCATCCAGGTGCCTGCCGACCTCAACGTCTGGTCCATCCTCAAGCTCGTCCTCGATGTGCTCGGCCTCACCTACGCCTGGATGCGCGGCGAGGCCGTGAAGCTCGTGGGCGAGCGCAACGTCGCCCTCGTCGAGAAGCTGGTCGAGTACATCACCGTCACCATCAAGGGCGGCCCGCAGGCGCTCTGGGAGAAGCTGAAGGAGGACCTCTCCAACCTGAAGGCGATGGTCATCGACGCCATCCAGGATTGGCTCATCACCACCATCGTGAAGCAGGCGGTGACGAAGATCCTCTCGATGTTCAACCCGGCGGGCGCCATCGTCCAGGCCGTCCTCGCCATCTACAACGTGGTGATGTGGGTCATCGAGAATGCCTCGCGCATCCTCGCGCTCATCGAAGCCATCGTGAACTCGATCCACGCGATTGCGACGGGCGCCATCGGCGGCGCGGCGAAGTGGATCGAGAACGCGCTCGCGAGCCTGATTCCCATCGTCATCGGCTTCCTCGCGCGACTCATCGGCCTGGGCGGCATCTCCGCGAAGATTCGCGAGTTCATCACCAAGGTGCAGGCCAAGGTCCGCGCCGCAGTGCTCGGCTGGCTCAAGAAGGCCTTCACCTGGGTCAAGAAGCTCTTCGGAGGCGGAGGGAAGGGGAAGCCGGACGAGCGGACGCCCGAGCAGAAGAAGGCGGATCTGGCGAAGGCGCTCAAGGAGGCCTCGGATCTCCTGAAGGCGCCGAAGACCTCGGAGGCGAAGATCCGGAAGGGCCTCCCGGCCATCAAGAGCAAGTACAAGATGACGTCGCTCGTCCTGGTCGTGGACAGCAACGAGGCCACGAAGCAGGTGGTCCACATCGAAGGCGCCATCAACCCCGATGACAAGACCACGCCCACCCCCATCCCCAAGGACCCGAACATCCGGGTGACGTTCGACCGGGGCCGTCACACGATCGCGGGTGTCCTGAGGGCCAACTCACCGAACAAGAAGGACAACACCATCCTGGTTCAAGCGGTCAACATGGAGGCCGTCTACACGGCGGCACGGGCGGCGTACGTGGCGTCAGCGCAGAACGGTGGAGAGTTCGAAGCCGAGGGCGTGAAGTGGTGGTTCGACCGCAAGGGCCCCACGGACAATCCGGCCGAGCAGTATCTTCACATCTACCCGACGCACAGCCCGCCCATCGCCATCAACCTGACGCGACCCGAGAACAAGGCAGTCACGACCTATCAAGAGAACAAGAAGTCGGGGAAGAGTCACGCCGAGGCCCTGGCGAAGGTCCAGGAGCTCGCGGCGAGAATCCCGGGTGCGTTCAGTCTCAGTGCCAATGCCATGCTCATCATCAACCAGATCCAATGAACTCCTTCGCGATCGACCTCTACGTCTGGAACCCGGACCTCAACGACTGGCTGCTCGTGCCGGCGCGGGGCTCCGGGCTGCGGTGGCCCGCGTTTCCAGGAATCTCGCAGGCGGACCTGGTCTCCTCTTCCGTCGGCATCTCGTTCCGTGTCGATGAGACCCTCTGTCTCGGCAATGAGCGCGACGACTTCCCCGTGGAACTGGTGCTCCATGACCTGTCGAACACCCTCCAGACCGATCTCGCGGGCGCGCTGCTGGCGCGCATGGCGGAGAATGAGTTCATCTCCATCGAGGTCCGCCAGGGAACCGATGACCTGCACGTCCTGCTCTCGCGCACGAACACTCGCGCGCTGGACCCTGGCGACTACCTTGAGCTGACCGCGAGACACACGGGCGCCTACTACGTGAACTTCCCCGTCGAAGTGAAGCTGTGGAGAGCAGCGGTCCGGGCGGCACTGGGAGGCTTCGCGGACGCGCTGGCCGCGAGTCCGCTCCCGGCCGCGGCGCCAGAGCACGAGCGGCTGGCCCGCTGGCTTCTGGAAAACCACGGGCCCCCAAGAGACGCACCGGACTGAAGCGTGAACCCGCATCGCTGAACACCCGACCCCGCCGACTGCACCTTCCACCTCGCGCTTTCAAGTTGGAGTCTGCCCATCGCAGCCACCGCCAGAGCCGCCGCCCGAGGAGGACCCGCCCGCGCCGCGGCGGCCCCGGCGCGTGCGGCGGCAGGCGGTGCCACCTCCGCGGAAGCGCCCGGTGGCGCGGCGGTGAAGGTGGGCGGTGACGCGGAGAAGGACCCACGCTTCCGCAAGGTCATCGAGAAGTTGGAGAAGAGCGCGCAGAAGACGCGGAAGCACCCGCCCGCGTCGAAGAAGGCCGCCGAAGCGCAGGCCGCCGCCGTCTCCCCACCCAACGAAAGGAACGCCGGGGCGAAGGCCAATCAGGTCGACGCCATGAAGTCCGCTGAGGCTCCGAAGGCCGAACCCAACGGTTTCCTCGCGCTGCTGCGCGCCGAAATCGAAAAGGTGATGCCCAAGAACCTGGACGACGCGGACAAGTTCATGGAGGGCAATGAGACGGAGCAGGTGAAGGGCGCCGTCTCCGGGGGCGTGAAGGACCAGAAGGACACCGCCGCCGGTCCCACCGAGCAGGCCACCGCAGCGCCGCCGGATCCAAGCGCCGTCCCTGCCCGAGCGGCTTCGCCCCTTCCAGAAGACCCGGCCGCGCCGCCCCCACCCGTCAACACCGCGGAGGCGATGCCGGCGCCGAAGCCCGCGGGTGAAGTGCAGGCGCTCCAGAAGCCCAAGCAGGACGCCGACCAGCAGATGAAGGACGCGGACCTGACGCCCACGCAGTTGAAGAAGGCGAACGACCCGCGCTTCTCCGCCGTCCTCTCCGCGAAGACGACCGTGGAGAAGACCGCCACGGCCGCACCGGGCAAATACATCTCCAGTGAGAAGGCCACGCTGGGGCAGGCCGCCGCTCAAGCCACGGGGTTTGGGAAGACAGGCCTCAACCAGATGGCCGGGGTGAAGACCTCCAGCGGCTCGAAGGTGAAGACCCGCCAGATGCTGGCGAAGGCGAAGGACGAGGCCCGCCGCAAGGAAGTCACCGACACGATTGAAAAGCTGTACCAGCAGACGAAGGTGAAGGTGGAGACGAAGCTCTCCACGCTCGAAGCCGACGTCATGCGCCTGTTCGACGTCGGGGCCGAAGCGGCCCTGGCGGACATGAAGTCCTACGCCAACCGCGAAATCGACCGCTTCAAGGACGAACGCTACTCCGGCATCACGGGCGGAGCGCGCTGGCTCGCGGACCTCTTCCGCGACGTGCCCGAAGGCATCAAGGTCATCCTGCGCGCCGCCCGAGGCCGCTTCGCCACGCGCATGGACGCCCTCGCCGTGCGCATCTCCGCGACGGTGGACAACCGGCTCGCGGACGCGAAGGCGGAAGTCGACAAGGGCCAGGCCGCCATCAAGACGTACGTGGCCAGCCTCCCGCGCGACCTCCAGGCCGTCGGAAAGCAAGCGCAGCAGGAAGTCGCCAGTCGCTTCGATGAACTGCGCAGCGGCATCGACGCGAAGAAGAACGACCTCGCCCAGAAGCTGGCCCAGAAATACAAGGAAGCCCACGACAAGGCCGACGCCGCCCTCAAGAAGCTCGAGGACGAGAACAAGGGCGCCCTCAAGGGCCTCGTGGATGCCATTGGAGAGATCATCAAGATCCTCTCCGAGTTCAAGGACAAGCTGATGGCGGTGCTGCGCAAGGGCGCGGACACCATCCTGCTCATCCTCAAGGACCCGATTGGCTTCCTGGGCAACCTGCTGGCCGCCATCAAGCAGGGCTTCAACCAATTCGTCGGCAACATCTGGACGCACCTGAAGCGCGGCTTCATGGAGTGGCTCTTCGGCTCGCTGGCCTCCGCGGGCATCCAGGTGCCTGCCGACCTCAACGTCTGGTCCATCCTCAAGCTGGTGCTGGACGTCCTGGGCCTCACCTACGCCTGGATGCGCGGCGAGGCCGTGAAGCTCGTCGGCGAGCGCAACGTCGCGCTTGTCGAGAAGCTGGTCGAGTACATCACCGTCACCATCAAGGGCGGGCCGCAGGCCCTCTGGGAGAAGCTGAAGGAGGACCTCTCCAACCTGAAGGCGATGGTCATCGACGCCATCCAGACATGGCTCATCGACACCATCGTCAAGCAGGCCGTCACCAAGATCCTCTCGATGTTCAACCCGGCGGGCGCCATCGTCCAGGCCGTCCTCGCCATCTACAACGTGGTGATGTGGGTCATCGAGAACGCCTCGCGCATCCTCGCCCTCATCGAAGCCATCGTGAATTCGCTGCATGCGATTGCGACGGGCGCCATCGGCGGCGCGGCGAAGTGGATTGAAAACGCGCTCGCGAGCCTCATCCCCATCGTCATCGGCTTCCTCGCGCGGCTCATCGGCCTGGGAGGCATCTCCGCGAAGATCCGCGAGTTCATCACCAAGGTGCAGGCCAAGGTCCGCGCCGCCGTCCTCGGCTGGCTCAAGAAGGCCTTCGCCTGGGTCAAGAAGCTCTTCGGGGTTGGAGGGAAGAAGCCCGCTGACGCGGATCCGAACGCAGACGCGATACCCGCCACGAAGGTGAAGAAGACGCTCTCCATGGCGGGCGAGGGCCACACGGTCACCGCGAATACGGAAGGCGGCGACCTGGAAATCACCATGGCCAGCTCGCTGGAGCGCCGGCTGCGCCCCGCCATCACCGCCGCCACGTCCGAGGTGAAGAAGGACACGGGCCGCTCCGCCACGAAGAAGAAGCAGATTCTCTCGGTGCTGGGCAAGGCCGCGTCGGACTCGGACGAGAAGGCCATCAAGAAGGCCTGGAACGCCGAGGGCACCGGCAAGAAGCGAGGCGACCTGAAGCTGCGCTTCCAGCAGTTCATCGACACGCGGCTGGCCCCCGTCATCGCGGACCTGATGACGCTGGGCGGCCATGGCATCAAGGCGCTGGACGCCATCATCGCGGGGCCACCCAAGACGCGCAAACTGCCGCCCGGCTACGACGTGCGGTCGAAGCTCTACGAGCGCGGCAGCGGCTGGAAGTCGGTGCGAGCGGCCTACCACGACACCGCGAAGGACAAGCTCGTCAATCAGGTCAACACCTACGTCGCCACGAAGAAGAAGCACCTGTTGCTGCAACTCATCGCCGCGGACTTCCTCCCGGCCCAGGCCGCGAACCGCTACGACAACGGCACGCTCACCGAGAAGTACGTCCGCAAGGTCGATCACCAGGTCGATCACATCCGCCCCCTCGCGCAGCACTGGAAGGCGGGCGGCTACAAGAGCGGGGACGACGCGCGCTGGAAGGCCACCACGGACCCGAGCAACTTCCAGCTCCTCACCGCGTCTGCGAACGCGAGCAAGAGCGGCGGGGGGCACCACTTCGGCGAGAAGTTCGAGGTGGCCCCCACCTTCACCAGCGCCTACGCGGAGGGTGGGATTCCCAACGCCCTGCGCATCGATGGCAAGCCCTTCCTTGATGACAAAGACAAACCCCTCGACTGAGGTTCCCCATGGCCATCCGTTCGAAGGTCCTCCAGCCACCCACGAAGAAGGTCGTCCAGAGCCTCGACATCGATGCGGGAGGGCAGCACCTGGTCGCCGGGCAGAACCACCTGACGGTGTGGAACCTGAAGACACGCAAGCTCGTTCACGAGTTCAAGGTGGGCTCGGGAGACAACGTCTTGTGGGCCCGCTGGTCGCCGGACGGAACCAAGGTGGCCTTCGTGGACACGGGGAACCGCTTCCGCTTCTTCGAATTGGAGACCGGGGACGCGCGCGCGGTGGAGCTGGAGGATGCCGACGCCGGATGGCTCGACTACGCGCGCGACAGGGACCGAGTGCTCGTGGCCGGTCGCCGCGTGCAGGTCTGGGACGAGGAGAAGCAGAAGGTGGTGTGGGTCGCGCCCGGCAAGGAATCAAAGCGCGAGGACCCGCCCATTGGCTGCCTGAGCCCGGATGGAGGGACGGCGGCCATCGTCGGGGCGGAGCCCGGCAAGGTCCTCCTCTACAAGGTGGGCGGGAAGCGCGTGCAGAAGCAGCTGGACGATGGGCCGAAGTCGGCGCGGTGGATCGGCTTTGATCCGAAGATGCGCTACGTCGCGTGTCTGGAATACCACGCGCACGGCTTCTTCGTCTGGGACCTGAAGACAGGCAAGCGCCACCTGCCAGAGACCTTCAATGATGAGGTCACCGTCTTCTGGAGTGCCCGCTTCGACCCTTCGGGAAAGCGCCTCGCGCTGGGGACGCTGGGAGGCGCGGTCTGGGTCCAGAAGCTCAAGGACGGCGAGCTGGTCTACGACGAGAAGGAGCACAAGCGCAGGGTCTGGGACGTGGCCTTCACCCCGGATGGAACCCAGGTGTTCTCCGGCGGGGACGACTACACCCTCCGCTTCCGGAAGCTTCCCTGAACCCCGCCCGCGCGGGGCGCCTCAACCCTGCTTGTGCGCCTCCGCCTTGGGGATCTTCAACGCCTGGAAGATGTTGATGATGCCCTGGTCGTTGAAATAGCTGTTCCACTTGGGCGCCGTGCCCGCCAGGTTGAGCGCGATGGCCTTCGCCGGAGGGTAGCTGCCCACCGTCACGGGACCCGGCGGGAGGCCCACATGATGCTCGGCGACCGGGTTGCGGTAGTAGCTCTTGTTGCGCGTCAGCGCCGTATGCGTGGCATCCACGTTGAAGACAATCCCCCACTGCTGGCAGGCGATGCTGGGCTCCATGATGCTCATCCCGCCTGAGGGGATGAGGTGGATCTGCGGGTAGAACTCGCCTGGCTTGGGTGGAGAGGCGCGCAGCCGGGAGCGGGCATGGTCCAGGCAGACCTCCAGCCCGAAGTGGATGCCCGCCATGGTGAACGCGCCCTGTCCTCCCAGGCCCGTCTTCGTCTGCTCCCGCCCCGGCCCGACGGCCTCTTCGCGCCGGGTCAGCGTGTCTCGCGACCCCTCCGTCGGACGCAGGAGACTCATCGTGTCGGTGGGCTTCCCCACCAGGGCATGGCGAAACGCGGTGCGCTTCCAGCCCTCGAACCCCTCGGTGTAGACGTGGTTCGGCGCCCCGCAGTTGAAGCAGTTCCTCGTGGTCTCGTAGACGGGGTTCCGGATGAAGTCCACGTGGGAGATGAACTCCTTGTAGACAATCAGGCTGGCCTCGGGGCCGAGCTCCTCCGTGCCCCCGCGCTGGACCATGGCGATGTTGAAGACCTCCTTGTCGGAGCCGGTGTCCAGGTAGGCAATCGCCGTCCCAAAGACGAAGAGCCAGTCCTTGAACTGATCCTGTCGCGTGAAGACGCGGAGCGTCTCCATGATCAGCGACACCTCCTCGATGGGATAGGCCCCGTTGACGTCATGGAAGTAGAACTCGGGCGCCATGAAGATCTTCAGGATGGACGAGGACTTCCTCACAGCCGGGTCCGCGACGGCCACCTTGATGGCCTCCCGCATGATGTGACACCGCCCCCGGATGTCGGGCTGTGCCTTCACGCCGCCGAGATACTTCCTGCCGTAGGCCGTCCCCATCGCCGCGGCGGGGAAGGTGTTGACCTGGTATCCGATGCACTGGGCGCTGGTGTAGGGCATTGCGGCTTCCAAGGACTCAAGGGTGGAGTTCCACGCGTCAGCAGGGGCCACAGCGACTGACCGGACCTGCTGCGCTATCGCACCCTGAAGAACCGGACAAGCCGTGAAACAGAGTTTACCTGACGCACCGGGCCACGAGGTGTGCCTCCCGGTGGACGCAGGAGGGGCTGGGTCCGGGGGCCCTCGGTTGACTTGACCCGCGCGGCGGTGGTGAACCGGATGGCCCCGGGCAGTCGCGGGCCCGGTGGGCTTGCAGCGTTCGTGAACCCCGCTTGCCGCGTCTGGAGCCACATCCATGATGACCCCTTCCCGTCGTCACCGTCGGAGCCCCTGGCTCTCGCGGTGGCATCACCTCATCGCCGCCGCGGGTCTGGCCTCGGCGCTGGTCTCCTGCGCCGCCACGGACACGCCTGACGCAGCGCCCCCCCAGGAAGGCCCCGCCGCCGTGGAGCCGGCGCAGCAGTCCCAGGAGCTGCTCACCTGGACGCTGGGCGCGAAGTACGACGCCACGCAGGCCAACATCGACTTCCGCGTCTATTCCTCGCGCGCCACGCGCATCGAGGTGTGGATCTACAAGACGCCCCAGGGCGCGCAGGAGACGGTGAAGTACGTGATGACCAAGGACACGGCCACGAACATCTGGTCCAAGTCCGTCTCCGTCGCCACGCTGAAGGGCTCCACCTACAACCTCACCGGGACCGTCTACTACGGCTACCGCGCGTGGGGCCCGAACTGGCCCTACAACTCCGCCTGGACGAAGACGAACAACACGGTGGGCTTCCTCTCCGACGTGGACAGCCTGGGCAACCGCTTCAACCCGAACAAGCTCCTGTGGGACCCCTACGCGCTGGAGCTGAGCCACGACCCGGTGAACCCCAGCAACCAGGACGCCACGGTGTTCGCCTCCGGGCCCCTGCACCGCTACAAGGACAGCGGCCCGTTCGCGCCCAAGGGCGTGGTGTTGCCGCCGGAGACCGTCTCCACCGGCACCAAGCCCACGCGCGCCTTCAAGGACGACATCGTCTATGAGGTGCACGTGCGGGGCCTGACGAAGCAGGACACCGGCTCCGGGTTGGACCCTGCCTGTCTGGGCACCTACAAGACGGCGGGCCAGAAGGCCGCGCAGCTGGCGGCGCTGGGCGTCACCGCGGTGGAGTTCCTGCCGCTGCACGAGACGGACAACGACAACAACGACTTCGCGGCCACCTCCACCACGGGCGACAACTACTGGGGTTACATGAACCTCAGCTACTTCGCGCCGGACCGCCGCTATTCGTGTGACAAGAGCCCGGGCGGCCCCACGCGTGAGTTCAAGGCGATGGTGAAGGCCTTCCACGACGCGGGCATCAAGGTGATGGTGGACGTCGTCTACAACCACACCGGCGAAGGCGGGGCGTGGATCAACGGCGACTCCAGCACGTACAACGTCATGACGTACCGGGGCCTGGACAACCCCACGTACTACAGCCTCACGGCGGACAGGCAGTTCAACTGGGACAACACCGGCGTGGGCGGCAACTTCAACACGTTCAATCCCACGGCCCAGAACGTCATCCTCCACTCGCTTTCGTACTGGAAGGACACGCTGGGCGTGGACGGGTTCCGCTTCGATCTGGCGTCGGTGCTGGGCAACACCGTCGAGCACGGCGGCTTCAACTACAACCGCGACAACGCGGGCACGGCGCTCAACAAGATTGTCACCCTGTTGGACCCGCGCCCGGACACAGGCGGCGCGGGCACGGACTTCGTCGCGGAGCCCTGGGCCATTGGCGGCAACTCCTACCAGGTGGGCAACTTCCCGGCGAAGTGGAAGGAGTGGAACGGCATCTTCCGCGACACCCTCCGCAAGGACCAGAACCAGATGGGCAGTGAGGCGGTGACGCCGGGCCATTTGGCCACGCGCTTCACGGGCTCGTCGGACCTGTATGGGGATGACGGCCGCAAGCCGGCCGCGTCGGTGAACTTCATGGTGGCCCACGACGGCCTCACCCTGAAGGACCTGTACTCGTGCAACAGCAAGGACAACAACCAGCCGTGGCCCTACGGCCCGTCCGACGGCGGCGAGGACAGCAACCACAGCTGGGACCAGGGCGGCAGCGCGACGTTGCAGCGGCAGGCGGCACGCAACGGGCTGGCGTTCATGATGCTGAGCGCGGGCGTGCCCATGATCACCGGCGGCGACGAGTTCCTGCGCTCGCAGCGCTGCAACAACAACGTGTACAACCTGGACTCGAACCAGAACTGGCTGAACTACGCGTGGACCGCGGACCAGTCCAACTTCCGCCTGTTCACCCAGAACCTCATCGCGTTCCGCAAGGCGCACCCCGCGCTGCGTCCGCTCAACTTCTACAGCGCGTCGGACACCAACGGGAACGTGATGGAGCAGCACCGCTGGTTCAAGCCTGACGGCACCGTGCCCAACGCGACGTACTTCAACGACGCGGCGAACCACGCGCTCGCGTACCGCATCGACGCCACCGAGTTCTCCGGTGAGACGGTGGGCGCCATCTACGTCGCCTACAACGGCTGGTCCGCCAACGTGAACTTCACGCTGCCGTGGCCGGGCACCAACAGGAAGTGGTACCGCGTGACGGACACCTGCTCGTGGATCGAGAGCCGGGGCGCCAACCAGGTGCTGCTCAACCCGGGCACCGCGGACGACGTGGGCGCCGAGAACGCGACCTATGGCCTGTGCGGCCGGGGCGTGCTGGTACTGGTAGCGAAGTAGCTTCGCACTCGCGGGGACCCGGTGCGCCTGCACGGCGCCGGGTCCTCGCGGTGGGGCGTCATCCTGGCTGCGGCGGGAGCGGGCCCCCGGTATAAGTCCGGGCGGATTCGGCATCCCCGTGAGGAAGGACCGTGCGCCCGTGACCCCGGAAGAAGAGAGCTCCGCCGCCCTGCTGCGGCGGCTCCAGCTTGAGGACTCCTTCGAGAACGAGACGTTCGGGGACCTGGACCTCCAGGGCGTCAACCTGAGCGGCAAGGAGTTCTACCGGTGCACCTTCCAGGACTGTCAGTTCCAGGAGGGGCGCTGGAAGGACAGCCTGCTGGAGGTCTGCGTCTTCAAGGGCTGCAACCTCACCCGCGCGAACTTCAATTCCATCCGCCTGCGGGACGTGCGCTTCGAAGGCTCGAAGCTGATGGGCATTGATTGGACGGGCGTGGCCGCGAACCCGGAGGTGGCGTTCGAGGAGTGCGGCATGCCCTACAGCTCGTTCGTGGGGCTGGGCCTGCGGCAGACGCTCTTCGTGCGCTGCGTGGCGAAGGAGGCGAACTTCTTCGACATGGACCTGACGGACGCGGACTTCACCGGCACGGACCTCACCGGCAGCAACTTCCGCGGCTGCACCCTCACCCGGACCGACTTCACCGGCACGACGGGCCTCCTGTTGGATCCGGCGCGCAACAAGTTGAAGGACACCCGCGTCCCGCAGGAGACGGCGATGTCGCTGGCGCATTCGCTGGGGATGCTCGTGGACGGCTACCACGCGAAGCCGGCGGCGCGAGGCGGCGGCGCGAAGAAGAAGCGCTGATCAGCCGCGGTGCGCGAGCCGGCGGCAGGCGGCGGACTTCACCGCGAGGTACACGCGCAGGCCCGGTGCGAGGGACAGCTCTCGCACGGAGGTCTGCGTGAGCCGCACCACCCAGCGCACGCCCGCCACGTCCACGTGGGCCGCGCACTCCCCTGCCCCGGCGTCCTCCAGCTTCGTCACCGTGCCCTCCAGCACGTTGCGCGCGGAGATGCCGGTCAGCGGCCCCGTGGACAGGAGGATGTCCTCGGCCGGGACGGCGTAGGCGGCGCGCGTGCCCGTGGGAAGCCCGGGCGCGTCCGGGACCCAGAGGGACAGGGCTTCCGTGATGCGCAGCCTCGTGCCTCCGGCTTCGGGGTGCTCCAGCGTGCCCTCGAGGATGTTCTCCTCGGGTTCGCCGGTGAGCAGGCCTCGCGCGGCCGGGCCCAGCACCCTGTCCGCGGGGCCGACCGCGCGCACCGCGCCACCGTCCAGCAGCAAGGCCTCGTGGGCGAGCACCCGCGCCTCGCCCAGCTGGTGCGTGACGTACAGCAGGGGCACGTGGGCCTCGTCGCGCACGCGCAGCAGGTAGGGCAGCACGCGCTCCTTCAATGCGACGTCCAGCGCGGCCAGCGGCTCATCCAGCAGCAGCAGCGCGGGGTCCGTGGCGAGCGCTCGCGCCAGGGCGACCCGCTGCTTCTCGCCTCCCGACAGGGTGACGGGGTAGCGGTGCAGCAACGGCTCCAGCTCCAGCAGGTGCACGGCTTCGTCCACGCGCGACGGTCGCCCGGCGCGCACGCCGAAGCGCACGTTCTGGCCGGCGGTGAGGTGCGGGAAGAGCAGCGCGTCCTGGGGCACGTAGCCCATGCGGCGCAGCTCGGGCGGCACGTCCACGCCGGCGGCGCTGTCGAGCAGCACGCGGCCCCCTACCACCACGCGGCCGCGGGCGCCGCGCCGCAGCCCCGCGAGCACCTCCAGCAGCGAGGTCTTCCCGGAGCCGGAACGTCCCAGCACAGCCACCGACGCGGACGCGAAGCGCGCCTCGACGTCCAGGGTGAAGCGCGCCAGCGGCAGGCGCAGCGAGAGCTCCATCACGGGCGTGCGCCTCCCGTCGGTCCCGTCATCGCGGACGCATGAGCCCTCATGCGAGCCCCCGCGCGCCACGCCGCCGTGTCACCCACTCCGTCGCGTACATGACCCCGAACGCGAGGACCACCGCCACGCCCGCGAGCTGCAAGGCCTCCGCGTCACGGCCGGTCTGCGTGCGCTGGAAGATGGCCAGTGACAGCGTCTGCGTGTGGCCCGGCATGTTGCCCGCGACGAGCACCGTGGCGCCGAACTCTCCCAGCGCCCGTGAGAACGCGAGCAGCGCGCCCGTGAGCACGCCGCGCCACGCGAGCGGCAACGTCACGCGGAAGAAGGCCCGCACGCGCGTATCGCCGAGCGTGCGCGCCACCGCCACCAACCGTGGATCCACTTCCTCGAAGCCCGTGCGCGCCGAGCGCACCAGCAGCGGGAAGGACATCACGGCGCTCGCCAGCACCACGGCCTTCGGCGTGAACACGACCTCCACGCCCAGCGTGTCCAGCAGCCGGCCCAGCGCCGAGTCCCGCGCCAGCAACTCCAGCAGCACCAGGCCCACCGCCGTCGGAGGCAACACCAGGGGCAGCGCCAGCACGGTCTCCACCACGCCCCGCCCCGGTCCCTTCCACCGCGCCAGCGCGTACGCCGCCGCCACGCCCGGCACCAGGATGAGCGCCGTGGACAGCGCCGCCACCGCCACCGTGAACAGGACCAGTCCGGTCAGCCCCTCTTCCATCACGGTGAAGGCCGCTCCATGCCCGCATCCGGCGTCCCTCGCCGCGTCCCAGCGTCACCCGACATCCGGTCCTTCACCACGCCCGGCGTTGCTTGAGTGCCGCCCGCCGCGCCCACTCCAGCGTCCTGCGTCGCTCCAGGCCCGGCCGCGCCCGGCCCCGCGTCCAGGAACCCCACCCTCCGGAACGCCTCGCGCGCGACCTCGGTCCTCAGGAAGCGCACGAACGCGAGCCCTCCTCCCGGCGACTTGCCGCGCGTCAGCGCCGCCACCGGATACACGATGCGCGGCGCGTCCCCCTCCGGCACCGTGAACGCCACGCGCACCTTCTTCGACTGCGCCGCGTCCGTCGCGTACACCACGCCCGCGTCCACCCGTCCCGCCGCCACCGCCGCCAGCGCGGCCCGCACGTCCACCGTCGGCACGACCCGCGGCGCCACGTCCGTCCACACGCCCGCCTTCGTCAGCCACGCCTTCGCATACACCCCCGCGGGCACCGCCGCCGGATCCGCCAGCGCCACGCGCCGCAGGCCCTTCAGCCCCGCGGGCCCCGCGACCACCACGCGCGAAGCCGCCGGGACGATGACCACCAGCCGGTTCGAAACGAGCTCCACCCGCGACCCCGCCTGCACGAGCCCCGCGCGCTCCACCCCGTCCAACTTCGCCACGTCCGCGGAGAGGAAGACATCCGCCGGGGCACCCGCCACCACCTGACGTGACAGGTCACTCGAAGCCCCGAAGGCGAACCGCACCCGGTGCCCGCTCACCTGCTGGAACGCGGGAGCCAAACCCTCCAGCGCCTCCGTGGTGCTCACCGCCGCGAACACCCATACCTCGTCCGCCCGAGCGCTCACCGTCCACACCGCCGCCAGGAGCCCCAACCAGGAAAGCCGCATCACCCGCACCTCTCAAATGCCCACGATGCGAGACTACAAGTTGACCCGACCCCACCTCGCCGCTAATGAATACTCCGTGTCCCGGAATATCCATAAAGAGGAGGGTGAATCGCTCGCGGCGGATGTCGACCGCATGCAAGAGCTGATGTTCTCGCTGGGGCGTCGCCGCTCGCTTCGCGACCCCATCGCCAGCACGTGCGAGCAGCTCCAGTTCACACCGCCCCAGGTGCACGCGCTCCTGTGGCTGGGCCTGGACGGAACGCTCACCATGGGCGAGCTCGCCAAGCGGCTGGGCGTCACCGAGAAGACCGTCACCGGCGTGGTGGACCGCCTGGAGCGCGAAGGCCACCTGCAGCGCGAGCGCGGCGAAGCCGACCGGCGCGTCGTGCGCTGCCGCCTCACCGACAAGGGCCGGCAGACCTTCACCAAGCTCGACCGCTCCATGCACCGTGCCATGGGCGTGGTGCTGGGAATGCTCGACACCGAGGACCGCCAGGCCCTCTTCCGCGTGATGGAGAAGGTGCTCCTCAAGATGGACGCCCCCGCGCCAGAGGCTCCCCCGAAGGACACCTGAACGGCGCCTGGACGTCAGGCCCCCGGCCCGTCCACGCCCCCAGCGGGCGCCCGCGCCAGCAGCAGGCGCGGACGCAGCAGCAGCGCGAACGCCTCGCGCACCGTCCAGTACCACCGGTCCGCCGCGCGCATCCGCCCCGCGATGGGCGCGGGGCTCGTCGCCACCTCCAGCCCCTCGCGCCGGAAGCACTGCCGCGCGCGCAGCAGGTGATACGGGTCGGAGACCACCACCACGCGGCGCGCTCCCCGCTCCCGCAGCAGTCGCACACTGAAGCGCGCGTTGCCTTCGGTGGAATGGCTCTCCTCCTCCAACACGCACGCGGACGAGGGCACGCCCGCCTCCACCGCCAGCGCGAGCATCACCCGCGCCTCGGACGGCGCATGCGCCCCGACGCCGCCGGACAACACCAGCCACGGCGCCACGCCCCGGTGATAGAGCGCCGCCGCCTGCTCCACGCGCGCCACCAGCGAACCGGAGGGCACGCCGCCCGGCAGCACCCGCGCGCCCAGCACCACCAGCGCGTCCGCCATGCCCGCGTGCTCGCGCCGGCCGAAGCGGTCCACCCACCACGCCAGCCCGAACACACCGCCCGTCAGCACGCCTGCCGCCACGAGCACGCCCCGGCGCACGCGGCCGGGCCTGGAGAGCAGCGCAAGAGGTCGCACGCACGGAAACCTAGCCCTGGATACGGGGACACTGAAGCAGTGTGTCCGCGACAACAGGTTCTCTCACCGCGACGAATGCGACCTTGCGGACGACCCATTGAATTTGCGCAATGCGTATCGCCCGGGAGCCGGAGCAGGAACAGAATAGGGAATGACCCGGCCCGGTCATCGTCGAACCCGAAAGGGCCGGACGGATGGGGAGACCTACGGATGGATGTCAAAGGCGTCGCGTTCCTGGCACGGCAGACCATGGCGGTGCAGGCCTTCGGCGAGGCGGCGTGGAAGAGCTTCCTCGCGGAGCAGGCGAAGCGGGACCCGGTCTTCGCGCAGCCCATCATGCCGGTGACGCGCATCCCGGCGGATTCGTTCCTGCGCTTCAACGAGGCCCTCACGCAGCGCTTCTACGCCGGTGACCCGAAGGCCTACTGGCAATACGGCATCAAGTCCGCCGAGTACGCGCTCGGCCAGGGCCAGCTCAAGACGATGTTCGGCAAGGACGACTTCCGCCGCTTCGCCCTGTTCACGCCCGGCATCTGGAAGGGCTACTTCACCGAGGGCGAGCTGACCGCGCAGCTGCAGGGCACCCAGCTGGACCTGCGCATCACCGGCGTGCCCCGGCCGCACGTCTACTTCGAGCTGGCCGTGATGGGCTTCGCCGCGGGGGGCCTGACGTACCTGAGCGGCCGCAAGGAGATCCCCCACGAGGTCCTCAAGGGCTTCAGCAAGGGGGACCTGGAGGTCCTCTACCGCTTCACCCTGCCCGCCTGAGCTTCCGTCAGGGCGCGGAGGCCGCGGTCGCCGCGGCCGGCGCCACGGGCTTGAGCCGCAGGTCCGCCACCAGCGGGTAGTGGTCGGACACGCCCACGCGCAGCACGCGGCTGGCCACGGGGGTGAAGGCGCCGCACGCCATCACGTAGTCGATGCGCAGCGTCGGCAGGAACAGCGGCAGCGGGTAGGTGCCGCTACCGCCCGAATGGGTGACCTTCGCCACGTCCTGGAGCTGGCGGCGCAAGAGCCGCACCGGGCGCGAGTCCGGGTCGTCGTTCAGGTCCCCCATCAGCAGCCGGGGCCGCGCGTCCTTCGCGAGCAGGTTCGCGATGAAGACGCTCTGGCGGATGCGCGCGGCGCCGTTGAAGGGCCGGCGGATGAGGTGCGTGGCGTAGACGCTCACCTCGCGCCCGTCCACGTCCAGCACCGCGTGCGCCAGCGTGCGCGGCTCCGCGCCCCGGGGCGTGGGCAGCGGGTACTGCGCCAGCGACGCCAGCGGATGGCGCGACAGCAGCGCGATGCCGTAGCTGCCGCCGTACAGCTTCGTGGTGCCGAAGTGCGCGCGGTACTTCAGGCCGGTGAGCGCCGACAGCCGCTCCACCTGGTCCTCCCCGCGCGCGCGGGTGGAGCCCACGTCCACCTCCTGCAGCGCGACGACGTCCGGGCCTTCCGCGCGGATGACGCCCGCCACCTGCTCCAGGCCGCGCAGGCCAGACTGGATGTTGAAGGTCATCACCCGCAGGGCGCTGGCCTCCCGCGCGGGCCGGGGGGCCTCCGCGACGGGGGTGACGCCCGAGGACAGGGTGGGACGCACCGCGGGACCGGTTGCACAGGCAAGCGGTCCCGCGAGGAGCAACAGGGTCAGGAGGGGGCCGGGTCGTCTCAAGGGGCGCGATGGTAGGTCGCGCGGCCTCGCGCTGTCGTCCCACCCCCCGGGGCATGGCAGGAGAGCAACCGGGCTCCCCTCCAGCCGGAAGCGGCGGCGCTTCGGGGGCGTTCAGCCCGCGCGGCGGCGGCGCGCGGCCAGCAGCGCCAGCACCGCGCCCATCACCAGCGGCGCGCCGGAGGTCGCGGAGCAGCCGCCCTCGTCCTCCTCCCCAGGCGTCACCGGGTCCTTGCCGCCCGTGATGACCACGTCCAGCGTGGCGTTGGCGTGCGCGTCACCCGTCTTCTCGTTGTCGCCGTTCACGGAGTTGCCCGCCCCGAACACCTTGAGCGTGCCGTTGGTGGCCGGCGCCACCAGCGTGAAGTCGAAGCGCACCGGAGCGCCGTTGACGAAGGCCTTGGGCAGCGAGTGCGTCAGCTCCCCGTTCACCAGCTTCGAGCCCGCGCCCGCGGTCAGCGTCGCGCCGTCCACGCCGCCCGTCGCCACGTTGAAGCCCGCCTTCACGCCAGGGCCGCCGGTGATGATCAGCGCGTAGTTGCCCGTCTGGCCCGCGGTGAGCGCGGCAGGCCCCTCCAGCGTCACGGTGGGGGCGGCGGCGCCGGCGGTGTGGCAGGTGGCGCACGACACGCCCTCCTTGCCGCTGCGCCCGGAGATGCCGGTGGAGTTGGCGAACGCGGAGCCCGCGACAAGGCACAACGCCACGGCACCAACAGAGGGGAGGATCGACCGCATGGAATAAACCTCTTGGAGGGGGAAACCAGGAAAGACGAGGGGCCCCTCTTCTAGCGCAGTGCGGCGAGGAGTGCAGCAGGCGACATTTGCTCCTCCCATCAGGGCAGGAAGTACCTTGCCCTACAGCCAGGAGAAGGCGTCGTGCAGCGCCTTGTGGCCGCCGCGCTCCAGCACCTCGCCGTGGCACACCACCACGCGCTCCACGTCCCAGCGGAGCACGCGCTGGAGGGAGGCGCGCACGGCCTCCTTGTCCTGCATGAGCAGGCGTTCGAGGACCGTGGGCGCCAGCCGTTTCCAGGCGCGGTTGGCCTTGAGGTACAGCTTCAAGGGCAGCGAATCCGCGCGGTGGAAGTGGAAGGCCAGGTCGGTGACGAGCACCGTGCGGGACGGCCGGTGGAAGAAGAGGAACTCGTTCACCCGGGGCATGCCGCGCACGTGCATCTGGTCCAGCACGGGCGCCCAGGCGGGGTCCGGCGTGTCGTCCAGCTCCTGGTCGATCCGCAGCGCCGGCTGCTTCGCGCGCAGCCCGGAGGGGGCCACCACCCGGGCGTCGGGGAACGCAGCGGCCCAGTCCGGCAGGTGCACGTGGTGAAAGAGGTTGGGGGCGACGAGGAAGCGCACCTTGCCCAGCGCCTCCACGGCCGCCCGCCGCTCCTGCGTGAAGGCGACGGGCGAGTGCACCCACAGTCCGCCGTCCGGCAGGCGGATGACCGTCATGCGGCCGCCCAGGTCCATGCCCGCCAGACGGAACGAGGCGTCGAAGACATGCAGGTCGTCGGTGAGCTTCCGGGGGGCAGCGTCAGGGAGGGTCGTCATGGAGGGTCTGGCTTCAAGCACGGGCGGCGTTCAGGGGACGAGTCCGGGCACGGTCCGGCGTTGATTTCTGGAACATCCCAGCGTAGGCAACCCCCTCTTTCCATCCCCTAGCAAGGTGCCCAGCACATGGCCGAGAAGCTCACGCCCCGCGAGAAGGGCTTTTCCGAGTGGTACGTCGACCTGATCCAGAAGGCGAAGCTCGCTGACTACTCGGACGTGAAGGGCTGCATGGTCATCCGCCCCAACGGCTACGCGCTGTGGGAGAACATCCAGCGGGTGATGGACAAGATGTTCAAGGACGAGGGCGTGCGCAACGCCTACTTCCCGCTCCTCATCCCGGAGAGCTACCTCAAGAAGGAGGCGGAGCACGTCGAGGGCTTCAACCCCCAGCTCGCCATCGTCACCCACGCGGGTGGCCAGAAGCTGGAGGAGCCCTATGTCATCCGGCCCACGTCGGAGACCATCATCAACCGCAGCTTCTCCAAGTGGATTCAAAGCTACCGGGACCTGCCGCTGCTCCTGAACCAGTGGGCCAACGTGATGCGCTGGGAGATGCGCACGCGCCTGTTCCTGCGCACCACGGAGTTCCTCTGGCAGGAGGGCCACACCTGCCACGAGACGGAGGAGGACGCGGAGAAGCGCACGCTCACCATGCTGGAGGTCTACCGCACGTTCGCGGAGGACTACATGGCGATGCCGGTGCTGCCCGGCCGCAAGACGGAGTCGGAGAAGTTCGCCGGCGCCCTGCGCACGTACAGCATCGAAGCGATGATGCAGGACAAGAAGGCGCTCCAGGCCGGCACCAGCCACAACCTGGGCCAGAACTTCGCCAAGGCCTTCGACACCCAGTTCCAGGGCCGCGACGGTCAGCAGCACCACGTGTGGCAGACGTCGTGGGGCTCCTCCACGCGCCTCATCGGCGGGCTCATCCTCACGCACTCGGATGACGCGGGCCTCATCGTGCCGCCGAAGCTGGCGGCCACGCACGTGGTCATCATCCCCGTGGGCATTGGCGGCAAGGCGCCCGAGGCGGAGAAGGCGCAGGTGCTGGAGAAGGTGCACGCGCTGGCCGCGGACCTGCGCAAGGCGGGCCTGGGCGTGGTGGTGGACGACGACGAGACGAAGACGCCGGGCTTCAAGTACAACGAGCACGAGCTGACCGGCACGTGCGTGCGCATCGAGCTGGGGCCCAAGGACCTGGCGAAGAGCTCCTGCGTGATGGTCCGCCGCGACCTGCGCCAGAAGGAGTTCGTCCCGCTGGACGAGGCCGTCACCAAGGTCCAGGCGATGCTGGACCAGATGCAGAAGGACCTGTTCAAGAAGGCCAAGGACTTCCGCGACGCGCACACCTTCGAGGTCAACTCCTTCGAGGAGCTGAAGGCGAAGGCGGACGACGGCTTCCTGCTGGCGCACTGGGACGGCGACGCGAAGACGGAGGCGCGCATCAAGGAGGAGACGGGCCTCACCACCCGCTGCCGCCCGTTCAGCCTCAAGCAGGAGCCGGGCAAGTGCGTGATGACGGGCAACCCGTCGCAGGGCCGCATCGTGTTCTCCAAGGCGTACTGAGCGACAGCCAGCGCTGACGGACACCGCGGGGGCTGGGAGGTGTTCCTCCCGGCCCCTGTGTCGTTTCAGCCCACTCCGCCCGCGACGGGCAGGGTGCGCTTCTTCGGCAGGAAGGTGGCCACCGGCTCCGGCTTGCCCGCGACGGGCAGCGGCGCGGCGGCCTCGAAGTCGAAGGCGTCCCCGCAGCGCTCGCGCGTGGCGTGGGAGACGAGCACCGGGGTGCCGACCTTCTTGGTGAGCCCCTCGATGCGGCTGGCCAGGTTCACCGCGTCGCCGATGACGGTGTACTCGCGGCGCTGCTCGCTGCCCACGGCGCCCACCACCACGCGCCCGGTGTGCACGCCCACGCCGATGCGCAGCACCGCTTCGCCGCGCGCGGCGCGCTCCTGGTTGAGGACCTCCAGCGCCTCCAGCATGGCCAGCGCGCACGACACCGCGGCGGTGGGGTGGCCGGGCTGCTCCAGGGGCGCGCCGAAGTACGCGAGGAGGCCGTCGCCCAGGAACTTGTCGAGCGTGCCGCCGTGGCGGAACACCACCTCCACCATGCGCGACAGGTATTCGTTGAGCAGCGCCACCACCTGGGGGCTGTCCATCCGGTCCGACAGCGACGTGAAGCCGCGGATGTCGGAGAACAGCAGCGTCACCTCGCGGTGTTCGCCGGCCTCGCCGTCGGGGCCCTTCTCGGAGATGCGGCGGGCGACCTCCGGGGAGAAGAAGCGGCCCAGCCGTTCGCGCTGCATCTCCTCGCGCACCACGTCCGTCACCAGCCCCAGCACCGTGCGGCTGACGAAGAAGGCCACCGCGGACGCGAGCGCCATCACCAGCACCATGCCGGGCAGGAACTGGGAGGCCGCCAGGCCCGCCTCCAGGGTCAGCAGCGCCGCCCCCGCGATGCCCAGCGCCGTGGCCGCCACGACGACGAGCCGCGACAGCGTCACCATGGACACGACGACCACGAGCACCATGTAGACGCCCATGGTCAGCAGCGCGGCGGGCACGCCGTTGGCGGAGCCCTGGATGGACTGTGATTGCAGGAAGTAGATGAGCGGCATGTCGATGAGCGCCACGCCCAGCGCCGGCCACCGCAGCAGGGCCGGCACCCGGCGCGCGCCCGCCCACAGCAGGACCGCGAGCGCGATGTAGCCGCCCAGCACCGCGCGCGACACGCGCCAGTCGTCCAGGGAGGCCAGGAGCAGCCACGCCGCCGTGGCGCCCACGCGCAGCCCGTTGAGCCACGCCCCCACGTCCGCGCGCCATTCGTCCAGGCGGTGCTGGAGGGTGGACTCGACACGGAAGCGGGAGAACAGGGGCCCCATGGGCCCGGACGCTACTCCACGCGTGGGACCCTCTCCAGGCGAGGGCCGGGCTGCGTTAGGGTCCGGCGCATGGCGAGCATCGGGCATGTGGCGGTGGGCATGGCGCTGGGGCGCTTCGAGGCAGGCTCCGCATCCTGGAAGCGGCGGGTGGCGTTGATGGGGTTCCTGTCGCTGCTGGCGCTCCTGCCGGACGCGGACGTGGTGGCGTTCGCGCTGCGCATCCCCTACGCGGCGCCGTGGGGGCATCGCGGCGCGTCGCACTCGTTCGTCTTCGCGGGCGCGGTGGCGCTCGCGGTGGCGGCACTGGCGCGGTGGAAGGGCGAGTCCGCGACGCGCTGGGGGCTGCTGACGTTCCTGGCGGTGGGCAGCCACGGCATCCTGGACACGCTCACCGACGGCGGGCTGGGCGCGGCGCTCTACTGGCCGTTCTCCGACGCGCGCATCTTCGCCCCGGTGCGGCCGTTGCCGGTGGCGCCCATCGGCGCGGGCATGCTGACCGCGCGAGGCCTGTACGTGAGCCTCGTGGAGCTGCTCGTCTTCCTGCCCGCCTGGGCGTACGCCCTGTGGCCGGTCCGCCGGACGCGCACGCCCTGAGCGTCATCGAAGTGCCCGAGAGGCCACGCACGGCTGCGCGCTGAGCCGCGAAGGTTGGGCCGTGGAGTGAGCGGCGTCGAAGTCACCCGCAGGGCCGCTGGCTTCTGGCGCCGCGGATGGCAAGCCTTGCAGCAGCGAAGCCGCAGGACGTTGGAGCCCGGAGCCCGGAGGAGCACCGCGATGCGTCTGTTCACCGCCGTGACGCTGGGAGCGTCGCTCACCGCCGAGGTCGAGCGGGGCATCGAGCGCCTGAGGGCCCACGCGCCGGACGCGAAGTGGGTGCGGCCGGAGGGCGTGCACCTGACGCTGCTGTTCCTGGGGGACGTGGACCCCGCCCGCCTGCCCCTGCTCCAGGCCGCGCTGACACCCCTGGGGCCGCTCCATGCGCCGTTCGCGCTGACCGTGGCCGGGGGCGGGACGTTCGGCGCGGCCACGCACCCGCGCGTGCTCTGGGCGGACGTGCGCGGAGACACCGCCGCGCTGAAGGCGCTCCAGGCGGACGTGGCCCGGGCCCTGGAGCCGCTGGGCTTCACGCAGGAACACCCCGAGTACACCGCGCACCTGACCCTGGCCCGGGCGAAGAAGCCTCGCGGGGACGCGGCGCTGCTGGCGTGCACGCGCGCGCTCGCGACGGAGTCCTGGGGCGAGGGGCGCGTGGACCGGCTCGTGCTCTTCGAGAGCGCGGGCGGCCGCTACACGCCCCGGCTGGAGGTTCCGTTGGAGCGCGCGCGGCTACCCGACGCGTAGGGACTGCGGGTCGGCCACGGGCACGGCGGCGGGCAGCGTGACGGTGAGCAGCGTGCCCCGCCCCTCGCGGCTCTCCGCGCGCAGCGTGCCACCCAGGTCGGTGACGATGGTGTGGCTGACCGACAGGCCCAGCCCGGTGCTGCTGGGGCGCGCCGCGGCGAACGGCTCGAAGATGCGCGCGAGCAGGTCGGGCGGCAGCCCCTTGCCGGAGTCCTGCACCTCCACCACCACCGCGCCGTCCTCGCTGGTGTAGGCCGCGACGCGCAGCACGTTGCGCGCGGCGTCCTGCGGATCCATGGCCTGTACGGCATTGAGCAGCAGGTTGAGGAAGAGCTGGGTGAGGCGCGCCTCGTCCGCGTCCACGGTGGGCACGTCGTGGAAGTCGCGCTCCAGCCGCGCGCGGTGCACCAACTCTCCGCGCAGCAGCTTGAGCGCGTTCTCCAGCACGGGCTGCACGGCCACGCGGGCGCGGTGCTCCGGCGGCTTGCGCGACAGGGTGCGCAGGTCCTGCACGATGTGCTTGAGCCGGGTGGCGCCCTCCACCGTCTCGCCCAGGGCCTCCATGATGCCGTCCAGGTCGCCCCGCGGCACGGCCTCGCCGATGAGCAGCGGCTGCTTCAGGCGCTCCAGCTCCTCGCGCACGAAGGACAGGTTCGCCAGCACGAAGGCCAGCGGGTTGTTCATCTCATGGCCCACCGCCGCCGCGAGCGACCCCAGCGCGGACAGCCGGTCCGCCTGGAACAGCTTCGCCTCCAGTTGCTTGCGCAGCGTCACGTCGCGCGCGAACACGCGCAGGCCCGGCGGGTCCCACAGCTGCGCGACGGCGAGCTCCCAGTAGCGGCCATCCAGGTGCACCGTGGGCGCGGGCTCGCCCGGAGGCATGCCCCGCCAGGCCCAGGTGAGCGCCGCGTGCACCAGCGGATGCGTGGGGCCGCGCTCCACCAGATCCTGGAACGCCACGTGGGTGGCGGGGTTCGCGTACCGCAGCGCCCCGTCCATGCCCAGCTCCAGCAGCGGCTCCGGGTGCAGCAGCGGGAACGACGCCAGCCGGTACAGCGGATCCTCCAGCGACCGCATCCCGGACACGTCGCGCACCAGCAGGCCCAGGCGCACGCCGCTGTCGAACGGAGCGGGGGCGCAGGGGGTCACCTCCGCCGCGTAGAACTTCTCCTCGCCGTCCACGGTGAGCCGGTACTCCAGCCGTCCGTCGGAGCCGCCCCGGGTCACGGCGCGGACCAGGGACATGAGGGGCTCGCTCGCCTCGGAGCCCAGCGCCTCGTCCAGCTTGCGCCCTTCGACGTCGCGCACGTCGCGGCCGAAGGCCCGGCCGGACGGGGACCACAGCCGCAGGCAGCGGCCCTCGGTGTCCAGCTCTCCGGCCACGTACTCGGCGCCGTTCGAGGGGCGCGGGCAGGACACGGGCGCGCTGGGGCCGGGCGAGCGGATGAAGCCCTCCACCCGGAAGGGCCCCATGAGCATCTCCAGGCCCGCCCCGTCGGTGTTCATCCGGGTGAGGACGGAGATGAGCTGCGCCGTGTCCTCCTCCGACAGGCGCTTCGTGAGGATGAGGCCGTCCGCGAGCGTGGAGGTGGTGAAGTGGAAGGGCGTGAGCCGCGACGCGTCCTCGCCCAGGTACGACGTCAGCGTGGCGCGCATGGCGAGCGCGTCGGTGTGGTTGGAGAAGATGGCGGTCACGTCCGCCTCGCCGCGCATCACCGCATCCAGCGCCTTGCGGTAGGTGCCCAGGAAGCGCTGCTCGGAGAAGAGCGTGCCGGGGCGCAGTCCCCGCGACTCCAGGTCGCGCAGCGGCAGCAGGTGCCCACCGGTGGAGCGCGGCGCCACCCACGCCACGCGCGTGCCCTGGAGCGTCTCCAGGGTGAGGGGCGCGTCCGCGCGGCACACCAGCGCGGAGTGGTAGTGCCAGCTGCCCGAACGCACCGCGCGCAGCACCGCCCGGGCCTGCGGCTCGAAGGCGTTGCACTGCTCGGCGGTGCCCCAGGCCATGTCCACGCGGCCCGCGGCGAGCTCCGCCTCCAGCGCCTCGTAGGTCGGGGCGATGGTCATCACCACCGGCCGGCCCAGCCGCTCCGACAGGGCCCGCGCGAACAACTCCACGCGGACATGCTCCCGGATCTCCCCCAACGAGGGATAGAGCAGGCAGCGGATGGGAGCAGTCGATGCGATCACGTCGGAGTCCTCCGGTATCCCCCCTCTTCCGGCGCCCTTCCTTCGGCCCCGGCTTTCAATTCCATCACTCTGCCCGAATTCTTACGCCATTGCACATTATTCCTGAATCACTGAAATAAACAGCCTCCCCAGCTTTACCACAATCCGACCCCGGGCTGGGTCGGCAATGACCATTTGCTACGGCCGTGAAGGAAGACACGGAAGCAGCGGGTGGCCTCTTGTCTGCACAGTAAGGGGGAGGACGCAGGCAAACACTGGAAAGGACAGGCGGATGGCATTGCGAGGGCGGGGAGTGTGGCTGGGAGTGGGCATGGTGGTGGGCGGGGTGTGGCTGGGCGCCCGCGGTGTGGAGGCGGCGCCGCGAAAGCCCGAGGCCGCGGGCGTGGCGCAGAAGGTGCGGACGGGGGACGTGGTGTTCCAGACGTCGAGATCGCAGCAGTCGAAGGCCATCCAGGTGGCGACGCACAGCCCGCTGTCGCACGTGGGGCTGGTGGAGGTGACGTCCGAGGGGGCGTTCGTGGTGGAGGCGGTCCAGCCGGTGAAGCGCACGCCGTTCGCGCAGTGGAAGGCGCGCGGGGTGAAGGGGCGGCTGCTGGTGTTGCGGCCCACGGGGGTGGAGGAGGCGGCGAAGCTGCGGGTGGTGGCGGAGGCGAAGCGGCACCTGGGCAAGCCCTACGACGCGCTCTTCGGGTGGGGGGACGAGGCGATGTACTGCTCGGAGCTGGTGCGCAAGGCGTACG